>VGDY01000004.1 GCA_016869555.1 Alphaproteobacteria bacterium | reverse complement strand
GCATGGCGGGTGTGGCTTCGATGCGATGGCGTGAACGGATCGGCGTCAGCAACCAATCCATACACTAAATCAGTATCTTACACCACACTCGCCAGCCCAAAATCAGGCCCTCGGTGAATAAGACGGGCTAGCAGGACGAGGACGGGTCTCACGACGCGATGATGATCAAAAACGAAGAGATTGAGAAGATCGTCCTTACGCTCGAACCGCTGGAGTCGGCCGAGCTTGCGGCGAGGCTCGGCGAAGATATTGCGGTCCGGTTCGGGCCGCGCGATGAAACCCCCGTTTCGATTGCCGCGCATGATGCGCAGGGGACTCTGGTCGCCGGCCTGAACGGCGTTTCGCACTGGCGCTGGTTCTATATTCGCCATCTGTGGGTCGAGCAATCTCAGCGCGGGCGTGGCCTGGGACGCCGGCTGATGGCGGAAGCCGAGCGGATCGCCAGGCAGCGCTTCTGCGTCGGGCTCTATGTTGACACATTCGATCCGCAGGCGGCCGCCTTTTACGAAGCTCTCGGTTTTACCCGCGCTGGCGAGATCGCGGATTTTCCACCCGGACATGCGCGGCTTTTCTTCAGAAAGCCGCTGCAATGACGGGGATGATGTCGGCGATGGTTCTGCCGGCGCCTCATGCGCCGCTTGTCCTCCAGGATCGGCCCGCGCCCTCGCCGGGAGCCGGCGAATTGCGGATCAAGGTCGAAGCTTGCGGCGTTTGCCGCACCGATCTCCATGTCGTCGACGGCGAACTGACGCAGCCGAAGCTGCCCCTCGTTCCGGGCCATGAAATCGTCGGGCGCGTCGATGCGATCGGCGCCGGCGTGACCGGCGCGCCGCTTGGACAGCGGGTCGGCGTTCCCTGGCTCGGCCATACCTGCGGCCATTGTCCCTACTGCATGAGCGCGCGCGAAAACCTGTGCGACGATCCGCTCTTCACCGGCTATACACGCGACGGCGGCTATGCGACCCACGTCGTCGCCGACGCGTCCTATTGTTTTCCGCTGCCAGAGAGCGGCGATCCGGCGACGCTCGCGCCGCTGCTCTGCGCCGGCCTGATCGGCTGGCGCACGCTCAAGATGGCGGGGCCAGCGGAAGCGATCGGCATCTATGGCTTCGGCGCCGCCGCCCATATCATCGCCCAGATCGCGATCGCGCAGGGCAGGCGCGTGCATGCATTCGTTCGGCCGGGCGATCGGGCGGCGGCCGATTTCGCGCTGTGGCTCGGCGCGGCGTCGGCGCAGGATTCGGACGCGCGCGCGCCGGAGCCGCTCGACGCCGCGCTGATCTTCGCGCCGGTCGGGGCGCTCATTCCGCGCGCGCTCGCCGCCACGAAGAAGGGCGGCGCCGTCGTCTGCGGCGGCATTCATATGAGCGACATTCCGGCCTTTCCCTATGCGCTGCTCTGGGAGGAACGGCGGCTGCTTTCGGTCGCCAATCTCACGCGCGACGATGCGCGGGAATTCCTCGCGCTGGCGCCGACGCTGCCGCTCAAGGTGCATGTGACGCGCTATCCTCTGGCGCAGGCCAATGCGGCCCTCGCCGATCTGCGCGAGGGCCGGCTGCAAGGCGCGGCGGTGCTTATTCCATAGCTCGACGTATGGCCGTCATTGCGAGGCGCATAAGCGCCGAAGCAATCCATGCTGTTGCGCGATTCTGGATTGCTTCGCCGTCGGCTCGCAAGACGGCGGTTGTCATTCCCGACAGGCCGAAGGCCTGAGCGGGAATCCAGAGCCGATCCAAGAATGCTGGTTTTGCACTGGTTTCCCGATCGCGCGCTTAGCGCGCGTCGGGAAAGACATCTGGAACTGGGGCTAGGAACGCCAAATCAAACGCTGTCTTGATCTCGGCGACGATGGTTTCCCTGTCTTTCGAGGCGTCGAGCTTGATCCATTCGATCGCGCCGGTGGCTTTCTGCATTTGCGCCTCAAGCACGTCGTGGGTGGCGTCGGACACGTCATCGATCCGCGCGTCGACGCGCGCTGCGCGCCGCGCCAGATCGAGATCGAGCCAGACGCCAAGGAACGGCGCGCCCGCACGCTCGGCCACGGTTCTGATCGTCTCGCGGTCTTCGGGACGATCGAAGACGGCGTCGACGATGACCGGCCAGCCGCGCGCGGCCGTTCTCGCCGCCTCATTGAACATTTCGCCATAGACTTTCGCCGACACTTCGCTCGCATAGGCTTCCTGCGGCAGACGCGCGGTCGGTGCGACGCCGAACAGCCGCTTGCGGATGCGATCGCTGTTAACGACGCGCGCGCCGGGCGGACATCCGACCGATGGCGCGAGCGCTGCGGCGACGCTCGACTTGCCCGACCCGCTGAGGCCGCCGATCGCGATAACGGCGCCTTTGGCCGGAGCGAGCAGCGTCATCGCGAGACCGAAATAGAGGCGCGCGCGTTCGCCGTTTCCCTGCGAGGCTTCGACATGGGCGCGTATGGCGGCGCGCAGCGACATGAAAAAGGGCAGCAGCGGCAGGCCGTCGGCCTCGTCGCACGCATCGAGATAGCGGTTGAAGGCGAGGTTTGCGAAGGCCGGCCAGCCCGCCCGCCAAAAATCCATCAGCAGGAAGCCGAGGTCGTAGAGCACGTCGATGGTCGCCATCTCATCGTCGAACTCGAGACAGTCGAAGAGCGTCGGCGCGCCGTCGAACAGACAGATGTTGCGCAGCGTCAGATCGCCGTGGCAGCGGCGCACCTTGCCCTGCGCCTTGCGCCTGTCGAGAAGCGGGGCTTGCGCATCGAGCGCATCGCCGAGCCGCGCGACGAACGCGTCGATCTCTTTCGCGCTTGCGGCCGCCGCATGGCGCAGGCTCAGGGCCGTGTCGTCCAGAACTCGGCGCATCGCCGCCGCGCCGCCCCTCTCATAGTCCGGAGCCGCCTCGTCATGAGTCTTGGCGACGCGACGCGCGAGCGACTCCACCATGTCGTGCGTCAGTCGGCCGTCCTTTGCGATTTGCTCCAGGAGATCGGCGTCGGCGAAGCGCCGCATGACGACCACCGCGTCGATCATCTCGCCTGCGCCATCGAGCGCCATCGAGCCGTCCGCCTCGCGGGTCACGCGATGCGCGCCGAGATAAAGTTCGGGCGCGAAGCGCATGTTGAGCGCCGCCTCGCGTTCGCACATTTCCAATCGGCGGCCCGGCGTCGAGAAATCGAGATAGGAAAAGCGCACCGCCTTTTTCAGCTTATAGGCGCGCGTCCGGCACAGAGCGACGATGGAAATGTGAGTCGTGGCGATCCGTTCCGCGCCGCCGTCCAGCGAGGCGAGAAAGCGCACGATGTCATCCTGGGCGCCAAAATCCATTTTGCGCCTCGACTTCGCCCCGCCGAAGGTCCGCCGCCCAACGTCCGAACCTTCCGGCGTCCGGATCAGGCTTATTCCATGCCCAGCGCGGAAAGATAAAGGTCGAGGATTTCCTCCTCCTCTTGGCGCTTGTGCTTATCTTGTCGGCGCAGCGACACGATCTTGCGCATCACCTTGGGGTCGAAGCCCGTTCCCTTCGCTTCCGCGTAGACGTCCTTGATGTCGTCGGCGATGGCGCGCTTCTCCTCTTCGAGCTTCTCGACTCGCTCGATAAAGGCGCGCAAATGTCCGCCGTCGACGGCGTTGCTGACCATGTGCATGTCCCGAGGCTGCTTCCGGACGGGCGAGGATGCGCGCCGGCTGGCCGGAGCCTTGCGACAAACCGGACGCGCTCGTCAAGGCGCAGCAGAGACTAATCCCCGAATTCCGCAACCTGCGCGGCGCACTTGAAACCGCTTTCCCGACCGCCGATCTTTGGCGGGACAACTGAAAGGCCGCAAGTCGATGACCGAGCGCGAACCTTTTTCCAGCAGCGAGCCGCCGATGAACCGGTCCGGCGCGCGCGCCGCGCCCTATATTCCGCCGCAGGCGCTCGAAGGCGTGCGCAGCCGCCGCATCATGGCGGTCATGCTGGACTTGATCCTCGTTTCCGGCATTTCGGCGGCGCTGTTCGTCGCGCTCCTTATACTGAGCGCCGGACTGTCGGCCTTCATCCTGCCGCCGCTATTTCCGATCGTCGCCTTTTTTTACAATGGCCTGACGGTCTCAGGTCCGAGAATGGCGACGCCCGGAATGGCGTTCATGGACCTGGAGATGTGGACCATGGAGGGAAATCCGGCGCCGTTTCTGCAGGCAGCCGTTCACGCTGTGCTATTTTACGTCACCTGGCTGTTCCCGCCGCTGCTGCTCGTGTCGCTGTTTACGAGCGACAAGCGCTGCCTGCACGACATTCTCGCCGATGTGATCGTTTTGCGGCGCTCGTCTTAAAATCTGCAATTTTGTCTCTGCAAATCTGATCTTGGCGTGCGCCGCTCGGGCGCTCTAGATTAATTTCGTATCCGGGATCACAGAGCGTGACGAAAGAGCCGCGCGACGCGCCACAATTCTACCTGACCTCTCCTGCGCCGTGCCCCTATTTGCCGGGCCGCGAGGAGCGGAAGGTCTTCACGCATCTGATCGGCCTTCGGGCGCCGGCGCTCAATGACACGCTCACCCAATCCGGCTTTCGCCGCTCGCAGACCATCGCCTATCGCCCGGCATGCGAGCAGTGCCGAGCCTGCGTTTCGGTGCGAGTGAAGCTCGAAGAGTTCACGCCCTCCCGCGGTATGCGGCGCATCCGCAGGCGGAACGCCGATCTTGTCGCCGAAACCCGTCCGGCGCGCGCGACGCAGGAGCAATACGCTCTGTTTCGACGCTATGTCGGCGCGCGCCATTCCGACGGGGGCATGGCCGACATGAGCATGGTCGATTATCAGATGATGATCGAAGACAGCCATGTCGACACCAGGCTCATCGAATATCGCCTCGCGCGCGCGAATGGCGAGATTGGCCCGCTCGTCGCCTGCTGCCTGACCGACCGGCTCTCGGATGGGCTGTCGATGGTCTATTCCTTCTACGAGCCTGAACTGGAGCATCGCTCGCTGGGCGCGTTCATGATTCTCGATCATGCCGAGCGCGGTCGCGGCTTCGGCCTGCCGCATGTCTATCTTGGCTATTGGGTCGAAGGTTCGCGCAAGATGGAGTATAAGTCCCGCTTCCTGCCCCAGGAGCGCCTGGGCATGAGCGGATGGGTCCGGGTGGGCTGAGCCCGACGCCCTGTCCGCGCCGCGCAGGCCACAAAATCGCCGGACTATTCGGTCCTTGTTAAGGCCGAAGATGCACAACTCGATCAAAACGGTCGGCGCGGTTCTTTAGACGCGCCGTCTTTCGGCTTGACCGCTGGGGCTTCCCGGCGATGCGATTGGAGCGATCTGTGCGAGAATCCGCATTTTTGCAGTTTGTCCGCGGCGCCGCGCTTGTCGTCGGCGCAGCGGCGCTTGCGCCGGCCTGCGCCGCCCTGGAACAGGACGGACAGGCCGAATGGGCGCAGCGTTATGACGCCGACGCCCGGCTCACGGTGTCCCGCTCGACGACCCCGATACTTTCGACGCAGACGGTCGCCGCCACCGAAGCCGCGATCGAGCGCTTTCGCGAAATCATCGCCAACGGCGGCTGGCCCCCGGTGCCGTCGGGCCAGCAATTGCGCCTCGGCTCGAACGGACCGGCCGTTTCGGCGTTGCGGCGTCGGCTGATCGCCTCCGGCGACATCGGGCCCGAAACGGGCGCGAGCCCGGTGTTCGATTCCTATGTCGAGGCGGCGGTGCGCCGCTTTCAGGCCCGTCACGGCATCACCGCCACCGGAATCGTCAATCAGCAGACGATTCAAGCGATGAATGTGCCGGCCGAGACCCGGCTGCAGCAGCTCGAGACCAATCTTGTGCGACTGCGCAGCTTCTCCCGCGACCTTGGCGCCCGCTACGTCACCGCCAATATTCCCGCCGCCACGGTGGAGACCGTGGAGAACGGCGAGGTCGTCACCCACCATGTCGCGGGCGTCGGCAAGATCGACCGCCAGTCGCCGGTGATGCAGACCAAGGCCATCCAGGTCAATTTCAATCCGTTCTGGACGGTGCCGGCCTCGGTGATCCGCAAGGATCTCATCCCCAAGATGCAGGCCGACCCTAACTACCTCAACGCCAATCACATCCGCGTCTATAAC
The DNA here is from genome assembly GCA_016869555.1 of Alphaproteobacteria bacterium. Classification (GTDB taxonomy): domain Bacteria; phylum Pseudomonadota; class Alphaproteobacteria; order Rhizobiales; family Beijerinckiaceae; genus Methylocystis. Next base: position 55,331 of record VGDY01000004.1, on the reverse strand, counting down.
AAGGACAATCAGGAGCTGCAGCCCGAGCAGATCAACTGGCGCTCGCTCGACGCGATGAATTTCCGCTTCCGTCAGGACATCGGCGGCGACTTCAACTCGCTCGGCGTGGTGCGCATCGACATCGCCAACCCCTATGGGGTCTATATGCACGACACGCCCGCCAAGGGCGTGTTCGGAGACGATTTCCGCTTCGTCTCGTCGGGCTGCATCCGGCTTCAAAACGTGCGGGACTATGTCGCCTGGCTGTTGAAGGAGACGCCGGGCTGGGACCGCGACCATATCGACCAGGTCATCGCCTCGGGCGAGCGCATCGACGTGAAGATCACGCCGGCCGTGCCGGTCTATTGGGTCTATGTCACGGCCTGGGCGACGCCGGACGGGGTCACCCAGTTCCGCGACGACATTTATCAGCGCGACGGGCTCGGTCTGCGCGCCGCAGGCGCCGATACGGCCGCGCCGACGGTCGTGCAGGCGGCGCGGCCGATGCCAGCCGACGGCGCGTTTCCGGGCGACGACGACAGCTATTTCGAGGAGCGCCCGCGGCGGTAGCGGCGGCGCCTATTGCCCTGCGGCGGCGCTACGCGTTGCGCGCCAGGTGCCGCCGCATAGGTCGGTCGACGACGACCATGCGCCGGCGCCCTTGCCATTGCGCAGCGTTCCATGAAAACGCGCGACGCGCTCGCCCTGGCCGGTGAATCTCGCGACGATCGTCCCTCCTTCGTCGACATAACCCCAAGCGGCGCCGGACGGCGCGGCGATCTTATTGTCGATGATGTCGACGGACGGCGGGATGAGGAGCTGACACTCGCCGACCGTCGTCGCGGCTTCGATGCTCCATCGGCCGTTCGTATCGCTGACCGGGCCCGACAGCGTCTGTTCGTTCTCCGGCTTGGCCTTTTGGCCGTGCGGTTGTTTGGCGTAAGCCCCCCCAGCCGCGACGCAGGCGGCAAGCGCCAACGTTAGAATCCTCATTTGGCCTCCGAAAGCGCGCCTCGCAGCGCGCCATACATGTCGCAGCCTGCATAGATGAACGCCGTCACGCCGGCATGGCGCAGACGTTCCTCAAGTTCCCCCGGCCGGCCGGCGAGGTAAAGCCCTGCGCCCGCGCTCCTGAGCGCCAGCGCCGCCGTCTCCGCGGCGTCTCCATAGACCCTGTCGGATGAGCAGATGCAAGCGAGTTTGGCGCCAGACTCCCGGTAAGCGTCGACGATTTCAGTCGTCGATTCGGTTTCCGGGCCAAAAACGGCCTCGACGCCGCCGGCCTCGAAAAAATTCTTGGCGAAATTCGCCCGCGCCGTGAAGGCGGAGACCGAGCCGAGATTCGCCAGGAAAACCTTGGGTCGATGGCCCGACGCCGCCAGATGGGCGTCTGACTCCTCGCGCAGCCGCTCAAACGGTTCGGCGAGCCGATGCGGCGCGAGCGCAGGGCTCTTTAGCGCGCGCGCCGGCGGCTCGACGCTCTCGGACGAGGCGTCATAGGGCGCGAGAACCTCAAGCGCGCCTTCGTGAATGTCGGGGAATTGGTTCGCGCCGATCAGCTTGTCCTTGGCGCGGGCCATATTCTTCGCCCGCAGTTTCGCGGCCTCGGCGACGCGCGCCTGGAAGGCTCCCGTCTCCAGCGACCGGGGGAGCCCGCCTTCGGCTTCGATCTCTTGAAACAGCGTCCACGCCCGCTGGCACAGCGCGTCGGTCAGCGCCTCGAAGCCGCCGGCGCCATTGGTCGGATCGTCGACAGCGTCGATATGGGCCTCGTCCTGTAAAACAAGCTGAGTGTCGCGGGCCAGCCGTCGGGCGAATTCGTCGGGAGCGCCCAACGCCTGCGTGAAGGGCAGCACGGAGACGGCGTCGGCGCCGCCGACCGCCGCCGAGAAGGCGGCGAGCGTCCCGCGCAGAATATTGTTCCAAGGGTCGCGACGCGACATCATCCGCCAGGCCGTCTCGGCAAAAACCAGCGCCGGCTTCGGAGAGAGGCCGCAGGCCTCTTCGACCCGCGCCCAGAGGCGCCGGGCCGCCCGAAACTTGGCGACGCCAAGCAATTCGTCGGCGTCGGCGCTGAAACGGAAGGCGATCAGGCCGCGCGCGGCGTCGAGGTCGACGCCGGACTCCGCCAGCGCCCGTAGATAGGCGAGCGCCGAGGCAAGCGCGAAGGCAAGCTCCTGCGACTCGGTCCCCCCGGCCGCATGCACGACCCGCGCGTCGGCGACCGCCGTGGCGTAGATGAAGCCCGCATCGGCGGCGGCCTTCACGTCTCGCGCAAAGCTTTTGGCGGCCTGCGGCCAGGGCTGCGCGGCGAATCCGTGCCGCGCCTGCGCCCCGAGCGGATCGAAACCCATCGACACCCGGGTGATCGAGGGTTCGATATGCTGGCGGTCGATGAACCGCATGAGCGCCTCGGCGGCCCCTGGCGCGCGCGGCGAATAGTCGAGCGTGACCGGAATGCCGTAGTCGAGGCGAATATTGGCGAGCAGATGGGCGATCGTGTCAGCGTCGTCGCCGACCAGACCCCCGCCATAGGCGCCGATCGAACCGGCGAAGACAAGGTGCAGCCCGTCGGCGCCGCCATCGAGGTCCTGCAACGCGAGGCGGTTGGCGGCGTCGGCGTCAGCCGCGTCGACGCGCGCGAGAATGGCCCAGCGGCCGGGGTTCTTGCGCAGGGCCGGGACGGGCGAAGCTGCGGCGTGGGCATAGAGCGGCGCGACGGAAAGACCGTCATAGGTCTTGGAGACGAGCGTTTCGAAGGACGCGCCTTTGAGCGCGCGATCGACGAGAATGCGCCATTGGGCTTCCGTAGCCTGTGGAAAAGCACCCGCCAGCGCCGTCTCCTGTCCCGTCATGTTCGCTGTCGCCCTCCATTGTTTCGCGCGGCCTTTTCGCATGAACCCGTCCGCCGGGCCACTGCAAATCCGCTGGTTGCGGAGCGGGCTTTATTTTCCGGGCCAAACGCCTTAACCAGTGCCGATCGCGCTTCGGGCGGGCGAGCGGCGCGGGAGGGCGGGGCGGAAGAGCCGGGAGTCTAGGCGGGCGGTCCGGCCGTGCGGCCCGATGAGAGGCGTCGGATCGGCGTCGCCGCGACAGAGCGCCGCGTGCGCTGTCGCGTGGTGGCGCAAAACCGTGAAACGGAGGGGACTCGTGACAGACAATGCGCAGGATAAGAGCCAGCTCGTCGACGAGATCGTAGAGGTGATCGCGTCGGAAGGCATGGTCGACCGAAGCAAGATCACTCCCGACACGTCGATCGAGAGTCTCGACCTCAAATCCGTGGACATCGTCATGATTCTCACGGCGCTCGAAGAGAAGTTCAACGTCTACATCCCGATGGACGGATCGCTGCAGGAAGCCAAGGACGTGAAGAGTTTGATCGAAGCGATCGCGGACCATATTCAGAAAGAGCGCGAGAAGCAGTAAATGGCGTTCTCGCCGGCGCGCCCCCAGGGGCGACGCGTCGTCATTTCCGGCATGGGCGCGGTCTGCGCCTCGGGCGTCGGCGCGCAAAAGCTCTGGGAAGCGGCGCGCGACGGCGTCGGCCAGATTCGGCCGCTCAAAACCGAACGCCCCTACGACGGCCGCATCAAGATCGCGGCGCAGGTGCCCGGCTTCGATCCGGCCGAACACATCGAAGCCAATGTGCTCCCCTTCTGTGATCCCTTCACGCAGTTTTGCATCGTCGCCGCCGACGAAGCGATGGCGCAGGCGGGGTTCAAGCGGAAAGACATTGCCGGGCCCCGAACGGCCGTCATTATCGGGTCAGGCATCGGCGGAATGACGACGATCGAAGACGGCATCTACCGCTATTATGTCGAGGGGACGAGGCCCGAGATGTTGAGCGTCCCGAAGCTCATCCCGAGCGCCGCGCCCGCGACGATCGGCATGCGCTATTCCTGCCTCGGCCCGACGTTTGCGATCGGCAGCGCCTGCTCGTCGGCGACGCAGTCGATCGGTCTCGGCATGCAGATGATCCGACAAGGCCTCGTCGACAAGGCGATCGTCGGCGGCGCTGAAGCCTGCGTCATCAATGCAACGATCCGGGCGTGGGAGGGCCTTCGCGTCTTGTCGCCGAATCTATGTCGTCCTTTCTCGAAGGGCCGCAACGGCATGTCGCTTGGCGAGGGCGCGGCGGTCTTTATCCTCGAAACGGCGGAATCGGCGCGGGCGCGGGGGCACGAACCCTTGTGCGAACTCGCCGGCTACGGCACCACGAGCGACGCCAAGGACCCGGTCCGTCCCGATCTCCAAGGCGCGTCGAGTTCGATCGCTCTGGCGCTTGAAGATGCGGAAATGGAGCCGCAGCAGATTCACTATGTGAACGCGCATGGCACCGCGACGCACGCCAATGACATCACCGAAGCCGAGGCGATTTTGCGCGTCTTTGGCGACTATGGGCGCGCGGTTCCGGTGTCGTCGACGAAGCCGATTCACGGTCACGCGCTCGGTGCGAGCGGCGGCCTGGAACTCGTCATCACCATTAAGGCGCTTCGCGAACAAATCGCGCCGCCGACGATCAACTTCCTGGAACGCGATCCCAAATGCCCGCTCGACGTTGTTCCCAACGCCGCGCGCCAGCACAAAATCGATGCGGCAATGTCGAACTCTTTCGCTTTTGGAGGGATCAACGCCGTGCTGATCGTTCGTCATGCTCCTTGAGCCGCCGCTCGCCCTCGGGCCTTTCCGCCTGCGCGTCGATCCTGCGCGCGTCGCGGCCTATGCGCGGGAAACGGGCGGCGACGAGGCGAGCGTGCCGCTCGCCTATCCCGCCGTCTGGCTTGCCGAGCCCTCGCTTTTTTCAGTGGTGCGCGACCTTTGCGCCGAACTCGACGTCGTGCCCGTGCATGAGTCGCAGAGCTTCTCCTATGACCTGCCGCTCGTCGCCGGAGAGAGCTATGATTTGCGCGTCACCATGAGCCGCGAGGAAACCCCGCCGCGACTGCTCATGGCGGCGACCGTCGCGACGCCCGGCGGCGAAAGCTGCGCGCGAATCGAAACGCTGCTGCGGCTGGCGCCGCGCGCCGGATTCGGGAGCGCGTCATGAGCGGCGACATCAAGGTCGGCGACACGCTGCCCGAAAGGATCATCGGTCCCTTCGACGCGCCGTCGCTGGCGCGCTACGCCGAGGTTTCGGGCGACGCCAATCCTTTGCATCTCGACGATGCGGTGGCGGCGGCGATCGGACTCGCCGCGCCGCCGGTGCATGGCATGAAGCTCCTCGCCGCTTTCGAGCCGATGCTGAGAGCATGGCGCGGCGACCTCGTCATTTCTTCGCTTGCCGGAAAATTCGTGCAACCGATCCTGCGCGGGGAGACCGTCAAGCTGTCGGGACGCGTGTTGCGCGCGACCGAGAATGAGATTTTCGTCCGCCTCATCGCCTATGGCGCGGCGCGGGCGCCCGGCATAATCGGCGAGGCGACTCTGCGTTTTCGTCCTCTCGTAGAGGGAGAGGGTCGGTCGGCGAAGCCGTCCGAGGCGAGGTAAAGCATGGGTATCAAGGACGACATGCCCGCGGGGTCGCCTTCAACGGCCGACCTCGCCCCACAAGGCGGAAATACCGCGCGCGTCCTCATCACGGGGGCGTCGAGCGGCATCGGGCGCGCCTTGGCGCTCGCTTATGCGCGCGAAGGCGCGAGCCTTGTCTTGCTCGGGCGTGACGCGGAGCGGCTTGGAGCGGCTGCAAACGCTTGTCTCGCGGCCGGGGCGGAAGAGGCAGAGACTTACGTCGCGGACGTGCGGGATCGCGAAGCGATGGCGCGCATCATTGAAGCCGCGCAGGAGAAACGCCCCCTCGACATTCTCGTCGCCAACGCCGGCGTTTCGACCGGGTTGTCGCCCGGCCAGATTGTCGAAACGCCCGAAGCGGTGCGCGCCATGTTCGCGATCAATGTCGCCGGGGTCTTCAACACCGTCGAGCCCGCCATCGCGCCGATGTGCGCGCGCAAGAGCGGCAGGATCGCCATCGTCGGCTCGATGGCCGGGGTGCGCAGCCTTCCCTATTCGCCGGCATATTGCGCCGCGAAGGCCGCTACGCATATGTGGGCGGATTCGCTGCGCGGGGCGCTGGCGCCGCACGGCGTTTCCGTGAGTCTGATCGTGCCGGGCTTCGTCAAGACTCCAATGACTGCAGCGCTTAAGGCGTGGCAGCCCGGCGCCGTATCTGACCAGCGCGCCGCCCTGATAATCAAGCGCGGGCTGGAGCGACGCCGGCCCGTGATCGCCTTTCCGCTGTTCATCTATGCGGCGATGCGGTTCTTCGCGCTGTTGCCGCCTGCTGTCGTCGACGGAGTCATGCGGCGTTTCCATGTGGACGTGCCGGAAACGCCGGAACGAGAGCTTTCGTGACGCTCCTGACTCTTCTCTCCTGGGTCGCGGGCGTCTACTGGATCATCGCGGTAGGACTGCTTTTCGTCTCCGTGGCAGGGACGCTCGTCCAACCCTGGATCGTCGCCCGCCGCGCGACCCGGCAAGACCAGCCGCCGGTCTCAGTGGTTCTTCCGGTAAAATTGCTCGAAGAGACGTTCGACCGCACGCAGGAGTCCGCGCTGACGCAGCGCTATCGCGACTTCGATGTGACGGTGTCGGCGACCGATCTCGATGCGCCTGCGGTCCGGCGCATGCGCGACATTCTCGCGCGTCATCCAAACGTTCCTTCGCGCGTTCTTCTTTCGACGGCGAAATTCGCCGTAAGTCCCAAGGTGGATAATCTTTACGCGCCTTTCATGCAGGCGACGCATGACGTCATTTTTATGAAGGACGCGAATGTGCTGCTCGAGCCGGATGCGCTGGCGCAGCATATCCGGCATCTGACGGCTGACGTCGGGCTGGTCTGCGCCATTCCCTATTGCGCGCGGCTCGAAAATTTCGCCGCCCATGTCGAAGCCGCGATCATCAACGGACCGCATGCCCGCATATTGTTTCTCGCCTCGGCGTTGGGCCAGGGACATGGCGTCGGAAAAATCATGCTGTTCAGGCGCTCCGACTTTATGCGCGCGGGGGGCTTCGACGCGATCTCGCACACGGTCGGCGAAGACAACGCCTTGGCCAAGGCGATGCGACGGATCGGCAAGCGGCCGGTTTTCTCCCATAGACCCGTCCGGCAGGAGCTTGGCGCTCGCAAATTTGCGGACGTCTATCACCGGCAATTGCGTTGGATGGTCATTCGCCGCAACGACGAAATCATTTCCTTCTTGGCCGAGCCAATATGCCAAGCGCTTCCAGCGGTTATCGCTTCGGCGCTGGCGGCGCCGCTCGTCGGCTTCGACCCCGCCGTTGCGGCGTTCGCGACGCTTTTCCTGTGGTTTGTGGTCGAGACATTGCTTTATATGGCAAAAGGATGGCAGTTATCCTGGGTCGCCCCGGCGGTGTTCGTGGTTCGCGAGGCGACAATGCTGGCGGTCTGGTTGAACGCCTGGCTCACCGACCGCGTGGTCTGGGCGACGAACAGCGTGAACGCGCGCGCGGGGGCGAGGCCTGCGCCGGTTCCGCATGAAGAAGGATAGGCCGTTTGGTGCTGGGGCTTTTTCAATTCCTTGTCGACGCGGTCGTGATTGTCTGCGCTTCGATATTGGCGGCGATCGGGATCGGCTATCTCATCGTTATCGGCCGCTTCCTTTACGACCAGTTGCGGCGCGTGCGCGATTCGGAAGCGCCCGCGACGCCTGACAGCGATTTGCCGAGGGTGTTGCTGCAAATCCCCGTATTCAACGAGCCGCTCGTCACCGAGCAATCGTTGCGCTGCGTCGCGCTTCTGGACTGGCCCAAGGAAAAGCTGCGCATTCAGCTTCTTGATGATTCTACCGACGAGACGAGCGCGCGCGCCGATGCGGTGGCGGCGGAGCTTCGCGCCGGCGGCGCCGTGATCGACCATGTGCGGCGCGCCGACCGCTCGGGATTCAAGGCCGGCGCCTGCGCGCACGGCCTCACGATAACCGACGAACCTTTCGTGGCGATGCTCGACGCCGACTTCCGCCCGCCGCCCAATTGGCTCAGGCGAACGGTGCCGCTGTTCCTGACCGACGATCGCGTCGGCTTCGTACAGTCGCGCTGCGAGTTCCAGAATTTCGAAAAGAACTGGCTGACGCGCGCGCAGGGTCTCGTGCAGGACGGACATTATCTCGTCGAGCAACGCTCGCGCGCGCATGCCGGCTGGCTCTTCCAGTTTAATGGCACCGGCGGCATATGGCGGCGCGCAACGATCGACGACGCCGGCGGCTGGTCGGACTATTCGCTGTGCGAGGACCTCGATCTCACGGTGCGCGCGGCGCTCAATGGATGGCATGGGCTGTTTGTGTCCGAGCCGCCAATTCCCGGCCAGGTGCCGGAAGGAATCCGCGACTTCCGCCGTCAGCAAAGGCGTTGGTCGAACGGCTTCGTGCAGGTTGCGCAGAAAACCGTTCTGCCGATCTGGCGTTCGCCTTGGAGCCTGACGCGCCGCGTGATGGCGATCTCGCTGATCGCCCATCAGATTTTCTTTCCCACGGCCGCCATCGGATTCATCGCCTTTGTCATTGGCGGGCTTTTGCATGGCTCTCTCGCGCCCTATGCAGACGTGTTGGAGATCATCGGAATCATGACGGCGCTGGTGGCGCTTGGCATCACGCTGCCACCCTATCTCGCGCTTAGACGCGGGACCATCGTCGATTATCTGAAGACGGTCGCGTCGATTCCGCCGCTGATGATCTATCTCGCTTTCGCCAATGGCGCGAAAATCCTGCAGACCTTGCGTGGACGCAAATCGACGTTCAAGCGCACGCCGAAGCTCGATCACGAGCCTGCAGCGCCGATCGACGCGAAAGTGGAGTAGGGCGAGGCGCGCGGCGCGCGTTCACTCAAGTCGCGCCGGAGCCTCGAAGGCGCCGTTGTCGGTGACGATCGTCAGCGTCGCGTCGGCGGCCTTGGCCGGAGCGGCTCCCGAAAAGAGCTTAAGCTCGAAATCCTCTCCGGCGTGGCTGCTTTCAATGAAGAACGGCTCCTTCGCTTCCGCGAAGACGTCCTTCGCCTTGCCGGGTCCAAGATAGCGAAGCCGCCACGATCCATCGGCGGCGTTGCGCGAGAGCGCAAAGCGCTTTTTCGCTTCGTCCGCGGTGAGCTTTTTCGGCACCAGCCGTTCCGCGTCAGCGATCGCCGCCGCATGCGGCGAGGCGCCCTCGCGCGGCAACTCCAGAGACAAATCGGCGCGCGCCGGCAGGCAGATTTTGCCGCAGGACGCGTAATCCAGCACGAGATTGAGCGTCACTGGCGCATTCTGATCGCGCGGCGTCACCTTCAATGGCAGGACGACGCGCGAATCATAGCCGGCGACGATGGTCCCCGCCTCGTCGATGTGTTTGGGCGCCGGAAATGACGGTTCGACCCCGGCGACATTGACGGACTTCGAAAAGTCGAACGCCGGCGCCGAGCCGGCCTCGCCCGGTTGACGCCAATAGGTGATCGTCGCGGGATCGAGCGCGATCTCGACGGCGGCGCGATAAGCGCCGCCCTCTGGCGGGCCGGCCGATAGCAGCCGGGCGCTGGACGCCGCGCTCTTGACGGCCGCGGAAGCGAAACTCGCGTTCTTGGCGAGCGACTCCGTAAACACGCCCTGGGCGAGCAGCGCGGCGAGTGGCGCGAGTAACATAAATTTGGAGCGCGTCATGGGATTGCGGCGGCCCGTCTTTCAGTCAAGGCAGTCAGTTACGTCCAGTCAAGGCAGTCGGTTACGTCGGCTGCGCCGCTTGTTCTTGAGACGCGGCGAGCGTAGCATGACCCTATGAGGCCAGCAGGCAAGAAGCAAGATTTCGAAGCGCGAGATAGCGAACGCCGCAGCGGTCGTCCCGCCGAGCGCCGCTTCCTTGACGGCCAATTGCTGATCGCGATGCCGAGCATGCTGGATCAGCGTTTCGCGCGGTCGGTAATTTATCTTTGCGCCCATTCCGAGGACGGCGCGATGGGCATTGTGGTCAACCAACCGGCCCGCGTGCGCAATTTCCCCGATCTTCTGGTGCAGCTTCAGGTGATCGCGCCCCAGGAGCGCATCAGCCTGCCGAGCCGCGCCGAAGACATCCAGGTGCTCTCCGGCGGACCGGTGCAGACCGACCGCGGGTTCGTGCTCCACACGCCGGACTTCTTCTTGGACAATTCGACGTTGCCGATCGACGACGGCGTGTCGCTGACCGCGACGATCGACATTTTGCGCGCCATCGCGGCGGGACACGGACCGGACCGGGCGCTGCTCGCGCTCGGCTATGCGGGCTGGGACGCGGGTCAGCTCGAAGAAGAGATTCAGCGCAACGGCTGGCTGAATTGCCCCTCCGATCCCGCTTTGCTGTTCGATCGCGATCTTGAGACGAAATATGCGCGCGCCTTGCGCTCGATCGGCGTCGATCCCCAACGGCTCTCGTCGAACGCGGGACACGCCTGAGCGTTAGGCGCTTTTGAGCCGGCCGAAGCTTGGCCCATAGTCGACAGTTCCTTCCGCGGCCGGAAGCGCGCCATTGAGCGCCAGCGCCATGAAATGCGGTCCCGCGTAGGGCGAACCAAAACCGGCCGCAAGCTCAGGTCGAAATCCGAAACGTCCATAAAAGACGCCGTCGCCCAATACAAAGATCGCGCGCCACTGGTCGTCCCGCGCACGCGCCAGGCTCCAGCGCAACAGAGCGCTGGCGACGCCCTTGCTGCGATACGCCGCGGCGACGGCGACGGGACCGAGCCCCAGCGCCGGAAAGGGAGCCCTCATCCTGGAGAGGGCGGCGTGGCCGACGACGCGTTCATCGATGGCGGCGACGCAGCCAAGGACCAAGTCGCCGTCCTTGCGCAGCGCATCGACAAGTTCGGACTCGTCCGACCGCTTGAACGCCGATGCGAGCAGTTCGCGTATGGCGGGATGATCTTCGGGCGTTTCCTCGCGCAGAACCACGACGCCGCTCATGGCGCAGGGTTGCTGTAGAGATGGTGAATGGCGTCGATGCGCCGCTCGATGTCCGGCGTGATCGTGAAGTCGATCGACGCGAGGTCTGTCTTGAGCTGCGCCATCGTCGTCGCGCCGATGATATTCGACGTGACGAAGGGCCGCGACGTGACGAAAGCGATCGCAAGTTGCGCCGGATCGGCGCCGATATCATGCGCCAGCGCCAGATAGGCGGCGATCGCTTGTTCGACTTCCGGCTTCTCATAGCGCTGCGCGCGCCCGAACAGCGTGGTGCGCGCGCCGGACGGCCGCGCGCCGCCCTGATATTTGCCGGTAAGATAGCCTTGCGCGAGCGGCGAATAGGCGAGCAGTCCGACGCGTTCGCGCTCGGCGAATTCGGCAAGGCCGATCTCGAAGGTGCGATTGATAAGATTATAGGCGTTTTGAATCGAAACGACGCGCGGGCCATGGCCGAGTTCGGCGGCGCGCAGGAAACGCGCCACGCCCCAGGGCGTTTCATTAGAGAGGCCGATGTGACGGACCTTGCCGGACTTGACGAGACGGCTCAGCGCGTCGAGCGTCTCTTCGATCGGAATTTCATCCCGCTTAGTCGGCCGCCGATAGGTCGTGCCGCCAGCGCCCCAAAGCGGCAAGGAGCGATCCGGCCAATGCAATTGGTAAAGGTCGATGTAGTCGGTCTGCAGCCGCTTGAGCGAGCCCTCGATCGCATGATCGATATTCTTGGCGTCGAGAACGGTTCCGGCGCGCGCGGGGCGCAGCCAATCGGCGTCTCCGCGACCTGCGACCTTGGTGGCGATGATCGCCTTATTGCGGTTCTTGCGCGCGGCGAGCCAGCTTCCGATGATGCGTTCGGTCGACCCTTGCGTCTCTCGCCGCGGCGGAATCGAATAAATTTCCGCCGTATCGATGAAATTGACGCCGCAGTCGAACGCATAGTCCAATTGGGCATGGCCTTCCGCCTCGCTGTTCTGCTCTCCCCACATCATTGAGCCGAGACAGATCGCGGAAACCGAGAGGTCGCTATGTCCGAGTTTCCGGTATTCCATGAAGCGATCCCTAACGAGGCCGCGACCAGGGGCTCATCGAAGCGACGCCGGACGTCGACGAAATTCCGCCTTCACGGCGAATGATGCGCGCCCGCGATCCCTATCGTTTCTTTTCGCTGACGAGTTCGAGAAGGCCGACTCTTTCCAACTCGTCGGCGACGCGCGCCAGCCAGGTCCGGACGTAACCGCGCAACACAAAGGAATGTTCGGCCGGCTGGCCCTGCGCATCCTGATTGGCGATGAATGTCGAGAATGGCGCGCCGGACAGCTCGACCTGCTCATAGGCGAGTTCGCTGAGCTTGGGGATGGCGATCTCGCCCGAGGTGACGACATCCTCAAAATATTTCGCATGGGTCTGCGGATCCCACTCGAAAAAAGTCGTGTCGTTGACGTGATTCTTGACCATGAAATAATTGGCGTCCGCGACATAGGGCGCAATCTGGGCGATCTCCTCCAGCGACGAGATGGAGGGACCGATCACATGCAGCAGGACGAAGCGGAATTCGCCGCTCTTCACCGCATCGAAGAAGCCGATCTCGTCGAGCGCCAGAAGCGCGGGACTCAGGCCGCCGGCGCGCACGTCGATGACGCTGACTTTGGCCCGCGACGTGTTCAGCGTATCGATGATTTTCATCTGATCGGCGGGTTCGGTCAGATCGACGATCATCGTCTCGTCGGGGTGGAAGCGATGAAGCGTTCCGCGCGGCGTCTCGGTATCGAAGGCGCGCGCATGAATATTGTTGAGCGAAAGAAAATCGAGGATCGCTCTGGCGATGGTCGTCTTGCCGACGCCGCCCTTGTCCGCGCCGACGAGAATGACCGCCGGACGAACCGCGACGTTCGGGGCGGAGACCGGAGACTCGGCCGTGCGAGCCTGACTTGGCCCTCGCTTGGCCGGCGTCGTCCTGGTGATCTTGACCGGCTTCTTGGCCATGAGTGCTCCTATCGGATCTCGCGCTGGCGCCGCTGTTCATGAGGGACAAGAGCTTAGCAAACATGGTTTCCAAGTGTCAGCCCTGATTCAGCTAACCGCCTATGGCGCTCCATATTGTGACAGGCCATAACAACAGCAGAAATATGTTATATTCGATGAAGCTCCACAATTAGATCGTGAATTGACATTCGAGCGGTTTAGAGCTTTATGCGTTCGAAATACCGAACGTCCGCGGCGGCGCCCCCGAGCGGACCAGTCGACGCGTCAACTAGATGAGCAGCATCGAGAACATGGTGGCGCAACGACCCGCCCAGTCGCCGAAGCAAACTCTCCCGACCCTTCATGTGGAGGACCGTCACGGCGCGGTTCATGAACTGGAGGCGGTCGAGGGCTGGCGGCTGATGGAGATTTTGCGCGACCATGGCGTCGGCATGGACAATACGTGCGGCGGCGCGCTCGCATGCGCGGAATGCCATGTCATCCTCGATGCGGAATGGGCGCGGCGCGTGCCGCCGCCGAACGAAGAGGAAATCGAAAAGCTCGATGAATTGCCGATGCTTTACGAACATTCGCGCCTGTCCTGCCAGATCATCTGGTCGGACGATATGAGCGGGCTTCGACTGAAGCTGGCGCAGGAAACGTGATGGCCAGCTTCAAGCATCCGCAAATCCTCATCGCCTCGAATCTGACCGACGGCGAAGTGGTGTTTCTCGGCGCGTCAGGCTGGGAGCGCGACCATCGCCGCGCCCGAGTCGCGCTGAACGCCGAAGAGGCTGCGGCGCTCGAAGCTTCGGGCAAGCGCGACATTTCGGCCAATCGCGTGGTCGACGTTTATCTCGCCGACGTCGAGATCGGCGGGGATGGCGCGCCCACGCCTATGCATTATCGCGAGAGAATGCGCGTGAAGGGACCGAGCGTGCGACTCGATCTCGGCAAGCAAGCGGCGGGAGGAGCGCCGTGACCGCTCACGATCCCGAGGCGTTGCGCCGACCCAATGCGCCGACGACCACCTATCGCTACGATGACTATGACGCCGCTTTCGTGCGCGAACGCGTCGCCGAGTTTCGCGAACAGGTGCGCCGCCGGCTTTCCGGCGCGCTGACCGAAGAGGAGTTCCGCCCGTTCCGCCTGATGAACGGACTCTATCTCCAGCTTCACGCCTATATGCTGCGCGTCGCCATTCCCTATGGCACGCTGACCGCCCGCCAGATGCGCCGGCTCGCCGACATCGCCGACAGATGGGACAAGGGCTACGGCCATTTCACGACGCGCCAGAACCTGCAGTATAATTGGCCCAAACTCGTCGATACGCCGGACATTCTCGAAGCGCTCGCCGACGTCGAGATGCACGCCATCCAGACCTCCGGCAATTGCATCCGCAATGTCACGGCGGATCATTTCGCCGGCGTCGCGCCGGATGAAATCGAAGATCCGCGCCCGACGGCGGAGTTTCTTCGCCAATGGTCGAGCCTGCATCCTGAGTTTTCGTTTCTGCCGCGCAAATTCAAGATCGCGGTGACGGGCGCCGAGCACGATCGCGCCGCGATCATGGTGCATGACATCGGCCTGCGCATCGTCAGAAACGATAAGGGCGAGATCGGCTATCAGGTCGTCGCCGGCGGCGGTCTCGGCCGTTCGCCCTTCGTCGGCAAGGTCGTCGGCGACTTCGTGCCGCGGCATGATCTGCTCGCCTTTCTCGAAGCGATCATGCGCGTCTACAACCGCTTCGGCCGGCGCGACAACAAATATAAGGCGCGCATCAAAATTCTCGTCCATGAGAAGGGCATCGACGACATCCGCGCAGAGGTCGAAGCCGAATTCGCCGCGATGGACCGCTCGGTTTTCGTCCATGATCCGGAAGAATTCGAGCGCATCGCCGGTTTCTTCGCGCCGCCGCCTTATGAGTCGCTGGCGCGCGACTCTCAAATTCTGCACGCCGCGAAACTGGAGACGCCGGCGTTCGCCAATTTCGCCGACGTCAACGTCAGCGCGCACAAAATCCCCGGTTACGCCATCGTCACCGTTTCTTTGAAGCCGATCGGCGGCGTCCCCGGCGACGCCACCTCCGACCAGATGCGCGTGCTGGCCGACGCCAGCGAGCGCTTCGGCTTCGGCGAACTGCGGGTCAGCCATGAGCAGAACATCATCCTGCCGCATGTGAAGCAGGACGATCTCTTTGCGCTGTGGCGGATGCTCGACGCCGCTGGATTGGCGACGGCGAACGCCGGGCTCGTCTCCGACATCATCGCATGCCCGGGCATGGATTACTGCTCGCTCGCCACCGCGCGCTCGATTCCGATCGCGCAGGCGATCTCGAAACGTTTCGCGGACATGTCTCGGCAGCGGCGCATCGGCAAGCTCGGCATCAAAATCTCCGGCTGCATCAACGCCTGCGGCCATCATCATGTCGGCGCGATCGGCATTCTCGGCCTCGAAAAAAAGGGCCAGGAATCCTATCAGATCACCCTCGGCGGCGATCCGACCTTTTCGGCGTCGATCGGCGAAATTCTGGGACCTGGGGTCACCGCCGAGCAGGCGCCCGACGTGATCGAACATCTCGTCGATTTCTACCTCGCGGAGCGCGAGGAGGGCGAAGCCTTCATCGACACCTGGCGGCGCATCGGTCATGCGCGCTTCAAAGACGCCTTGCGTCGGGAGGGCGAAGATGGCGCTGATATCTGACGGCCGCTTCATCGAGGACGACTGGCGCCGCCTCGCGGAAGAAGAAGCGCTGCCGAAAGCTGGAAAGGTCATCGTGTCGCTGGCGCGGCTTCCGCACGCGCTGGAGGTCCTTGGGCCGGAGTCGGCGCTTGGCGTCATCGTTCCCAACACGACCGAAGTTTTGGCCCTCGTCGAGTCGGCGCCGCGACTGCAACTCGTCTCAATCTCCTTCCCCGCCTTTTCCGACGGCCGCGGCTTCTCTTTGGCGGGCCTGCTGCGGCGCGCGGGATTTAAGGGCGAGCTTCGCGCCAGCGGGCGACTCGTCGCCGATCAATATTCCCACGCGGTCGGCTGCGGCTTCGACACGATCGAAATTCCGGACGACCTTGCCGAGCGCCAGGGTGAAGAACAGTGGCGCGCCGCGCTCAACGCCTATGCGATGAGCTATCAGCGCGGCTATCCGGGGCGCGGCTCAATTCTCGAGGCGCGGCGGAGGGCGGCGCGACCATGAAGGCTTCGATCGCTGAAACGCTGGGGCCGCGGTTAGCGCCGCTCGATGTCGACCATCGTTTGCTGCTGCTGCGCGAATTCATTCCCGGCCGGATCGTTTTCACCACGAGTTTCGGGATAGAGGATCAGCTCGTCGCGCATTCGATCTTCACACAGGGTTTAGACATCGACGTCGCGACGATCGATACGGGCCGGCTGTTTCCAGAAACCTATGAGCTGTGGGAGCGCACCGAAGCGCGCTATGCGCGGCGCATTCGCGCGGTCTATCCGCAAGCCGCGCCGCTTGAAGCGCTGATCGAAGAGCAGGGGATCAACGGCTTCTACGCTTCCGTCGAAGCGCGCAAGGCCTGCTGCCATGTGCGCAAGGTGGAGCCGCTGTCGCGGCTGCTTGCCGGCGTTTCGGTCTGGGTGACGGGACTGCGCGCCGATCAGTCGATGGCGCGCGCCGACGCGCCGGTCATCGCCTTTGACGAAACGCACAGGCTGCTCAAGCTCAATCCGCTCGCAGACTATACGCGTGACGCGGTCGTCGCGGCGGTCGAGGAGTTTTCAGTGCCGATCAACGATCTCCATGCCAGGGGCTTTCTGTCGATCGGCTGCGCGCCATGCACGCGCGCCGTGCTGCCGGGCGAGAGCGAGCGCGCCGGCCGCTGGTGGTGGGAAGACGACGGCAAGAAGGAATGCGGCCTTCATATCGGCGAAGACGGGGTGTTGCGCCGCGGGGCCCCGCAGGAGGCGAACCAATGACCGCGCTCGCCGTGCGTCCGCTCGGCTATCTCGATCGCCTCGAGGCCGAGAGCATCCATATCATGCGCGAGACCGTCGCCGAATGCGAACGGCCGGTGATGCTCTATTCGATCGGCAAGGATTCGGCGGCGATGCTGCACGTCGCCATGAAGGCCTTTTATCCGTCCAAGCCGCCGTTTCCGCTGCTCCATGTCAATACGACATGGAAATTTCGCGAGATGATCGACTTTCGCGACCGTCGGGTGAAGGAGCTTGGCGTCGAGCTGATCGAATATATCAATCCCAAAGGGATTGAGATGAACATCAGCCCTTTCGTCCATGGCTCGAAGCTTCACACCGAGATCATGAAGACCGAGGCGCTGAAGCAGGCGCTGGATAAATACGGGTTCGACGCCGCCTTCGGCGGCGCGCGCCGCGACGAAGAGAAGTCGCGCGCCAAGGAGCGCGTGCTGTCGTTTCGCACCGCGCAGCACCGCTGGGACCCGAAAAATCAGCGGCCGGAATTCTGGCGTCTCTACAACACGCGTAAAGCGCCAGGCGAAAGCCTGCGCGTGTTTCCCATGTCCAATTGGACCGAGGCGGATATCTGGGACTATATCGCGCGCGAGAACATTCCGGTCGTTCCGCTCTATTTCGCCAAGGAGCGGCCGGTCGTGCGCCGCGGCGGCACGCTCATCATGGTCGACGACAATCGCATGGAACTCGCGCCCGGCGAAACGATCGAACATAAGATGGTGCGATTTCGCACGCTCGGCTGCTATCCGCTGACCGGCGCCATAGAAAGCAACGCCGCTGGTCTCGACGAGATCATTACGGAAATGCGCGAGAGCCGCTCTTCGGAGCGCCAGGGGCGGCTCATCGACCACGACGGCTCCAGCTCGATGGAGCAAAAGAAGCAGGAAGGGTATTTCTAAGATGCACGGCGCCGTCGCCACCGCTTCGCCGTCGCGCGCGCCGGCGCGACAGCTCGGCGAAAAGCCGCTGTTGCGGTTCATCACCTGCGGCTCGGTCGACGACGGCAAATCGACTCTGATCGGGCGCCTGCTTTATGACGCCGATCTTGCGCCTGACGACATTATCGCGGCGCTGGAAAGCGACTCAAAGAAGCACGGCACCCAGGGCGAGGCGCTGGATTTCGCGCTGCTCGTCGACGGTCTCGCGGCCGAGCGCGAACAGGGCATCACCATCGACGTCGCCTATCGCTATTTCGCGACCGACCGGCGCAAATTCATCGTCGCCGACACGCCGGGCCATGAGCAATATACCCGCAACATGGCGGTCGGCGCTTCGACCGCCGATCTCGCCATTCTGCTTGTCGACGCGCGCAAGGGCATTCTGCCGCAAACCCGCCGGCACAGCGTCATCACCTCGATGTTCGGCGTGCGCCATGTCGTGGTCGCGGTCAACAAGATGGACCTTGTCGGCTACAGCGAGGAGGTGTTTCGCAAGATCGAGGCGGATTTTCACGCCTTCGCCGACGCACTTCACTTTGCGTCGATCTATGTCGCGCCGCTTGTCGCCAAGGACGGCGACAATCTTGTCCACGCCAGCGCAAACATGCCCTGGCACGGCGGGCCGCCGCTTCTGTCCTATCTCGAAGGCGTCGCGGTGGAAGACACGACGCGGATCGCGCCCTTCCGCATGCCGGTGCAATGGGTCAATCGACCCAATCTCGACTTCCGCGGATTCTCCGGCTTCATCAGCGGCGGCAACATCCGGCCCGGC
Organism: Alphaproteobacteria bacterium; assembly: GCA_016869555.1. Taxonomy (GTDB): domain Bacteria; phylum Pseudomonadota; class Alphaproteobacteria; order Rhizobiales; family Beijerinckiaceae; genus Methylocystis. Next base: position 36,817 of record VGDY01000004.1, on the reverse strand, counting down.
GATATCGTGCGCATTCTGCCGTCAGGCCGCGATACGCGCGTCGCCAGGATCGTCACCTTCGACGGCGATCTCGACAGCGCTGTCTCGGGTCAGTCGGCGACGCTCACGCTCGCTGAAGAGATCGACGTTTCGCGCGGCGATCTTTTGTGTTCGCCGGTCTCGCCCGCGAAAATCGGCGATCGTCTCGACGCGAAGCTCCTATGGCTGGTGCGCGAGCCGCTTGTCGCCGGCAAGAGCTATCTGTTGAAGATCGGGACGAAAACCGCGCCCGCCGCCGTGACCGTCGTCGACACGCGCATCGATATCGAAACCGGTCAGTCGCAACCGCTGCTAGGGGGCGCGACGCTCGCTTTCAACGAAATCGGCGACGCGCGCCTGTCGCTTGAAACCGTGATCGCCTGCGACCCTTATGTCGAAAATCGCGAAACCGGCGGATTCATTCTCATCGACCGCGTCACCAATGAAACGGTCGGGGTCGGCATGGTCAAAGCAGTCGCCGCGTCGAACGGCCGCGCGGCGCCGCCGCTGACCGAACTCAGCTACGCTTCGATGGAAGGCCTGCCGCCGGCGCGGGAGTCGTTCAAGCCGACGCCGACGCGCAGTCTGGTGAAAGCGCTTTCCTGGCTTGTTCCGGCGAGCGTTTCAACCTTCCTGATCGTTTACGGCTTCATCCAAAGCATAGAACTCGCCGCCGAAATTACTGGCGTCGAGATGATCGCGATCTTCGCGCTCTATTATCTGCACGAGCGGCTCTGGTCGCGATTGAACTTCGGACTTGCCGCGGAAGAGTCGCAGAGCGGGGACGATCCGGGCCTGTGATAGGAACTGGGATTGATGTGCTTGCCGGGAATGTCATTCCCGGCAGGCCGTAGGCCTGACCGAGAATCCAGGGCCGATCCAAGAGCGCTCGCTTTGCTCTGGATTCCCGATCGCGCTTCGCGCGTCGGGAATGACCTCCAACCACATCAGAAGACGACGACATGCGCCTTCAATGCGCTTCGTCCCAATTGGCGGCGGCGCGGGCGTCGACTTTCAGCGGCACGGAAAGATGGACGGCCGGCGCCGGCGCCTGTTCCATCACGCGGCGCGCCAAGTCGATCGTCGCCTCGGCTTCATCTGCCGGCGCTTCAAAGACAAGCTCGTCATGCACCTGCAGGAGCATCTGCGCCGAAAGCCTGGCGTTCGCAAGCGCGCTATCCATGCGGACCATCGCGCGCCGGATGATGTCGGCGGCGGCGCCCTGGATCGGCGCATTGATCGCGGCGCGCTCATAAAAGGCGCGGTCAGAGGCGTTGGCCGAGGCCATGGCGGGGAAGTGATAGACTCGGCCGAAGATGGTCGAGACTTCGCTCTTCTCGCGCACGGTCTTGCGCGTCGAATCCATATAATCGCGAATGCCGGGAAAGCGCTCGAAATAGCGCTTGATATAGGCGCCGGCCTCTTCGCGCGGAATGCCGAGCTGATTGGCGAGTCCGAAGGCGGAAATGCCATAGATGATGCCGAAGTTGATCGCCTTGGCGCGTCGGCGCGTTTCGGGTGGCATGTCTTTGATCGGCACATTGAACATTTCGCTCGCCGTCATCGCGTGAATGTCGAGGTCTTCGGCGAAGGCTTTCTTCAATTGCGGAATGTCGGCGATATGGGCGAGCAGCCGCAATTCGATCTGCGAATAATCCGCCGAAATCAGCACACGGCCGGGCGGCGAGACGAAGGCCTTTCGAATCTTGCGCCCCGCCTCGTTGCGCACGGGAATGTTCTGCAGGTTCGGCTCGGACGAAGAGAGCCGCGCCGTGGTCGTCGCGGCGAGCGCATAGCTCGTGTGCACGCGGCCGGTCTCCGGATTGATATAGCCGGGCAGGGCGTCGGCGTAAGTGCTCCTGAGTTTGGAGACTTGGCGCCAGTCGAGAATGCGGCGTGCGAAATCACTGCCTTCGCTGGCGAGGTCTTCGAGCACGCTCGCGGACGTCGACCAGGCGCCGGTCGCGGTTTTTTTCGCGCCCGGCAATCCCATTTTGCCGAATAAAATGTCGCCCAGTTGCTTGGGCGAGCCGAGGTTGAAGCTCTCGCCGGCAAGTTCGAAGATTTCGGCCTCCAGCCGCGCCATGTCCTGCGCGAATTCGCCGGAGAGGCGCGAGAGAATGGCGCGGTCGACGCTGACGCCGCGTCGCTCCATGCGGGCGAGCGTCGCCACCATCGGCCGCTCCAATGTCTCATAGACATTGGTCATATGCTCGGCGGAAAGTCGCGGCTTCAGCGCGCGCCACAGCCGCAGCGACACGTCGGCGTCCTCGGCGGCATATTCCGTCGCTCTGTCGAGCGCGACGCGGGCGAAGCCGATGAAATTGCGTCCCGAGCCAGCGACCTCGGCGAATTTGATGTTTTGATGTTGAAGATGCTTGAGCGCCAATTCGTCGAGGCCGTGATTATTCAGTCCCGAGTCGAGCGCATAGGAGATCAGCATCGTATCTTCGATCGGCGCCACGTCGATTCCGTAACGCGCGAGAACGAGCAGATCATATTTCATATTATGCGCGATCTTGAGGATCGACGGATCTTCGAACAGGGGCTTCAGCTTCGCGATCGCGTCAGTGAGCGCTATCTGGCCGGGCAGGAGCTCGGCGCCGCCAAAGAGATCGCCCGAGCCGTGTTCGCGATGCCCGAGCGGAATGTAGCAGGCGCGCCCCGGCGTGACGGCAAGCGAGACCCCGACGAGTTCGCAGCTCATCGGATCGAGCGAGGTCGTTTCCGTGTCGAGCGCGACGATGCCGGCTTCCGTCGCATCGGCGATCCATTGATCGAGGCGTTCGAGCGAGGTCATGCATTCGTAAGCGGAGCGGTCGATCTTCGTCGCCTGCGCCTCGGCGCGGCGCGCAGCGACGAGGCTTGCGGGCGTGAAGCCTTCCTTCATGCTCGCGCCGCCGGGCTTCGAAGTGGACTCCGCCGGTTCGGCGGCTTTCGGCGGAACAGGCGCGTCTTCCCGCACCTCGCCGTCGCGCGCGCGCCAGCCGGCGGCGCCGACGAAATTCGGATCAGGCAAGATCTCATGAATGTCGACGCCGTAAAGCTCGGCGACTCGCCTTGTGATCGTGGTGAATTCCATCGCCTGCAGAAAGGCGACGAGCGTCTTCGCGTCCGGATCGTGCAGGCCCAAATCTTCGAGGGGCGTCACGACAGGCGCGTCGCACACCAGCGTCACGAGCTTCTTGGAGAGGAGGATGCGCGCGACCGCGTCCGGCTCGGTCAAGGCCTCGCGGCGCTTCGGCTGCTTGATCTCCGGCGCCCTGGCGAGCAGCGTGTCGAGATCGCCATATTCGTTGATGAGCTGCGCGGCGGTCTTGACGCCGATGCCTTTCGCGCCCGGCACATTGTCGGTCGAATCGCCGGCGAGCGCCTGCACGTCGACCACCTTGTCCGGAGTGACGCCGAAATAGTCGACGACCTCGGCTTCGCTGATCAGACGTTCCTCGCGCGCGCCTTTCGCGCCGGCCGTTCCGGAGGCGGGATCGTACATCGTCACGCCGGGACCGACGAGTTGCATCAGATCCTTGTCGGCCGAAACGATCAGCACATCCGCGCCCTTGGCGCGCGCCTGCATGGCGTATGTCGCGATGAGATCGTCGGCCTCGTAGACGTCCTGTTCGATCGGCGTGAGGCCGAAGGCCCGCACGGCCGCGCGCATCAGCGGGAATTGCGGAACGAGGTCTTCCGGCGGCTCGGCGCGATGCGCCTTGTAGTCGGGATAAATCTCCTTGCGGAACGAATGCTCGCTCTTGTCGAAGATGATGGCGAGATGCGTCGGCTTCCTGTCGGCGGCGCCTTCGCGCACGAACTGCAGGAGTTTCGTGCAGAACAGCCGCACGGCGCCGGTCGGCAGCCGGTCGGAGCGATAATTATATTTCGCATCCTGCCGAATCGACTGGAAATAGGCGCGAAAGACGAAGGAGGAGCCGTCGACGAGGAAGACGTGGCTGCCGGGGCCGACGGGCTTATGGGCGAGGGTCATGCCCCATCTTAACGGCGCGCGCGCGCCGCGTCATGACGCGCGCGCGCTGAATCAGCGGTTTGACCGGCTCGGGCGCGGGGCCTAGAAGACGGCCATGTCCCACAACAGCTTCGGCCATCTTTTCCGCGTCACGACCTTCGGCGAGAGCCACGGGCCGGCGCTCGGCGCGATCGTCGACGGCTGTCCGCCGAATATTCCGCTCGAAGCGGAGGACATCCAGGTCTTTCTCGACAAGCGCAAGCCGGGACAGTCGCGTTTCACCACGCAGCGACGGGAAGCGGATGAGGTGAAAATCCTCTCTGGCGTTTTTACTGGCGGCGACGGCCGGCAGGTCACGACCGGAACCCCGATCGCGCTGATGATCGAGAACACCGACCAGCGCTCCAAGGATTATGGCGAGATCGCCGACAAATATCGGCCTGGCCACGCCGATTATGTCTATGACGCGAAATATGGCGTGCGCGACCATCGCGGCGGCGGGCGTTCCTCGGCGCGCGAAACCGCGGCGCGGGTCGCCGCCGGCGCCGTTGCGCGCAAGGTGATCGCCGGCGTGACGATTCGCGGCGCGCTGGTGCAGATCGGTCCGCATAAAATCGACCGCGCGCATTTCGACTGGGCTGAGATAGATCGCAATCCGCTGTTTTGCCCCGACGCGCGCACGGCGGAAATATGGGCCGATTATCTCGACGACGTGCGCAAGGACGGATCGTCCGTCGGCGCGGTGATCGAAATCGTCGCGGAAGGCGTTCCGGCCGGCTGGGGCGCGCCGGTCTATGGCAAGCTCGACGCCGACCTCGCCGCGGCGATGATGTCGATCAACGCCGTGAAGGGCGTCGAGATCGGCGCGGGCTTCGCCGCCGCCGCGCTCACCGGCGAAGAAAACGCCGATGAGATGCGCGCCGGAAAGGATCGTCCGACGTTCTTGTCGAACAACGCCGGCGGCGTGCTCGGCGGCATTTCGACCGGCCAGCCGGTGGTCGTGCGCTTCGCGGTGAAACCGACATCTTCAATTCTCACGCCCCGCCGCACCATCGATCGCTTCGGCAATGAAACGGAGATTGTCACCAAGGGCCGTCACGACCCTTGCGTCGGCATTCGCGCGGTTCCTGTGGGCGAAGCGATGATGGCCTGCGTGCTCGCCGATCATTTTCTGCGCCATCGCGGGCAGGTTGGGTGAGGCCAAGCAGCGCGGTCGGGAAGCTTTCCTGGTCGTCTGGCTGATATGGTGAGCCCCAAAGCAACGCCCACGGCTCGCGCTTGTCATGCTTGCGCATCGATTAAGAAGAGTTTGCTGCTTCCGAATCGAGAGAAGACCGAGAGCGGAGACCCTAATCGAAGGCGAAAACAGGGGCATCGCTTTCGCAATTGTCGCGCGTCAATTTTCGAAGCGTCGTTTCGCCGCATGGCGGCCCCTCGCAGCCTGCTTGACCGCGCAAGCGATCGAAACATAACGTCGACTTTGGAACCGAGAGGCGGCGGTGGCTCCAATCTTTCAGCGGATGCGTTTGCGCGCGCGCATGTTTGCGGCGCTGGTCGCCTGTCTGTTCCTCGCGCAGACGACGATCGCGGCCACACATCTTGCCGTGTTTGGACAAGGCGTCAGCTTCGGCGCAGTCTGCGCGCCGCAAGACGGAACGAAAGACGTCGAGGCGCCGCTCGTTCCTCCTAATCGTCATTGCCAGGGGTTTTGCTGCATCCTGCATGACGGGGCGTTGGCTGCGCCGCCTGTAAAGCCGGTCGCTTCGATCGCGCTGATTTTTTCAACGCAAGCGATTTCGCTTCCGCCGGCGACGTCCGGCGTTGCGCCGCGCATTGAGCCGAAAGGCGCGCCCCAATCGCCGCGGGCTCCTCCTCAGCAAGGCTGAAGCTTTTCCAGCGGACGACAATCCGTCCTTGCCCTTTCGAAGGCGGCGCGGACGAAAGCTGCGCGCGAGAAGCATTCAGGCTCTTCCGCCGAGTCGGCCGCTTTCATCAATGCGGCTGCCGATATGCGCGCATCAAGCCGTTGAGGGGGCGTCAGACGCCACCGAACAGCCCGGACATTTGGAGACACTCATGAGCACGACCAAAGTTGAAGTCAGTTCCGCCGCGGCGGGCGCCGAACGAATCCTGGATACGAAGCCGCTTCTTATCGGCGTTGGCGCGCTGTTAGCCTTCGTGGCGTTCCTGCGCCTTTACGAACAGATTTTCGCCTGGAGCGACGGCCTCGATTCCTTCGCGCCGGAGTATCAGCTCTATTGGATGAGCCTGTTGCAATTTGCGATTCTGGCGTCGTGCCTGGGCGCGGTCGGCGTCGTCGGCTACATGTGGCGCACGCGCGACCGCGATCTGGCGAATCTCGCCGCCCCGACTGAAATGCGCCGGCTCATTTATCTGGTTCAGTGGCTGCTGGTTTTCGCGCTCGCCCTCTATTGGGGCTTAAGCTTTTTTTCGGAGCAGACGGCCGTCTGGCACATGACCGCCGTGCGCGACACGGATTTCACCCCAAGTAATATCATCACCTTTTATATTTCATATCCGCTTTTCGCGATCATCGGGCTAGGCGCGTTCTTCTACGCAAGGACGCGCCTGCCCACTTTCGCGAGGGGCTATTCTCTCGCCTTCGTGGTGCTCGTCGTCGGCGTCTTCATGACCATCCCGAATGTGGGATTCAATGAATGGGGCCATACATTCTGGTCGATGGACGAAGGCTTTGCCGGTCCGCTGCATTGGGGCTTCGTCTTTTTCGGCTGGATGTCGCTTGCGACATTCGGCGTCGTGCTGCTGATCCTGGGGCGGATGAGCGAACTGCTCGGCGCGGATGCGCTGGGGAAATTGTACAAGCGCTAAGTTCGCCCTGAATGCTCGGCCGGCGCCGTCTATTCGCAGCGGCGCCGGTCGCGCCTTCTTTAAGGGAATCCGCTACGCCGCGAGGTCGGCGACCACCGCGTCGAGCACCGGGAAGCCTTCGGAGCTGACGCGCAGCCTGTTCTCGCGGGTGAATTCGACTAGCCCGTCGCCGATCAGTTCGCTGATCCGCGATTGCGACAGGCGTTTGCCGGTCAGCAGGAAATAGCGCTGCGGATCGACGCCCTCGCGCAGCCGCAGCCCCATCAGCAGGAATTCATCGCCTTCCTGCTCGGACGAGAGCAATTCATCATCGATGAGGCCGTGGCCTTCGGTCTCGACGCAGGTGAGCCACATTTCCGGATGCCGCTCGGCGGCCTGCGCCCGCCGTCCGCGCGGCGTGACCACTCGCCCATGCGCGCCGGGACCGACCCCGACATATTCGCCATAGCGCCAATAGACCAGATTGTGCCGGCATTCGGCGCCGGGCCGCGCATGGTTGGAGACTTCGTAACCGGGCAGGCCGGCGAGGGCGGTGACCTCCTGCGTTACGTCCCAGAGCGCGCGCTGAACGTCGGCGGCCGGCAACGCCATCTTGCCCGTATTGACCATCCGCTCGAACATCGTATCGGGCTCGATGGTCAACTGATAGAGCGAGACATGTTCCGGCGCGCGGGCGAGCGCCAGCTCCAGCTCCTTGCGCCAGGCGGCGGGGGTCTGGCCGGAACGGCCGTAGATCAGATCGAAGGAGGTGCGCGCGAAGACCGAATTGGCGACGTCATGCGCCATAAGGGCTTCCGCGACCGAATGCTGTCGCCCGAGTGCGCGAAGATCGATGTCGTTCAGGGCCTGCACGCCGAGCGAGACGCGGTTGACGCCCGCCGCCTTGAAGCCCTTGAAGCGCGAGGCCTCGACGCTGGTCGGATTGGCTTCGAGCGTGATCTCGCAGTCCTTGGCGAGACTCCAATGGCTCGAAATCTGGGATAGAATCGCTTCGACCGTCGACGGCGACATCAGCGAAGGCGTGCCGCCGCCAAGGAAAATCGAGCGGACCTCGCGCCCGGGCGTCAGCGCGGCGCGATGCGCAAGCTCCGCGCTGAAGGCCTCGACGAAGCGGTCCTCGTCGACGTCGCCGCGCCGGACGTGGCTGTTGAAATCGCAATAGGGGCATTTCGACAGGCAGAACGGCCAGTGGACATAGACGCCGAAGCCCGGGTCGAAAGCGTTGCGAATCGGTGTCGCCATGGCCCTTTATCGCACGGAACGGCGGGAAGGGCACGGCAGGCCGCCCCGCTTCCACCGCTCCTTTGGGAGGACGTATGGCGTTTTGGAAAGCTTGGCGGTTCTCGAGAGGGACGGCTCAACCCATCGATCCCGCGATGCGGGCGATCGCCGAGGCCATCTCGGATAATCTTGCGGCGCTCGGCCTGTTCGTCGATTCGCGACCATACGGGCGCAGCTTTGTTGAAATCAAAGCGTCGACCTCGCCAAAACTCATTACGACGCCCGACGGAACCGAGGCGTCCGGAATCGCGCTCCTGCTCGCCGGCGCCTATGAGCCGCCGTCGCTCGTTTTCGAACAGATCAATTCTCTGCGGCGCGGCCTCGGGCGCGCCATGGTCGAGGCGGTCATCACGGGGGCGAAGGCGCGGCCGGATGTTTTCCGCCGGCTCAGGGTCAATGACCTTTCGCCGCGCTTGCCGGACGGGCGGCGATGGTGGGAGCATGTCGCCGCGGCGCATCCGGAATTCGATTGGGTCATTACGCATGAAGAGCCGTTCAACAGCGCGAGATGAGCCGCCGACAATTGGCGCGCTGTCTGTTCTGCGCCGCTGGCTCGGTTTCTCTCGGCGCGCGCAGCAAGGCGCCCATCCGCCAAAGGCGGCGGCTGGCGATGTTGAGACCTTTGCGGAATTTTTGAAGAAGCAGCAAACGCTCGCGGCGCTCTGCCGGGAGTTCGGCTTTGACGCCGCGAAAGTGACGCTCAGCCCGCGGACAAAGACCTTCGACTTTCTCGGCCAATGTTTTACCTCCGAGGGACAGTCGCTCCCAGACGGCCGCATTGAAATCTACTACGACCCGAACATGAGCGACGCGCGGCTCGGCTGCTGCCTCGCGCATGAATTGCAGCATGTGCGCTATTTCGCGGTGCGCGATGCTTATCGGGCGGAGGAGGCGGACGGCCCCCTGCATCGCCGCTTCGCCAAATATGCGCCGGAAGCTCTCGCGGCGCAGCGCGGCGTCTCCAACTATTCGAACGAACATTGGGACGCCTGGAAAAGCGATGCGCCGCCGAAGCTGTTCTTCTTGGAACTGGAGGAAGGGGACAGCGAACCGATCAATGAGACGATCGCGGAGGTCGCCAAGGCGCTCTACAATTGGGGGCCGGACGTGCGCATCAATCCTTTATGGAGAGAGCTGCATGACGCGATCAATGAAGAATATGCGGCGCTTCGAAGATAGTGCGCCGTTCGTTCACGACTTGCGCTCGCGCTCCAGCAATGCGCGCTTGCGCGCGACGCCCCAGTAATAGCCGGACAGCGCGCCGTCGCTGCGCACGACGCGATGGCAGGGAACCGCGAGCGAAACCGGATTGGCGGCGCAGGCGCCCGCGACCGCGCGCGTCGCCTTCGGTGCGCCGATGCGTTTCGCGATCTCGGCGTAGCTTGCCGTCTCTCCCGCCGGAATGTCCCGCAGCGCAGCCCAGACCCGCTGCTGAAAGGCGGTGCCGCGCATGTCGAGCGGCAGATCGAACCGCGTTTGCGGCAGTTCGACCATCCCCACCGCCGCGGCGACGTAGCGTTCGAACGACTCATCGCCGCCGACCAGCGTCGCCTTCGGAAACCGATCCTGCAGATCGCGCAGCAGTTCTTCGGGGTCGTCGCCGAGCGAAATGGCGCAGACGCCTTTTGCGCTCGTGGCGACGAGCACTGCGCCAAGCGACGATTGGCCGATGGCGAAGCGGATCGTTTCGCTGGGCGCCCCGGCGCGATAGGCGGTCGGCGTCATGCCCAATGTCTCCTTCGCCGTCGCATAGAAGCGCGCACTTGAATGATAGCCGGAATCATAGATCGCCTCGGTCACTGTCTGAACTTCCCTGAGCTTGCCGCAGAGGCGCGCGCGCCGATGCGCCTGCGCATAGGCCTTGGGCGTGACGCCGGCGATGCGCTTAAACAGCCGGTGGAAGTGAAACGGGCTGAGCCCTGCGGCGCGCGAAAGCCGCGCCAGCGTCGGCGGCGCTTCCGCCGCCTCGATCATTCGGCAGGCGCCGGCGATTTTCTCTGCGTCCCGCTCCTGCTGCGACGGCGCATCGGGCCGGCAGCGGCGGCAGGGGCGAAAGCCCTGAGCCTCGGCTTCTTCGACCGTCGCGCAATAGCGCACATTGGCCCGCTTCGCCGGCCGGGACGGGCAGGACGGGCGGCAATAAACGCCGGTCGTTTCGACGCAATAGAAGAACGCGCCGTCATGGCGCGCATCGCGCGCGACCACCGCCGCCCAGCGCGTCTCGTCAAGATCGAGCGAATGCGCCTCAGTCATGTGTCTGGCCCTTTTCGCGCATCATCCCTTTATTGACGATCGCCGCAATGCGTTTCTTGCTGTCCAATCTCCGAACGGCTGACAGGCGCCTCAGGCGATCCTATGCTGCGCCTCTGAACCCGAAGATTGGATCTGACATGCCGGAACGCGACACCGCCTTCACGCGCCGAGCGGCGATCGTCGGCGCGGGCGCAAGCCTTGCCTGCATCGGCGCGCGCGCCGCTGCGGCGTCGACGCTGCTTGTCACCCACCCGGCCGCCCTGGCGCATGACATGGGCCCGGCCCATGTCGAAGGGCCGGAGCGTCTGCGCGCCGTTCTGCATGCGCTGGACGATGCGCGCTATGTCGGCCTCATGCGCGCCGAAGCGCCCTTGGCGCCGCAGGAGGCGCTGCTCCGCGCGCATCGTTCGGAGCACCTTTCGCGGCTTGCCAAATCCGCGCCTTCCGATGGCTATGCGCCCATCGGCCCCGACGTCGTCATGAACGGCGCCACGCAGGAGGCCGCGTTGCGCGCGGCGGGCGGCGCGATCGCGGCGATCGACGCGGTCATGCGCGGCGACGCCAAGAACGCCTTCGTCGCCATGCGGCCGCCGGGCCATCATGCGACGCGCGAGACGCCGATGGGTTTTTGCTTCTTCAACAACGCCGCCGTGGCGGCGCTGCATGCGCGCGTGGCGCATGGCGCCTCGCGCCTCGCCATCGTCGATTTCGACGTGCATCACGGCAATGGCGTGCAGGAAATTTTCTGGAGCGATCGAAACGCGCTTTACGCATCGACGCATCAGATGCCGCTCTATCCCGGCACGGGCGCGGTCGGCGAGACGGGCGAACACAACAATATCGTCAACGCGCCGCTCGTTAAGGGCGACGGCGGCGCGCAATTTCGCGAGGCGCTCGCGTCGCGCATTCTGCCGCGCCTCGACGCCTTCTCGCCGGAGATTATCATTCTGTGCGCCGGCTTCGACGCTCATCTGCACGATCCGCTTGGCGGCTTGCGGCTCGTCGCAGAGGATTTCAGGGACGTCACGCTGCGCGTGATGGAGATCGCGGCGCGCCGCTGCAAGGGCCACGTCGTCTCGCTGCTCGAAGGCGGCTATCGCCCCGAAGCTCTTGCGCGCAGCGTCGCGGCGCATGTCGGCGCATTGATGGAAGCGTGAGTTACTCCGCGGCTTGTCATTCCCGGCAGGCCGAAGGCCTGACCGGGAATCCAGAGCCAATTCAACGACTCATGTTGTGACTCTGGATTCCCGATCGCGCGCGTTGCGCGCGTCGGGAATGACATTCGGCTCACCCCAGCCGCGCCGCGAGCTTGCGCCACAGGGCGTTCTCCGCCCGAAAGACATAGTCGAGCCCGGCGCTGGCGACGCTTGTGGCGCCTTGCGCGATCAGCCAGTCGGCGAGCGCCGCGACCTTCGTCGTCGGACAGGAGAAACTCGCGAAGCGGCAGTCCTTGTCGCGCAGTTCGGCGCCGAAATTCGTTTCAGCGGCGCGCAGGATGTGTTCGCCAAGATCAGGCAAGGCGGCCCGCACCTCGCGCGTCGTGCGCGCTTCTTCCTCCGCGGCGATGCGCGAAAGTATGATGCGCGCCGCTTCGCGCGCCGTGTCGCTCCAGGGCGCCGTCAGCGAGGCGACGAGATTGGCTTGCGAGCGCAAAATCACGCCGTCCTCGACGATTTTCAGGGCGTTCGCCGCCAGCGTCGCGCCGGTGGTTGTGATGTCGACGATGAGATCGGCGGAGCCGGCTGCGGGCGCGCCTTCGGTCGCGCCCGAGCTCTCGACGATGCGATAGTCGGATACGCCATGCGCGGCGAAGAAGCGCCGCGTCGTGTTCACATATTTCGTCGCGACGCGCAGGCCGCGGCCATGGCGCGCCCGAAATCCGTCGGCGACATCGGCGAGATCGCTCATATAGCGCACGTCGATCCAGGCCTGCGGCACGGCGACGATGACATTGGCGGCGCCAAAGCCAAGCGGCGCGAGAAGCGCCACCGTCTTCTCGGCGTCGGCGATTTCTTCGCGCACCAGATCTTCGCCGGTGACGCCAAGATGGGCTTCGCCGCAGGCGAGCCTCCGCGTGATCTCGGCCGCTGAGAGATAGGCGACTTCCGCGCCCGAGACTCCGGCGACGGCGCCGCGATAGTCGCGCGCCCCGCGGCCCTGCGTCAGCTCCAGGCCGGCGCGCGCGAAGAAGGCGGCGGCGTTTTCCTGCAGCCGGCCTTTCGAGGGGGAGGCGATGATGAGTTTCTGCTCGGGCGACATCATGCCTCTCCCGCGCCGGGCGAAAGACGGTCGATCCAGATGGCGGCGCCGACGGCCGGTATGTCACACGCCGCGCCAAGCGTCTTGAACAGCCGGTCGTAGCGTCCGCCGCCGATCACCGCTTCGCCGTCGCCGCCGTGGCGCGCCTCGAAGACGAAGCCGGTGTAATAATCGAGATGGCGCGCAAAGCTTGCCGAGAAGCGCATGTCTTCGACGGCGAGGCCGCGCGCGGCGATGGCGCGGGCGCGGGCGTCGAACGCGTCGAGCGCGATGGAAAGATCGAGTCGCGCCTCGGCGGCCAGCCTCCGCATCGCCGAGGACGCGGACTCCGGCGCGCCTTCAATGGCGAAGAAGGCTTCGGTCAGCGCGCGCGCTTCTTTCGACACCCCGGCGCCGTCGGCGAGCGTCGCCTGGTCGAGAAAACGTTCGGCGATTTCAGCGGCGCTGCGCCCACCGACGGCGGCGATGCCGGCGATGGATAGCAAGTCCTCGACAAGACGGCGCGCGTCGGCCGGATCGACTTTGGTCAGCGCCGCCAAGACCCCCGACTGTTCCGACCCGCCGTTGCGTCTTGGCGAGGCGAAAATATCGGCGATCCTCTGGCCGCGGGCATGGCCGGCGGCGAGACGCCGCCGCCAGATCGGCGGCATGTCGAGGCTTTCGAGAAAGGCGGCGACGAGCCCTGCGTCGCCGATGTGAACATTGAGCCTTGTCGCGCCTGCGGCGGCGGCGGCTTCAAGCGCGGCGACAAGAATGTCGGCGTCAGCGGCTTCGCGGTCCTGGCGGCCGAAGCTCTCGATGCCGGCCTGAAGAAATTCCCCGTCGCCGGCCGCGCCATGCTCAGGCGCGCGGAAAATCGAGCCGCCATAGGCATAGGCCGCCGGCCTGCCAGCCTGGGCCGAGGCGAGATAATCGAGGCAAACCGGAATCGTATATTCGGGGCGCAAGCAGAATTCCGCGCCGGAGGCGTCGCTCGTCAGATAGAGACGGCCGCGGAAATCCTCGCCCGAGCGGTCGAGAAAGACGCCCGCCGGCTGCAGGAGACGCGGCTCGCAGCGCGCGAAGCCTTGCCCCGCGAAATGCGCGAGGATGGCCGCGAGGCTTGCTGCCTGACGTTGGGCGGTTTCGGCGGTCACGCGCTCGTTTTCCAAAAAATTCGCGCCCTCTTTAGCAAGCGCGCCGCAGGTGCGACACCCCCGTTCGCCGATGAGGGTGAACGGCGGAGCAGGAGCGGCGGCCTTTTCAGGGCCTCGCAGGCGCTCCGTCTGGCGCAACGCCAGCCTTGCATCCCCCGCGCGCCTCTGCCACATAAGGGCCGGGAGGTTGGCGGTGGACGCTTCACTCGCCAACCGGGTCAGGTCCGGAAGGAAGCAGCCCTAACGAGCTTGGGCGGGTCTTCGTTCAGCCTCCCACCTCTTTCGGCGAGCAGCGAATGGCGTGGCGTAATCTTGCGCTTCTCGCCGCTCGTCCGCCTCCGGATGGATGCTGATGGACCACGAGCACGATCCGCCGAGGCCATCGCCGGCGCCCGACGACGGACCTTCGCTCTTTGGCGCCGATCAGGCGCCGCCCTCGGCCTATCGCGTGCTGGCGCGCAAATACCGGCCGACCACATTTGCGGACCTCATCGGTCAGGAGCCGATGGTGCGCACGCTCGAGAACGCCTTCGATCTCAACCGGATTCATCAGGCCTATCTGCTCACCGGCGTGCGCGGCGTCGGCAAGACGACGACCGCGCGCATTCTCGCGCGCGCCTTCAACTATGAGCTGCCGGCGCGCGACGGCCGTCCGGCGATCAATCAGCCGACGATCCATATGGAGGAGATCGGCGTTCACTGTCAGGCGATCATCGATTCGCGCCATGTCGACGTGCTCGAAATGGACGCCGCGTCGCACACGGGCATCGACGACATCCGCGAGATCATCGACAACGCCCGTTATCGCCCGGTGATGGCGCGCACTAAGGTTTACATCATCGACGAAGTGCACATGCTTTCGAAGGCCGCGTTCAACGGTCTGTTGAAGACTCTTGAAGAGCCGCCGGAGCATGTGAAGTTCATCTTCGCGACGACCGAAATCGACAAGGTGCCGGTGACGGTGCGCTCGCGTTGCCAGCGCTTCGATCTGCGGCGCATCGACGCCGGCCTGCTCGCCGAGCATTTGCTGAACGTCTGCAAGGCTGAGGGAGTCGCCATCGAACCGGAAGCGCTCGCCATGATCGCCCGCGCGGCCGAAGGCTCGGCGCGCGACGCGTTGTCCTTGCTCGATCAGGCGATCGCTTATGGGGCGGCGCATTACGCGGGCGGCGCGATCGCCGCCCAGGATTTGCGTCTGATGCTCGGCGTCGCCGACAAGGCGCGGGTCATCGATCTTTTCGAGAGCGTGATGGCGGGCGATGTCGCCGCGGCGATCGACATTCTCGAAGATCAGTATAATGGCGGCGCCGATCCGGCGCAGGTGCTGCTTGAACTGGCTGAATTCACCCATCTTGCGACGCGTCTAAAGCTTGCGCCGGAGGCGGCCCATTCGGCGGCGCTGACGCCCGAGGAGAAACGCCGTGGCGAAGACGCCGCCGCGCGCCTTTCCGTTCCGGCGCTGACTCGCGCCTGGCAAATACTGATGAAGGGCGTCGAGGAATTGCGCGGCGCGCAGCGACCGCTGGCGGCCGCCGACATGGTGCTGGTGCGGCTCGCTTACGCCGCCGACATGCCGACCCCGGCGGAAGCGCTGCGCCGCCTGGGTTCTGGCGAGGACGTGGCGGCGACCAAATCCCAGTCGCCCCCGGCGCGAAGCGCGGGGCCCGGCGCAGCGCCGGCGCGCGGCCCGCGATTGGTTGCGGCGTCGAGTCCCGCAGTTTTTCAGCCCTCCGCCGCGCCGGCCGCCCGAACCGTGATCGAGAGCTTCGACGCGCTCGTGGCGCTTGCCGCGCAGAAGCGGGAGATGCGCCTCAAAATCGCGCTCGAATCCGAAGTGCGGCTGGTGCGATTTGAAGCCGGGTTGATCGAATTCGAACTCGCGCCCGGCGGCGCGCGCGAATTGGCCGCGACTCTGATGCAGAGGCTTCAGGCGTGGACCGGCGAGCGTTGGATGGTGTCGATCGTCGCTGCGGGCGGCGCGCCGTCTCTCAAAGAGCAGTGCGAAGCGGAGGAGCGCAGGCGCCGTTCCTCGCTCGAATCCGATCCGCTGGTGGCGAGCGTGCTCGCGCGTTTTCCGGGCGCGCAGATCGTCGCCGTGCGGGGCAGGGACGAAGGCGCATCGTCCGCCGAAACGCTTTATGATGAGGCGTCGCCAATCGAGGAAGACGACGGAGAAGCGCAATGATGGATTTCATGGGCCTGATGAAACAGGCGCAGCAGATGCAGGCCAAGATGGCCGAGGCGCAGCTGGAGCTCGAACAGACCGTCGTCGAAGGCGAGGCGGGCGGCGGGTTGGTGAAAATTGCGCTGACCGCCAAGGGCTCGATGAAGAGCGTCTCCATCGATCCGAGCCTGTTGAACCCGGACGAGAAGGAAATTCTCGAAGATCTGATCCTCACCGCGCATATGCAGGCGCGGAGCAAGGCCGAGGACGCGATGGCGGAGAAGATGAAGGCGCTCACCGGCGGTCTGCCGCTGCCGCCGGGGCTGAAGCTGCCGTTTTGAGATGGCTGTTGTGATCGCAAGAGTTTCAATCTGGGCGCGTAACCCTCTCCCTATGGGAGAGGGTGGCTGCGAAGCAGCCGGGAGAGGGGTTTCCGACTTGACGCAAGCGCATGTAGCGCTGCGGAAAAAAATGCCCCTCACCCCGGTCCTTCGGACCGACCCTCTCCCTATGGGAGAGGGTTGCGCGCGCTGAGACCATGGCCGAACGCGTCGCCGGTCCCGAAATCGAAAAGCTCGTGCAGCTCCTGGCGAAGCTGCCGGGACTAGGTCCGCGCTCGGCGCGGCGCGCGGTCCTTCATCTCATCCGCAAGCGCGAGGAACTGCTGGCGCCGCTCGCCGAAGCGATGCGCGTCGCGCAGGAGCGCATCCTCGTCTGCTCGATCTGCGGCAATATCGATACCAGCGATCCCTGCACGATCTGTCGCGACGCGCGCCGCGACGCGTCGATCCTGGTTGTCGTCGAGACGGTCGCCGACCTCTGGGCGCTGGAGCGGGCAGGGCTGCTCAACGCGCGCTATCATGTGCTCGGCGGGGTGCTGTCGCCGCTCGACGGCGTCGGGCCGGACGATCTTGCGATCGCGAGCCTCGTGGCGCGCGTGCGCGTAGAGGAGACCAGCGAAGTCGTACTGGCGGTCAACGCAACGGTCGATGGACAGACGACCGCGCATTACATCGCCGATGCGCTCTCGCCGTCAGGGGTGAAAGTGACGCGGCTCGCCCATGGCGTTCCGGTCGGCGGCGAACTCGATTATCTCGACGAAGGCACGCTTGCGGCGGCGCTGGAGCGCAGAACGGCCTTTTAAGCGAGGCGAGTCACTTCGCCGCCGTCGTCTTCGAAGCGATGATCTTGTCCCAGTCCTCGACGCCGATCTCGCCGCTGTATTTGTCGCCATTGACGAAAAAGGTCGGCGTAGAATTGACGCCGAATTTCTCGGCTGCGCGATCGCGCACCTTGTTCACGTTTTCGTAAAGCGTTTGATCCTTCAACACCGCTTCGAATTTTTCTTGGCCAAGCCCGGTCTGTTTCAACACATTCGCCAGTCCGTCGAGCGGCTTATCCGAAAAGGCCCAGTTTTTCTGCTGCGAGAAGAGGAGATCGACAGCCGCGTTGCGCTTGTCGCCGAGGTCGCGCGCCAGCATGAAAGCGGCCGTCGCCAGCGGATCGAGTGGGAACTCGCGCAGGATGAATTTCACCTTGCCCGTATCAACATATTTCTTTTTCAGCTCGGGATACACGTCGTGATGGAACGCCGCGCAATGGCTGCAGGTCATCGACGCATATTCGACGATGGTCACCGGCGCGTTCGCCTGGCCTTCGACAACGTCGGGGAGCGCGTTCGGCGCCATCAGCTCATCGGTCGAAACCTTGCCCGAGGGCGATTTGTCGGCGTAAGCCGGCGCGGCGGCGAAGACCGCGCAAGCGGCGACGACAAGAAAACGACGACGGGGCAGATAAGCAAAGGGCATGTGCGGTCCATAAGTGTTGCGGCGCGGAAGAGACCATAATCTCTTCGGTAAATGTGGCAAATCAAATTTCGACTTGGAACGGAAGCCGGCGCTACAATCCGTGCTTGGGTTGAATGAACCAGTAGAGCGCGCCGATAAAGGCGAGAACGACGCCGAACCAGAACACGACGTCGCCGATCTGCAGATCCTTCATCGTGTAGCTGAGAACGCTGACCGCCAGGCCGCCGATCGCGATCCAGAGCGGACGCTGGCCGCGTTCGTTTTTTTGCGGCCGCTTCTTTGATGGCCCGGACAAGCGCCTCTCCCTGACGTTTTGCCGTTCCGATCGTTTTATTGATGGTTTGCGAGCGGCGACGGCGCGTTTGCGGTTAGAGCAGGTTCCGAAAAAGTTGACAGACTTTTTCGATAAGAACCTGCTCCAACATTTTGATTTTGAGCGATTCCTTATCGATCACATGATTCCATGTGATCGATAAGCGCTCTAGACTTTCCGATCGCGCTTCCACAGTCAAGAATTGCGAACGAAAAACAGCCGCGCGATGCGGCTGTTCTCCCTGAATCCCTGCGCGCCGACGTTAGCGCGAATAGAATTCGATGACGAGGTTCGGCTCCATCTGCACCGGATAGGGCACTTCCGTCGCATGCGGCACACGGATGAGTTTCGCGGTCATCTTGGAGTGGTCGACGTCGTAATATTCCGGCGCGTCGCGCTCGGCGAGCTGCACCGCTTCAAGAACGGTCACCGCCTGTTTCGAGGCTTCCTTCACCTCGATCACGTCGCCGACCTTCACCTGATATGACGGAATGTTGACGCGCCTGCCGTTGACGCGAATGTGCCCGTGATTGACGAATTGGCGCGCGGCGAACACCGTCGGGACGAATTTCGCGCGATAGACGACGGCGTCGAGGCGCCGCTCCAACAGGCCGATCAGATTGTCGCCGGAATCGCCCTTCATGCGGATCGCTTCGGCGTAATATTTGCGGAACTGCTTTTCCGAAATATTGCCGTAATAGCCCTTGAGCTTCTGCTTGGCCTTGAGCTGCGTGCCGTAGTCGGAGAGCTTGCCCTTGCGGCGCTGGCCGTGCTGTCCCGGGCCATATTCGCGGCGGTTCACCGGGCTCTTCGGCCGGCCCCAGATATTCTGGCCGAGGCGGCGATCAAGCTTGTATTTGGCTTCTGCGCGTTTGGTCACTTTGACTCTTGTCCTCTCATCGATCGCGTTTGGCGCGAGAGAGCGACAAGACGAAAATCGCCCGAAGCCATGCGCTTGGGGCGTCGTCTCGACCCGCGTCTCCCGCCGCCCCGGCGCCGCCGGGGTTTGAAGAACGCGCCCTCCTCTGCCGTCGATCCGGCCGACAGGCGTTTGTTTCAAACGCCACGGGTGCTTGCCCGGCGCGAACGCGTCGCGTCAGGCTGGTGGGGAGCTAAAGGAAAGCGCTCCCCGCGTCAAGGTCTCCTGAAGTCTGCGATCCCTCCAAACCGGCCGAATTTACTGCCAAGGGAACGAAAATCCCTCGTCGTAAGGAACGATCATGCCGGCGTTGTAGGGCGGTCGCTGAGGAAGCGTTTCCTGCATATACCAGCTGCGCTGGTTGCGCTCGATGGGATCGTGATTGAGGTAGGTCTGCTGGACCATGTAGCGATTGGTGCTGCCGACCGGAGCCTGCGTTCCGGGGTCGAGCCAACTGCGGCGCTGAATGTCGATCGGGCCCCGGCTGTTATACATGCCGTCCGAGGCAACGCGGGAGCGCGACTTGGCGAGCGCGTCGCCCGCCGCGAACGCCACCAGACACGCGAGCCCCGCCGCCAGCACTGAATTTATGCGCATCACGATCCCCTTTTGGACTGAACGCCAGCGATCATAATAGCGGATCGTTTCGCAAAAGCGAACTGGCGCGGCCATTTCCAGCCGGCAATCCGCGATCAGAGTGAATTCGTCGGCGGGAGGCGTCTAGCGCGCGGGCGGCGCCAGCTGACGCGTCGGCTTTGCATGCGAGCGGCGCGCGGCGTTCTTTTGGGTCGGAATCGTCGCGGTCAGGTCGTCGCGCGAGATATTGTCGCAACCCACGGAGCGGGTCGCCGCCGCCTGCATGAAGAACGCATTCAGATCAGGCCGGTCCGGGCTCGCGGTATAACTGATGCGGTCGAGCATGCAGCCGAGCGCGACGCGGTCAATCGGTTTCCCTGCCTGGCCGCACGCGAGCCCGGCGATTTCGAGCGCAAGTCCGCCATCGATGAAGCGTGTCGCGAGACAATTGCGCTCGCTCGCGCCGACGCTTTCCGACGCAGGTTGGGACAGTCGTATTTCGGCCGTCTCGAACGAACCGAATCTGGCGATGAGTTCGCTCGGCTGACCGATTTTCTCGACATTCAGTCCCGCCTGCGCGGCATGTCGCGTCATATCGAGAAAGAAATCGGACGCCTTTTCCTTGTCGGCGATATCCTGATGAATGTCGACGCGCATGAACGGCGCGCCGGCCGCGAACTGGCCTATTGAAATCGTGTCGACGCGGCCAGAGCCGTTCTCGCCGTCGCGCGCGGCGATCGTCCGTTTCTCCCGGCTGAATTCGGGCGCGGCGATATCGAATGCGCTGAAGGGCTTCGCCATCAGCGCGGAAGCCTCGACGGCTTCGATGGAGATTTTGGCGGTAATTTTGCGGGTCGGCGCGACGGCGGCGGGCGGCGCGGTTTTCGCCGCGCCGCTCTGCTCGGCGGTTTCCGGTCCGCGGGGAATAATGACGAGGGCGGCGAGGAGTACGAACGTCGCGCCGACGCCCATTCCGACCGCTGCGCGCGCGCCGGCCGGCCTCGCGCGCAGCGGGCGCGTATAAGGGCTGTCGTTCGGGTCGAATTCGGCAACGCTCATGAGACGCGACTCCGGCGGCCTGGAGCGCCGCGCAAGGAACACGCGCCGAGCTTGCGTCGCCGCTTCGGAAATTGCGGTTAACGGCCCGGCATGAATTGAGTTTTGGTGAATGAAAGATTGACGCGCGAAGCCGCGCGGTCACGCCGCCCCGCATCGGCTTGCAATGCGGCCCTTCCCTCCAAGGAGAAGGCCAGCGCGCAAAAAAAAAGCCCGCGCCTTTCGACGCGGGCTCGAATCTGGCGACCGAGGCAATTTACTCCTCGGATTTCTTGCCCTTCTTTGGCGTCTCTTCGCGGGCTTTCAGCGCCGCGCCGAGGATGTCGCCGAGCGACGCGCCGGAATCGGCCGAGCCATATTGCGCGATCGCCTCCTTCTCCTCGGCGACTTCCAGCGCCTTGATGGAGACGGAGACCTTGCGCGCCTTGCGGTCGAAGAGCGTGACGCGGCCGTCGACCTTTTCGCCCACGGCGAAACGCTCGGGACGCTGGTCGGCGCGGTCGCGCGCGAGTTCGCTGCGCTTGATGAAAGTGGAGAGATCGGTGCCGGAGATCTTCACGTCGATGCCGGACTCCTTCACCTCGATCACTTCGCAGGTGACGACCGCGCCCTTCTTCACCTCGCCGCCGTCCTCGCCGCCGCCGACGGAAGCGAAAGGATCGCTGCCGAGCTGCTTCACGCCGAGCGAAATGCGCTCCTTCTCGACGTCGACGTCGAGAACCTGGGCGTTGATGACGTCGCCCTTCTTATATTCCTCGATCACCTGCTCGCCCGGACGGTTCCAGTCGAGGTCGGAGAGATGGACCATGCCGTCCACATCGCCGTCGAGGCCGATGAACAGGCCGAATTCGGTCTTGTTCTTGACTTCGCCGGAGACGCTTGAGCCGACCGGATGTTTCTCGGCGAAGGCCTCCCACGGATTCTGCAGGCACTGCTTGAGGCCGAGCGAAATGCGGCGCTTGACCGGATCGACTTCGAGCACCTGAACGTCGACTTCCTGGCTCGTCGAGACGATCTTGCCGGGATGGACGTTCTTCTTCGTCCAGCTCATTTCCGAGACATGGACGAGGCCCTCGATGCCGGGCTCCAGTTCGACGAAGGCGCCATAGTCGGTGATGTTGGTCACGCGGCCATGGAATCTGGCGCCGATCGGATATTTCGCCTCGATGCCCTGCCACGGGTCTTCCAGCAGCTGCTTCATGCCGAGCGAGATGCGGTGCGTCTCGTGATTGATCTTGATGATCTTCACCTTGACGGTCTGGCCGATGGTCAGCACCTCGGACGGGTGGTTGACCCGCCGCCAGGCGATGTCGGTGACATGCAGCAGGCCGTCGATGCCGCCGAGATCAACGAAGGCGCCGTAGTCGGTGATGTTCTTCACGACGCCGTCGATCACCTGTCCCTCTTCGAGATTGGCGACGATCTCATGGCGCTGCTCGGCGCGGCTCTCTTCGAGCACGGTGCGGCGCGACACGACGATGTTGCCGCGGCGGCGATCCATCTTCAGGATGTGGAACGGCTGCGGGACGTTCATCAGCGGGCCGACGTCGCGGATCGGCCGGATGTCGACTTGTGAGCGCGGCAGGAACGCCACCGCGCCGTCGAGATCGACGGTAAACCCGCCCTTGACCTGATTGAAGATGACGCCGTCGACCTTTTCATTGGTCTCGAACGCCTTTTCGAGCTTCACCCAGCTCTCTTCGCGGCGCGCCTTGTCCCGCGAAATGACGGCTTCGCCGAGCGCATTCTCGACGCGCTCCAGATAGACTTCGACCTCTTCGCCGACCTGCGGCGCGGGGTCGCGCCCGTAGCCGGTGAATTCCTTGATCGGGACGCGGCCTTCGGTCTTGAGGCCGATGTCGATGACGGCGACATCCTTTTCGATGGCGACGACCCGCCCCTTAATGACGGAGCCTTCGAACGCTTCGTTCTGGCCGTAGCTTTCATCGAGCAGGGCGGCGAAATCTTCGCGCGTGGGCGCGCGATCGGTAGTGACGGACATTTGTTCTCCTGAGACCCGTAAAGGGCGGCGCCGGCGAAGGGTTAGCGTTGCAGGTCGGCTCTCGACGATCGGACGTCCTCCGCCGCTTAAACGCGAGAGAGGACGAAAAGTTCGCTAAACGAACTGGCCGGCGCGGCCCGAGGTCGAAAACCAAAACGAATGCGCCGGCTTGATCTCCGGCGCGGGCGTTATCTATCAGCGACGCGCCGCCGCCGCAAGCGCTCCAAGCAGAAACCGTTCCGAAGAAGCTGCGGCAAAACCATGATATTGCAACGCGATAAACTACTAATATACTGATTTGATATATTAAACATAAAGTGAGCGCGCGCCGTATCGTCGAATTTACTGCTGGCGGAATCGACGTCGCACGCATAGGCTGCATCGCCAAGCTTGGACTGCGGTCCGGGTTCGCGCTGTTTCGCAAGGGCGCAATCGCGGAAGCAGGAAGAAGCGCGGATATCCTGTTGGGCCGCTGCTTCCCCGCGCCAGCCAAGGCCGACACAACGGCCGCGCGCGCTAAGTAGAAGCTGGCATACGCCGCGCGACCGGCGAGAGCGTCGACTTCCCTTCATCGCGAGGGGAATATGAAAGAGGAGAGAAAAATGAAGCCCAATATTATTTCAGGATCGGCGCTCGCCGCCGCCGCCGTCGCCCTTGCCTTGAGCGGCGCGTCAGTCGCGCCCGCCCATGCGCATGGCGCCAAGGCGACCCACGCCAAGACCCATTGCGGCGGCAAGTCAAGCTGCCGCGGCATGGCCAAATGCCACCACAAGGCGCAGTGTCACCATCATAAGGGTCACTGCAATATGAAGAACCGCTGCCACACCAAGAAGTAGTCGTCATGTGCGGGGACGGTTCGTTTGGCCGTCCCCGTTGCCGGCTTCGGCATAGATGGCGGCGCGAAAGGGGGACATGTCAATGGAAAGGCCTGCGCCTCTCGGCTACGGCTTAGGACTGAGGCCCGTCTATTACGACGAGATTCTGGCGTCGCGCCCGCCGATCGACTGGTTCGAAATCATCTCCGAAAATTACATGCTCGCCGGCGGCAAGCCTCTGGCGATGCTGGATCGGATCCGGGCTGATTATCCCATCGTCATGCACGGCGTCTCGATGTCGCTCGCCTCGACCGATCCGCTCAACGTCGATTATCTGCGGCAATTGAAGGCGCTCGCCGATCGGGTCGAACCGGCCTGGATTTCGGATCACGTCGCCTGGACCGGCGTTCACGGCGTCACGCTCCATGATCTGTTGCCCATTCCCTATACGCGCGAGTCGCTTGCGCATATCGTCGAGCGCATCCAGCGGGTGCAGGATTTCCTCAAGCGCCGGCTCGTCGTCGAAAACGCGTCGACCTATGTCTCCTTCGTCGACTCCGAGATGAGCGAACACGAATTCGTTCGCGAAATGGCGGAGCGCGCTGACTGCCTTTTGCTGCTCGACGTCAACAATGTTTTCGTTTCGAGCTTCAATCACGGCTTCGATCCGGTCGCCTTCATCGACGGCGTTCCCGCAGAGCGCGTCGTGCAGTTCCATATGGCGGGCCATACCGACAATGAGACGCATCGCGTCGATACGCACGACCAGCCGGTCTGCGACGAAGTCTGGGCGCTCTATGAGCATGCGCGCCGGCGCTGCGGCGACGTCTCGGCCATGATCGAGCGCGACGACAATTATCCGCCGTTCTCGGAGCTTCTCGACGAACTGCAACATATGCGCGATATCGACGCCCGCATCGCGAACGAGCGTGCGCGCAGCGCGGCATGAAGCTCGCCGATTTTCAGTCCCTGTTTCAGGAGAGCGTGCTGGCGGGCTCAGCAGAGGCGGATAAGCCGCTGCTGAAAAAATTGCGCTCGTCGCCGCGCGGGGCGACTCCCGAGACGTTGCTTGGCGTATATCAAAATGGCTATCGCCTGCGACTGGCCGATTTCGTGTCTCAGGATCACCCTGGGCTGCGCGCGGTCCTCGGCGGCGAGGCGTTTGAGGCGCTCATCGACGATTACATCGATCAGCGCCCGTCGCGCGATCCCAACGCGCGCTTTTTCACGACCGGACTGCCGGATTTCATGCGCGACTGTCCGACCTGGCGCGAGGATGCGCGGGCCGTATCGATGGCGCTGTTCGAACGCGCGATGGTCGACGCCTTCGACGCCGCTGACGAAACGCCCTTGGCGGTGCAGGCGCTGGCGGAATTCGCGCCCAATGACTGGCCGCGGCTCGCCTTCGATTTCGACCTGAGCCTCACGCTGCTCGAACTCGCCGCCGGCACGATCGCCTCCTATGACGCCGCGATCAGCGAGGAGCCGCCGGAGAAAATCGATGCGCCGGCGGCGGGCGGCGGCGTCGAATATGTCGCCGTGTGGCGCGTCGATCATGAATCGGCGTATCGCCAGCTTGAGCCCGACGAATATGTCGCGCTTTGCGAAGCCCGCGCCGGCCACGCCTTTGGCGACATCTGCCAGATGACCGCTTTCCAGCAGTCGGGCGAGATTGCGCCGGAGCGGTTGGCGCAATGTCTGTCGAGCTGGTTTCAGGACGGCATGATCATCGGCGTGCGCGTTGGCGGCGAAGATCAGTCGTCGAATACGCCTTCAAGCGCGTAATGCTGCACGCTCTTGCGGTTGGCGATGAGTTCGTCGGCCGTCGGCTCGCCCTTCATCGCGCGCGAGATCGCGAGTTTGGTCGCCTCGTAATTGGTGCGATAGAGGTCTTTTCTGTCGAGTTTCTTCTGGTGCTTGGCGCAGCGCGGATCGAGCCAGACCATGATGATCATGCAGAGTTCGTCGATCTGATCCTTGGGGATGATCCCCTCGGCGACGCAGTCGACGATGGCGTCGCCGGTCGCCGCCTGCACGATCCCGCCGAGCAGCTCGACATAGTCTTCCGATTTGACCGTCATTTTGGTGGTCATCATCGTGGCGGGGCGCACCTGCTGATTGAGGTCGCGGATGACGAACATGCGCGGGTGGCCGGCGACCTGACCCGCCATGCTGGCGAAGGCGTGCCCGACCGGTCCCTTGACGTTGCCGATCATGACTTCCGGCATCGCGTCGGTATATTGTCCGTCAGCCGCCAGAACCGTCGCTTCGCCCGTCGCCAGCCAGATATGCTCGGTCATCGTCGTTCCTCTTTTGTTGAATTGAGCGCTCGATAGCACCGCGCGATGTCACATGGAAGACGCGGCTCAAATCGCCCTTTTGGGCTATGCCCGTAGGATATTTACGCCGAGCGACATAAAGCCGTCGCGCATTTGCCGATCCGCGCGGCCAGCGGCTCCTTGTTTCGCTCGAGAGTTTCGATCAAGCCGCGCTTGATGCGGGCGACCAGCGCCGGCCCTTCGTAAACCAGCGCGGAATAAAGCTGTACCAGCGTCGCGCCTGCTTCAATTTTTGCGAGCGCCGCTTCAGCGCTGTCGACGCCGCCGACGCCGATCAATGGGAACTGCCCGTCGACGCGCAAAAAAGCTTGCGCGAGCATGCGCGTCGAAAGGTCGAACAGCGGCGCGCCGGAGAGGCCGCCGCTCTCTTTGGCCAAAGGCGAGCGCAGCGTTAAGGGTCGCGAGATGGTCGTGTTCGACACGATCATCCCGTCGATGCGCCTTTCGCGTGCGACGCGCACCACGCTATCGAGCTGATCCAACGTAAGGTCCGGCGCGATTTTCAACAGCAGGGGGCGCCGAATGCGCGCGGCGTCGCGCGCTTCGATCGCGCGGGCGAGCAGTTCGGAGAGCGCTTCCGGCTCCTGCAAATCGCGCAGGCCTGGCGTATTGGGCGAACTCACATTGATCGTGAAATAGCTCGCGACGTCGGCCAAGGCGCTCACGCCCGCGACATAGTCGGCGACGCGATCCGCCGCGTCCTTGTTGGCGCCGATATTGACGCCGACGATTCCGCGCGGCGCGCGCTTCGACAATCGCGCCAGCGCCGGCGCATGGCCGTCATTGTTGAAACCGTAGCGATTGATGACGGCGTGGTCTTCGACGAGACGGAGGGCGCGCGGGCGCGGATTGCCGGGTTGCGCGCGCGGCGTCAGCGTGCCGACTTCGACGAAGCCGAACCCCAAACCGAGCATCGCGTCTGGGACTTCCGCGTTCTTGTCGAATCCTGCGGCAAGTCCGATCGGATTGGGAAAGTCGAGACCGAAGGCGGAAACCGCGAGACGCGGATCGTCGGGCGGCGGCGCGCGCGGCGGCAGCGTCTTCAGCGCGGCGATGGTCGCGCGATGCGCCGTTTCCGCGTCGAGCAGGCGCAGAAACGGAGACGCGATCGCGAAGGCGTCGATCATTCGAGAATGTTAGAAAAGTCATGCCGGCCGTCCGCGCCGACATGAAGCGGATCGACGCGCGCGATTTTCTCGAAAGGAAGCGGCGCGTAAAGATGCGGGAACAGCGCGCCGCCGCGCGAGACTTCCCATTCGAGCGCCTCGCCGAGCGCGGCGGCGTCCACCGCGACGAGCAGCAAATCGGTTCGACCGGCAAAATATTTCGCGGCCGTTTCCTCGACCTGCTCAGCAGTTGATAAGTGAATGAAGCCGTCGGCGATGTCGATCGCGGCGCCGTTGAATATGCCGGAAACTTCCGCCGCGTCCCAGTCAGCGCGCGAGACGATTTTGTATATGCGAGTCACCGGTCGGCCAGCCTCATCCTGAGCGCGATTCACTCTGCGGCGTGCGCGGTTCTTTGCGCCGCGGTCGCGAGTTCGGCGCGGCGCGGCAGGCGCGCGACCATGCCGATCAACGCGCGGTCGGAGAGCGCCACCAGCCGCTCGCCGCGGTTCAGCCAATTGACCGCGTCCTCGATCGTCTCGGCGTCGGCGATTTTCGCTTCGGCCAAAGCGCGGTCGGCGCTGATCTGCCCGCGCTGCCGGGGGCGGCGAGTCGGCAGCCAGTCTTCATGCAGTTCGCGCAACTCCGGGTCGGCGTGAATCGCGAGCAGACCGTTGACGTCGTCTTCGCCGCCGCGGGCGAGGGTCTTGGTCAGCGCCCTGCCGCGCTTGGCGATCGGCGGCGTCGTCGTTTCTTCGGGAGTGTTCAGCACGCCGGCGCGCCGAAAGACCAAACCGAGCCAACGCTGACTTGTCACCCAGGAGATGAAAATCGCGAGCACCAGGCCGGCGATCGTCGGCGACATCCAGGCGACGAGCGAGGGCGAAATCATGAAGCCGGCGATCAGGCTCAAAAATCCGAGCGCAACGTGCCAGAAATGCCGACGGACAATATCCATAAAGGGCACGGAGCCGTCGTCCCGTCGCTGCGGATCCCATCCGGTGTCGAACCCAAAGACGATGTGCAGCACATGGCCGGTCTGGATCAGCATCATGATCGGCGCGAGCAGAGCCGACAGCACGATTTCGAAAGCCGTCGAGATCAGCAGCATGATCACGCCGCCGGAGCCTTTGCGCGTTTCCGGCTCGGCGACGGCGACGATCAGACCCAACGCCTTGGGCGCGAGCAGGATGCCCATGGTGAGGCCGAAGAGTTCGAGCGACCGCTCGGCGTCGAACCGCGGGAAGGTCGGGAAAAGCACGAATTCGCCGGTGAAATATTCCGGCCGGAAATAGCTCGCCTGGAAAACGATCAAGATGCCGATGAGCAGCTGCAACAGCCACAGCGGCGAAGTCAGATAGCCGAAAATGCCGGTGAGAAAATGCTGTCGCGACGCCCAATGAAAGCCTTTGCCGAACAAGACGCGCGCATGCTGTAGATTGCCCTGACACCAGCGACGGTCACGAATCGACAGATCGATCAGCGACGGCGGGCTTTCTTCAAATGAGCCGCCGAGCGTCGGCACCATATAGACGGCATAGCCGGCGCGCCGGATCAGCGCCGCCTCGACGAAGTCGTGAGAGAGGATGTGGCCGCCCCAGGGCGGACGGCCGCGTAAGTCCGGGAGGCCGCAGTGCCTGGCGAAGGCTTCGGTGCGGATGATGGCGTTATGGCCCCAATAATTGCCGTCGCGGCCCATCCAGGCCGACAGCCCGGCCGCGATCACCGGACCATAGATGCGCGCGGCGAATTGTTGGACCCTGGCGAACAGGGTGTTGCGATTGACGATCAGCGGCAGCGTTTGAATGATGCCGCTGTCGGGGTCGGCCTCCATCGCGGCGGCGAGCTGCACGATGGTCGGGCCGGACATCAGGCTGTCGGCGTCGAGCACGACCATGTGCTTATAGGCGCCGCCCCAACGCGAGACGAAATCCTCGATATTGCCGGCCTTGCGCGCCGAATTCTTTTCGCGCCGCCTATAGAAGATGCGGGCTTGCGGGCCGAGCCGCCGGCGGATCGCGACGAAGGCGCGCTCCTCCGCGATCCAAATATCGGGATTGGTCGTATCGGACAGGAAAAACCAATCGAAATGCGCGCCAAGGCCGGTCGCCTGCACGTCTTCGTAGATAGTCTGCAAGGCGGCGAAGACCCGGCTTGGCGCCTCATTGTAGATCGGCATCACCACGGCCGTGGTCTCGGCAAGCGCCGACGGCAGGGGCGGGCGCCGGCGCCGGCGCATCAGCAGGGCGAAACCGACGAGGCAGCTCGCAAAGGAGAGGGCGATCCAGGAAAAATTGAGCACGAACAAGGCCAGCAGCGCCCACTTCAACATCGTCACGCCGCCGACGTCGACGACCTTATACATTTCATGGGCGCCATAGGCGGTCAGCGCGAAACCGCCGCCAAAGGTTACGATTCGCGCAAGCCACGGCGTACGCCACAGCCATGGCGCCTCGGCTTTCCGACGCTGGCGAGCGTCGAATTTGAAAATATTCT
The DNA here is from genome assembly GCA_016869555.1 of Alphaproteobacteria bacterium. Taxonomy (GTDB): domain Bacteria; phylum Pseudomonadota; class Alphaproteobacteria; order Rhizobiales; family Beijerinckiaceae; genus Methylocystis. Next base: position 7,462 of record VGDY01000004.1, on the reverse strand, counting down.
GCGCCGGCATCGACAACCGGCTCTCCATCGGAGTCGGCGGCGCGGCGGCTGGGTCGGAATCGACGCTTCTCCGTTCCATGGCCGGCGGCGGTTTGTCTAAGGCGGCGAAAGTCACGACGTCCATCGGTAAAGCCAGGTCTCGCTGATCGGGCGTTCGTCCGACTGCAGAACGAGCCGAAGCTCGCAGTAGTTCGCGCCGGAGGGGTCGACATCGAAGACGACGCGGCACGACTTCGCTGACGCATTCAAATAGGTCTGAATATTGGTCGCCAATCCGGGAGAGGTCGTCAACGCCGCTTTTAGTTGCGCGGTGCGCTGCGGGTCGGCCAATAGATCGCCGGAAAAGACGACAACAAAACGGCGAAGCTTGACCGCCGGCGCGCGGCCGGAGCGCGCGCTCGCGGCGATCGCCAGCGGCGGCCGCGCCGGCGGCTCCCAGCACCAGAACTGCCGATAGGCGAAGGACGCCTCCTTGCCGGCGACGAGCGCGGCTTTGGGCCGCCAATAGGCGACGATATTGGCGTTGATTTCAGATTCCGAAGGAATCTCGACAAGCTGCAGGGCGCCTTCGCCCCATTCGCCGAGCGGTTCGACCCACAGCGACGGACGACGCTCCCAATGCTGCTGGTCGTCCTGATAGTCGTCGATGTCGCGCTGCCGGATCAGCGAACCGAAGCCCTGCGGATTGCCGTCGACGAAAGAAGAGAATTGCAAATTCTCGCGGTTTGACACCGGTCGCCAAAGCCATTCGCGCTGGCCGGTGAGCATCTGAATGCCGTTGATGTCGGCGACCATCGGCCGCCAGTCGTCGGGCCTGGCGCGGTCGAGCGGCGTGAAGAGCGAGGCGGCCGCAAAGCCGGCCAGTCCGAAATGATCGATTCCCGTTCGCGGGTAAAGCGTCAGTTCCGTGTCGATGAGCGTCGCTTCGCCCGGCCGCAGCGTGAAGCGGTAAACGCCGGCGACGCTCGGAGAATCGAGCAGCGCATGGATGACGAGGGCGTTGTCGCCCAGGGCGGGCTTCTCGATCCAGAAGCTTCGAAACGCGGGAAACTCCTCGCCGCGCGGATCGGCGGTCCGAATCGACAGACCGCGAGCCGTCACGCCGAGATTCTGTCCGCGCGCGACCGCGCGATAGAAGCTCGCCCCTTGAAATATGGCAAGTTCCGCTTCAGCCTCGCCATGCTGCGCGTGAAGCACCCGAAAACCCGAGAATCGCAGGTCGGGCAGCGCATCCGGGACATTGAGCGCGCCATAGTCGAAGCAGCGCCTTTCATACGGCAGCCGTACGGCGGCGGCGTCCTCGACGAGGTAGATGTCCACCGCGGCGGCAAAGATATGGCCGCGGTGAAGCGGCTCGATGCTGAAACCGGCGTTTTCCTTGCGCCAGATCGCCGAGTCCGGCTTCGTCTTGATTCCGACGAACTGTTCGTAGGAGAGATTGGCGAAAGGCTCGGGCAGGTCGGTCCGCGGCGGCGTATAGGGCTTTGCCGCCAGCGCGCGCGCCAGCTCGACGACCATGTCCCGCGAAAAAGGCGCCGACTCCGGAACCGTCGGGTTCGCCGTCTGGCCAGCCGCCGCCGCGCGTGACGGCGGCGGGACGATTCCCGCCGCTATTGCGCCCAGGCCCGCTTTCAAAACATCTCGACGTTCGAACATGAGCTACCAAAGGAAGCCGATCCGAGCGATCCAGAACGGGCGATTGAGCCTTTTGCGGCGCTGGGCTGGCGACAGTCCCTCTATACAAGAAAGCTAAGGAGACAAAATGGTTTTCTTGGCGGTTTTTGGGGGCTGCGCGAGAAGGCCGCGGCGCCTTGCGCTCTGCCGCTCGAATCTGCCAGAACCGCGGCTCAAGCGGCGCCGCTCCGCCGTTTCCTTTCGCAACGACTAGCCCTGGGCGTCCGATGCCGACAAAAAGAAGCGCGCTCGCGATCGTCCTCGCCGCCGGCGAAGGCACGAGGATGAAATCCGACCGCCCAAAGGCGCTGCATGAGGTCGCCGGCCGGTCCATGCTCGCCAATGTGCTGTCGAGCGCGGTCGCGGCGGGAGTCGGCCGGGTCGCGGTGATCGTCGGCCCCGATTGTGACCGCGTCGGCGCCGAGGCGCGCCGCTGCGTCCCCGACGCGCAAATGTTCGTCCAGAGCGAGAGGCGCGGCACGGCGCATGCCGTCCTTGCCGCGCGCGGCGCGATCGCAGAAGGGTGCGACGACCTCCTCGTGCTTTTCGCCGATACGCCGCTGTTGACCGCGCCGACGATCGGCGCAATGCGCGCCGCCATCGCCGAGGGCGCCGAAGTCGCGGTTCTCGGCTTTGAAGCCTATAACCCCTTCGGCTACGGACGGCTGTTGCGCGACCCGTCTGGCCGCCTTGTCGCAATCCGCGAGGAGAAGGACGCGAGCGACGAGGAACGCGCGGTCACGCTCTGCAATGGCGGGTTGATGGCGATCGACGGCGCCCATGCGCTCCACCTGCTCGAAAAGATCGACAATAAAAACGCCAAGGGCGAGTTCTATCTCACCGACGTCGTCGAACTCGCGCGCGCCGACGGCCGCGAAGCGAAGGTCGTCATCGCCGACGAAAGGGAAGTGCTCGGCGTCAACGACCGAATCCAGCTCGCTCAGGCCGAAGCCGTCGCCCAGGCGCGCCTGCGCCGCGCCGCCATGGCGGGCGGCGCGACGATGATCGCGCCGGAAACCGTGTTTCTAAGCGCCGACACGCTGATCGGCCGCGACGTGACGATCGAGCCGCATGTCGTCATCGGTCCCGGCGTCACGATCGCCGACGGCGCCGTCATCCATTCCTTCTCGCATCTTGAAGGCGCAAGCGTCGGAAAGGGCGCGACGATCGGCCCCTTCGCGCGGTTGCGGCCGGGCGCGGCGCTCGCCGCAAGAGCCAAGGTCGGGAATTTCGTCGAGATCAAGAACGCCACTGTCGCGCAAGACGCCAAGGTCAATCATTTGAGCTATATCGGCGACGCCGACATTGGCGAACACGCCAATATCGGCGCCGGAACCATCACCTGCAATTACGACGGCTTTCTCAAATATCGCACGACGATCGGCGACCACGCCTTCATCGGCTCCAATTCCTCACTTGTCGCGCCGGTGACGATCGGGCAGGGCGCCTATGTCGGCTCGGGTTCGGTCATCACCAAGGATGTCGCGCCCGATTCGCTCGCGGTGGCGCGCGGCCGGCAGATGGAGAAAGCGGGCTGGGCGGTCTCGTTTCGCGCGACTCAGACGGCGAAGAAGGCGAAGGGAGAATAGCCGATCGGGTTGAGGAGAGACCAATCTGTCCCCGGCCTTGCAGGTTCGAACGCGCAGGCTGACAAAGGACGCCCGATCGCATGAAAGGCGAAGCTTCATGAGAATCCTGCCGGCCGCCGCGATTTTGCTCACTGTTGCAGGCTCTGGATATGCGCAAGCCGATCAAAAAATTGATCGCATGATCGTAGACGCCGTGGAAACCTTCACGACGGATAGGCTTCCATGGGCAGACGAGCCAATCCTCCCGAAAGGCGCCAAGAGCGCGCTATTGGTCGGCGACCCAAGCAAGGCGGGCGTGTTTATCGCCTATCTCAAATTTCCGCCGAATTATAAAATCCCGTCCCACACGCATCCCTTTGCCGAGGTCGTCACCGTTCTGACCGGGAAATTGGGGAATGGCATGGGCGAAAAATTCGATGCGCGAAAGGGCGGCGTGCTGAATGCGGGCGCCAGTTTCGCCTTGCCGGCCGGTCATGCGCATTTTGTCTGGACAACCGATGAGGAAACGATCGTCGAACTGATCGCGACCGGGCCATGGGGCATCGCCTATGCCGATCCCAAGGAAGATCCGCGCAAGGAGACCAAGTAAGAGGCTCAGGCTGCTTCAAACCGGCGAGCCGCTGAAAACAAGGCAGGCCGGACTTTCTTTCCCGCCTATGCTAGAGTGCGCGCCATGATCGCGCTTTCCCAAGAGACCGAGGCCCTGGCCGAGCGCCTCGCGGCGGCCCGGCGGGTTTCTGTCGACGAGGCCGTCCGTCAGGCGCTGGAAGAGTCCGCGCGCGCGGCGGGCGTGTCGCCGTCGCGGCGATCCGCGCGCGCTTTGAGCGACGCCGAGATCGCTGCGAAAAAAGCCTGCATCGACCAACTCGTCGCGGAAATCGCGGCTCTGCCGATTCTCGATCCGCGTTCTCCGCAGGAAATCATGGACGACATCAACGAGCTATGATCGTCGTCGATAGCTCGGCATTGATCGCCATAGTCCTGAACGAGCCGGAAAGGGAGGCGTTCGAGTCAATCGTCATTCTCGGGCGTGGCGTGATGTCTGCGGTGAATGTGCATGAGTCCGCATGCGTTTTGCGTGCGCGCCTGGGCGAGGACGGCGTTGCGCTCATGTGGCGGCTAATGGCGGAATTCGAGATCGAAATCGCCGCCTTCGACGCGGCGCAGGCGCGCGCGGCGATCGCCGCCTATGCGCGCTACGGCAAGGGCGTCGATCCCAAAGTGCGGCTCAATCTCGCCGATTGCGCCGCTTATGAGCTCGCCAAGACGCTAGATTGGCCGCTGCTTTTCAAAGGCGCCGACTTTTCGGCGACCGACGTGCGCGCCTATCGCTAATGAAGTCTGCAGCGACGCGAACAGGCCGGAGCCGCCCTTAACCTTGAATCCCGTCTCGCTCCCGCGCCGATCCGCTTTGGCGGCGCTCCTGCTATTATCGCTTTGGAGGTCGTCATGTGCGGCATTGTAGGCATTATTGGAACGGGTCCGGTCGCGGGCAAGATCGTCGAATCGCTCAAGCGTCTGGAATATCGCGGCTATGATTCCGCAGGGCTCGCCACGCTGGAGAACGGCCGGCTGACCCGCCTGCGCGCCAGCGGCAAGCTGAAAAACCTCGAGGAAAAGCTCGCCTCCACGCCGCTCTACGGCGCCGTCGGCATCGGCCACACGCGCTGGGCGACGCATGGCAAGCCTAATGAGACCAACGCCCACCCGCACGCCAACGACCGCGTCGCCGTGGTCCATAACGGCATCATCGAGAATTTCCGCGAATTGCGCGCCGAACTGACGGCGAAAGGCCATGTCTTTTCGACCGAAACCGATTCCGAGGCCGTCGCCCATCTCGTCGCCGACGAAATGCGCGACGGCGCGACGCCGGAGAAAGCCGTCGCGGCGGCGTTGAAACGGCTCAAGGGCGCCTTCGCGCTCGCATTTCTTTTCGAGGGCGAGAATGATCTCCTGATCGGCGCGAGGCGCGGTTCGCCGCTCGCCGTCGGCAAGAGCGACGAGGGCGTCTATCTGGGCTCCGACGCTCTCGCGCTCGCGCCATTCGCCACCTCGATCGCCTATCTCGACGAGGGCGATTGGGTGACGCTGACGCGCGAAGGCGTGCGCTTCCATGACGCCCATGACGCGCCGGTCGAGCGGCGCTTCCAGCCGCTCGTCGCCGGCTCCTTCGTGGTCGACAAGGGCAACTACCGCCATTTCATGGCCAAGGAAATCCACGAGCAGCCGGAGGTCGTCGGCCGCACGCTGGCGCATTATCTCGATCTCGCCGAGGGCGTCGTGCGCCTGCCCTTCGACCTCAAATTCGATCCGCGGGCGCTGTCGCGCGTGACCATTTCGGCCTGCGGCACCGCCTATTACGCCGGGCTGGTGGCGCGTTACTGGCTGGAGCGCTTCGCCCGCCTGTCGGTAGAAATCGATATCGCCTCGGAATTTCGTTACCGCGAAGCGCCGCTGCCGGAGAACGGGCTGACCATTCTCGTTTCGCAATCCGGCGAAACCGCCGATACGCTCGCCGCGCTGCGCTACGCCCGCGAACATGGCCAGCACATTCTCTCGATCGTCAACGTCGAAACATCGACGATCGCCCGCGAGAGCGATACGGTCGCCCAGACCTTGGCGGGACCCGAGATCGGCGTCGCCTCGACCAAGGCCTTCACCTGCCAGCTCGCGGTCTTCGCCTGTCTGGCGCTGGCGCTGGGCCGGGCGCGCGGCGTGCTGAGCCGGGAGCGCGAACGCGAACTCGTTGCGGAACTCGTCGCCGCGCCGGGGCAGATGGCGCAGGCGCTGGCGCGCGAGGCGCAGATTGAACCGGTGGCGCGCGACGTGGCGCGGGCGTCGAGCGTGCTCTATCTCGGCCGCGGCCCGGCTTTTCCTCTGGCCCTGGAAGGCGCGCTGAAGCTCAAGGAGCTTTCCTATATCCATGCGGAGGGCTATGCGGCGGGCGAATTGAAACATGGGCCGATCGCGCTCATCGACTACGCCATGCCGGTGATCGTGCTGGCGCCCCCGGACGCAAGTCTTGAGAAGACCGTTTCCAATCTCCAGGAAGTCGCCGCGCGCGGCGGACATTTGATCCTGATCGGATCGCCGCATGCGCGGGACGCCGCGGCCGCGGAACTCGCCGGCTTTATCGAAATGGCGGAGAGCGTCGCGGGCCCGTTCGCGGTCATCGCTTACGCCATTCCCGCGCAGCTCCTCGCCTATCACGTCGCGACCTTCATGGGCAAAGACGTGGATCAGCCGCGCAATCTCGCAAAAAGCGTGACGGTGGAGTAGGGCTCAGCCCTTCGTGATGATCTCGACGGCGCTCAGCGCTTCGACGATCGCGCTCTCGACCGCCGGCATCCCCTGTCCGTCCGAATGCGCGAGCAGAACATTGCCGAAGCGCTTGGGCAAGGCGCGCATCGTCGCGACGATACCCGGCGCGGCGATAAGGTGATGGTGCCCCCAGCGCGTCAGCCGCGCTTCGACAAGCCGGGCGCCGCCGAACGCCTCAGGCAGAAAGCGCCGCAATTCTTCGACGATCGGCGCGGCGAGGGCGGCGCGATCGCCCGCGAGCAGGCGCAAGCGGCCCGCGCGCGGGTCACGAAACGGCGCGTAGACGGTGAGCACGCTGTGGTCCTTGGGCCGCTCGGCGGCGGGCAGCGCCGCTGTGGCGTCGATCGCATCGCTGAAGCTCTGCGCGCCGAGCGCCCAGCTGTCGTACCGCAGTTCCGGCGGAGGCCCCTCGAAACAGCAATTGGCGACGAGATAGCTGCCCTGTTTCTGCGAGGTCATTGTGGACGTCGTGGCAGGATCGACCCCGCGCAGGACGCGGCCCGAGAAGAAGTAGGGCGCCGCGACGACCGCCCATCGCGCTTCGAGGCAGCGGGGCTCGCCGGGGTGAAGCGCGTCGAACCATCCGACCCGGGCGTAGCCGCCCTCCGCCGGCTCGATCGCATAGACGGCGGCGCCGGTGACGATGCGCCCTTCGCCGGCGCGAGAAATCCGGGCCGCCATTGCGCGGGCGATCGCGGCGTTGCCGCCCGGGAAGGCATAGATCGGCGCGTTGATTTCCGAGAGGAAATTGGGGGATGTCCCGATCATTGTTGAAAAAGGAGGAGCGGCGTTGCTCGCCTTGAGCCGTTAGGCTCGGGGTGCTGATTCCACGAAAGGAAGCAACGCCATGCAGGAACATACCACATCGACCGCGATTC
>VGDY01000003.1 GCA_016869555.1 Alphaproteobacteria bacterium | reverse complement strand
ACCGCTCGGCGCGGCATTCGCCGACCCCCAGCCCCGCTCACTTGGCCGGCTGGGGCTATGGGCTTGCCGAAAACCGTCAGTCGGGTGAAGATAGGCTCACAATCGCTGGCCATCTGGCGAATGTGGGTTAACGCCGTCGCAGCTTGAAACTTCGCCGACGCGCGAAAATATAGGCTCTATCCTCGCGCGCCATCGGAGATGCGTATGCGCCACTGGACGCCTAGCTTCGACTTCGATCTCGGCGACGTCGCCGACCGCGTGCGCAGCGCGACCGAAGCCTTCGCGACTGCCGAAATCGCGCCGCGGGCGCAGCAGATCGATGCGCAGAACGCCTTTCCCTCCGATCTTTGGCTAAAGCTCGGAACGCTCGGCGCGCTCGGACTGACCGTCGATGAGCGCTACGGCGGCTCGGGAATGGGCTATCTCGAACATGTCCTCGCGATGGAGGAAATCAGCCGCGCTTCCGCTTCGGTCGGATTGTCCTATGGGGCGCACTCCAATCTTTGCGTCAACCAAATTCACCGGAACGGCTCCGAGACGCAGAAGCAGCGCTATCTGCCGAACCTCGTCGCCGGCCGTCACGTCGGCGCGCTGGCGATGTCGGAGCCCGGCGCCGGGTCCGACGTCACCGACATGAGGCTCGGCGCGATCAAGCGCGGCGATCGCTATATTCTCAACGGCAGCAAGATGTGGGTGACCAATGGGCCCGACGCCGACCTCGTGATCGTCTATGCCAAGACCGACCCTGGCGCAGGGCCGCATGGCATCACCGCCTTTATCGTCGAGCGGACGTTTCGAGGCTTTTCTTCCGGCGCCAAGCTCGACAAGCTCGGCATGCGCGGCTCCAATACGTGCGAACTCCTGTTCGAGGACTGCGAGGTTCCGCAAGAAAACGTGCTTGGCCTGCCCGAACGCGGCGTGAATGTGCTGATGAGCGGCCTCGATTACGAGCGCGCCGTGCTCGCCGGCGGGCCTCTTGGAATCATGCAGGCCTGCATGGATGTCGTGCTGCCCTATGTGCATGAACGAAAGCAGTTCGGTCACCCGATCGGCGAGTTCGAGCTGATGCAGGGAAAGCTCGCCGACATGTATACCGCGGTCATGGCGACGCGCGCCTATGTCTACGCCGTGGCCAAGGCCTGCGATCGCGGCCGCGTGACGCGAAAGGACGCGGCGAGCGCAATATTATTCGCGGCCGAGCGCGCGACATGGATGGCGCTGGAGGCGATTCAATGCCTCGGCGGCAATGGCTATATGAACGACTATCCGACGGGCAGATTGCTGCGCGACGCCAAGCTTTACGAGATTGGCGCCGGAACGAGCGAAATCCGGCGCATGTTGATCGGGCGCGAACTCTTTGAGGAAACGGCCTGATTTTTGGATCGAACACATGCCCCGCCTCGACAGCCTCGTGAACTCGAAAGACGCGGTTTACGCGAAGAATTTCCAGGTCATGGCCGCGCGGGTCGCGGAGCTGAAACGGATCGCGGGGGAGATTCGCCTCGGCGGCGACGCGGCGGCGCGGCAGCGCCATCTTGCACGCGGGAAAATGCTGGCGCGTCAGCGCATCGACGCACTTATCGATCCCCTATCGCCCTTTCTCGAAATCGCGCCATTCGCCGCTTGCGGCATGTATGACGGGCGCGTCGCGGCGGCCGGAGTCGTCGCCGGCATCGGGCGGGTGCGCGGGCGCGAATGCATGATCGTGGCCAATGACGCCACGGTCAAAGGCGGCGTCTATTTTCCCCTGACCGTGAAGAAACATCTTCGCGCGCAGGAGATTGCGGCTCAGAACGATTTGCCCTGCCTTTATTTGCTCGACTCCGGCGGCGCCAATCTGACGAGCCAGGAGGACGTATTTCCCGACCGGGATCATTTCGGCCGCATCTTCTACAATCAGGCGACGATGTCGTCGCGCGGCATTGCGCAGATCGCGGTGGTCATGGGCTCATGCACGGCCGGCGGCGCCTATGTGCCGGCGATGTCCGACGAAACCATCATCGTCCGCAATCAAGGCGCGATATTTCTGGCCGGGCCGCCGCTGGTCAAGGCGGCGACCGGCGAGGTCGTCAGCGCCGAGGAGCTCGGCGGCGCGGACGTACACTGCCGCCGCTCCGGCGTCGCCGATCATTGCGCCGAGAATGACGCGCATGCGCTGCGGATCGCGCGGGACATCGTCGGCAATCTCGGACCTGCCGGGACTACAAAGGTTGCGGTGAGACAGCCTGCCGAGCCTTACTACGACCCCGCCGAAATCTATGGCCTGCTGCCGCAAGACCCGCGCAAGCAGTTTGATATACGCGAAGTGATCGCGCGCCTTGTCGACGCCAGCGACTTCGACGAATTCCGCAAGCTCTACGGCTCGTCGCTGGTGACGGGCTTCGCCCACATCCATGGCTATCCCGTCGGGATCATCGCCAACAACGGCGTCCTGTTTCCCGAGAGCGCCCAGAAGGGCGCGCATTTCATCGAACTTTGCGCGCGACGCAAAACGCCGCTGCTGTTCTTGCACAACACCACTGGCTTCATCGTCGGCGCGAAATATGAAAGCGCCGGCGTCGCCAAGGAAGGGGCGAAAATGGTGACGGCGGTGGCGACGGCCGCGGTTCCGAAGCTCTCGATCATTGTCGGCGGCAGTTTTGGCGCCGGCAATTACGCGATGTGCGGACGCGCCTATTCGCCGCGATTCCTGTGGATGTGGCCGGGCGCGCGGATCGGCGTGATGGGCGGAGAACAGGCGGCGAGCGTGCTGATCCGCGTCAGGCGCGAAGCCATGGAGAAGCGGCGGGAGGTTTTTTCGGTCGGCGAGGAGGAAGAATTCGCGCGCCCGATTCGCGAGCAATATGAGCGCCAGAGCCTGCCGCTCTATTCGAGCGCGCGGCTTTGGGACGACGGCGTCATCGATCCGCTCGATACGAGACGAACGGTCGCTCTCGCGCTATCTTTCGCGCTGAAGGCGCCGATCGAAGAAACGCGTTTCGGCCTATTTCGTATGTGAGCGACCTTTTATGACAGCTCTCCTGCAATCGATTGACGCCAAGGGCGTGGCGACTTTGACGCTCAATCGGCCAGAGAAGCGCAACGCGCTCGACTCCGAACTCATCGGCCTGCTCAAGGACGCCGTCGAATCCCTGGATGCGCGCGCCGACGTTCGAATCATCACCATTGAGGGCGCCGGCGACTATTTTTGTGCCGGCGGCGACATCGGCACGATGATCCGGGTCGCCCAGAGTTCGTCATACGCGAATGAGCAGGACGCCCTGGCGCTCGCGCGCATGCTGCAGGTTGTAGACACTGTGCCGAAGCCAACGATCGCCCTGGCCAAGGGCGTGGTCGTTGGCGGCGGCGTCGGCCTGCTCGCCTGCTGCGATATCGTGATCGCCGCCGATGACGCGTCGTTCTCGCTCGGCGAGGTGCGGCTTGGGCTGCTGCCGGCGATCGTCGCGCCTTTTCTCATTCGCGCGATAGGACTGCGCCAGCTGCGCCGATATGCCTTGACGGCGGAGCGGTTCTCGGCGGGCGAGGCGCAAAGGCTCGGTCTCGTTCATCGCGTAACGCCAAGGTTGGAGGTCGGCCTGGCGCATGCGGCGATTGTCGCCGAATTGCTGCGCGGCGCGCCGGATGCGCAGGCGGACGCGAAGGCCTTCTTTGCGGAATGCGACGGCCGCGGCGTCGAGGCGGAACTCCTGCGCGAGGCGGCGCATCGTCTTGCCGCGCGAAGATCGAGCGCTGAGGCGCAGGAAGGCCTTTCCGCCTTTCTCGAAAAACGGCCGCCAGGCTGGATCGCGGCCGATTGAGATGATGCGCAAGCTCCTCATCGCGAACCGCGGCGAGATCGCTTGCCGAATCATCCGAACCGCCAAAAGACTGGGCGTCGCGACCGTCGCCGTCTATTCCGAGGCCGACTCGCATGCGCTGCATGTCGAGCTTGCGGATGAGGCATATTTCCTCGGTCCGGCGCCGGCGCGCGACAGCTATCTGTCGATCGAGAAGATCATCGGCGTCGCGAAGCGTTCGGGGGCGGACGCGATACATCCCGGCTATGGTTTTCTTTCCGAGAACGCCGATTTCGCCGAAAGCTGCGCGGCGAATGGGCGGATCTTCGTTGGTCCGCCCCCTGGCGCGATGCGGCTTCTCGGGTCGAAGAGCGAAGCCAAGGCCACGATGATGCGGGCAGGGACGCCCGTCGCGCCCGGTTCGGGCGGCGGCGATGACGCTGAACTCATCGAAGCGGCGCGCGCCATCGGTTTTCCGCTGCTGGTGAAGGCGGCGGTCGGCGGCGGCGGCAGGGGCATGCGCATCGTCCAAGCGGCTGAAGAATTGCCGGCGGCGATCGAAAGCGCCCGGCGCGAGGCGCGCGCCGCCTTCGGCGACGATGCGCTGTTCATTGAAAAATATTTCTCCGGCTACAAGCATGTGGAGATTCAAATCTTCGCGGACATGCAGGGCGCCGTCATATCCTTTTTCGAGCGCGACTGCTCCCTGCAGCGTCGGCGCCAAAAGATCATCGAAGAAACGCCGGCGCCCGGGCTGTCGCCGTCTCTGCGCGCACGGATGAGCGAGGCCGCGATCCGAGCGGCGCGCGCGGCCGGCTATGTCGGCGCCGGCACGGTCGAATTTCTGGTCGGCGACGATCATTTCTACTTTCTCGAAATGAATACGCGGCTGCAGGTCGAACATCCCGTCACCGAGATGGTTTCGAGCCAGGACCTCGTCGAATGGCAGCTGCGCGTCGCCTGCGGCGCGCCGCTTCCCTTGACTCAAGACGATCTGAGGATGAGCGGCTGCGCGATCGAGGCGCGACTTTGCGCCGAAGATCCCTCGCGCGGATTCATGCCGTCCACCGGCGAGATCGTTCACTTTCGCACGCCGCGGCGCGCGCCCTTCCTGCGCATCGATTCCGGCGTTCGCGCCGGCGACCGCGTCACGCCCTATTATGACTCGCTCCTGGCGAAGCTGATCGTCTTCGGCGAGGGTCGCGAAGAGGCGCTTTCTCGCCTGCAATCCGCCCTCGAAGAAGTCGAGATCGTCGGCGTCGCGACCAATCTCGATCTGCTGCGAGCGATCTCCAGGAGCGACGCAATGGCGCGCGGCGATTACGACACGGAATTCGTCACGAACAATATCGACGCTCTGATCGTTTCCGCCGAGGCGAACTTGGATTTGGACCGCGTTCTTGTTGCGGCGGCGGCGTCAATTTTCTTGGCCGATGTTCGGCGCGATGCGCAAGAAGCGAGCAGAGCGGTCGGCGACGCTTGGTCGCCCTGGGCCGAAACCGACGCATGGCGGCTTTATGAACCCGCCGGCTACGAATTCGCTGTGACGCAGGCGGGCCGAACGCTCGCCGCGCAAATTCTGCGCCCGACGGAGAGCGGCTTTTCCCTGAGTTTTGGCGGAGTCGTGACATCGGTGGAAGTTTACAAGACGGGCGATCGCCCGTTTCTGCTTGTTGACGGCGTGAAGCATGAGGCCGCGACGGTCGCTCTGGACGATGGGATCGTCGTCATTCTGCGCGGGCGGAATTATCTCCTGAAATGGCTGCAAACAGCGACGTCCTGGCAGGGCCAGGAACCGTCCGGCGAACGCGTGCTTGCGCCGATGCCGGCGACCGTCATCCGAGTCCTGGTGAAGCCGGGCGAAGCGGTTAGCAAGGGGCAGACGCTCGTGGTTCTGGAGGCGATGAAGATGGAAATCGCCTTGGCTGCGCCGTATGACGGCGCCGTCAAGAGCGTCGCCTGCGCAGCGGGCGACATGGCGAAGGAAGGCGCGGAACTCGTTATGCTGGCGCGAAAGGACGGCGCATGAGCGTCCCCTCCAGCGTCAGCATCGTTGAAGTCGGCCCGCGCGATGGTCTGCAGAACGAAAAGTTGACGCTGTCGCCGCAGGTAAGGGCTGAACTCATCGATCGACTCGCGGCGGCGGGGTTGACGCGGATCGAAGCCGGCAGCTTCGTCTCGGCGACAGCCGTGCCGCAAATGGCGCATACCGACCAAACGCTCGCGCTTGTTTCGAAGCATAATCTGCGACTCGCCGTGCTCGTTCCAAACCTTCGCGGACTCGCCGACGCCATAGCGGCCGGAGCTGAGGAGATCGCCGTATTCGCTTCCGCCTCCGAGATCTTCTCCAAACGCAATATCAATTGCTCGATCGAGGAAAGCCTTGAACGATACGCCGAAGTCGTCGCGGAGGCGCGCCGTCACGGCGTCGTGGCGCGCGGCTATGTGTCCTGCGTGTTGGGCTGTCCTTACGAAGGCGCGATTGATGGCGCCGCAGTCGCCTCGGTCGCCGGCGGGCTGCTGGAAATGGGATGTTTTGAAGTCTCGCTCGGCGATACGATCGGCGTCGGCGCGCCGCTGCAAGCGCGACGACTGGTCGAACGCGTGGCGCGGATCGCGCCGCTCGACAAGATCGCGGTGCATTTTCACGATACCTATGGACAGGCGCTCGCCAATATATTCGCCTGCCTCGAAACCGGCGTCTCTATCATCGACAGTTCGGTCGCGGGCCTCGGCGGCTGTCCCTTCGCGCCGGGCGCCGCCGGCAATGTCGCGACCGAGGATGTTGTCTATATGCTGCAGCGGATGGACATTGAAACCGGCGTGTCGCTCGATCGCCTGTTGGCGGCGGGCGCTTTCGCCTGCGCGCAGCTCGATCGGGCGCCCGCGAGCCGCGTGGCCCAGGCCTATGGCGCAAATCGCCGCCGTCCGGCCGACGCGTGATGAACTCCGACAGCTTGTCAAAGAGCCGCGCCGCGACAGATTTAACTCAACCATTGCGGTGAACGGCGACATGTCATCCTATTTTGAATTGAGCGCCGAGCAGGAGGCCATCCTCGAGATGGCGCGAGACTTTGGACGCGACCGCCTCGCGCCCTTCGCGCTCGACTGGGACCGCGAGCATGTCTTCCCTGTAGATGCGCTGCGCGACGCCGCGGCGCTGGGCATGGCGGCAATCAATGTGCGAGAGGCGTCGGGCGGCGCCGGACTGACGCGTTTCGACGGCGTGCTGATTTTCGAGGCTCTGGCGATGGGCTGTCCGACGATCGCCGCCTATCTTTCGATTCACAACATGTGCGCGAGCCTGATCGACGCTTTCGGGAGCGAGCGGCAGATCGACAAATTTATGCCAAGGCTCGTGACGATGGAGGCGCTATCGAGCTACTGCCTGACGGAGTCCGGCAGCGGATCGGACGCGGCGGCGCTGCGCGCGCATGCGAAGCGTCATGGCGATCACTATGTTTTGAGCGGCGCGAAACAGTTCATTTCGGGCGCCGGCGCGGGCGGCGACGATCATCTCTACATCGTCATGGCGCGGACCGGCGAACCGGGCTCGAAAGGCATATCGGCGTTTATCGTCGAAGGCGGAACGCCGGGGTTGAGCTTCGGCGCGCTCGAGCGAAAGATGGGATGGAACGCCCAGCCGACGCGCGCCGTCATCTTCGACGATTGCCGTGTGCCCGCAAAAAATCTGATCGGACAGGAGGGCGATGGATTCAAGATCGCGATGGCGGCGCTCGACGGCGGCCGGCTGAACATCGCCGGCTGCTCGCTCGGCGGCGCGCAGTCGGCCTTCGACCACACGCTGCGCTATATGAGTACGCGCAAGGCGTTCGGACAGACGCTCGATGAATTCCAGGCGCTGCAGTTCCGGCTCGCCGACATGGCCACGCAGATTGAAGTTTCGCGCAGCTTTCTGTGGCGGGCGGCGGCGGCGCTTGACGCCAAGGCACCCGGCGCCTCGACGCTCTGCGCGATGGCGAAGCGCGTCGTCACCGACGCCGGCTTCGCAGTCGCCAATGAGGCGCTGCAGCTGCACGGCGGCTATGGCTACTTAAGCGAATATGGAATCGAAAAGATCGTTCGTGACCTGCGCGTCCATCAGATTCTCGAAGGAACCAATGAAATCATGCGCGTCATCATCGCGCGTTCGCTGTTGAAGTAGCCCATGGATCTCATCGCATCGCGCGCGGGCCGGCTCGGACGCATTCTCCTCAACCGGCCGCAGGCGCTCAACACGCTGACGCTGCCGATGGTGCGGGGATTTCGGCGCGCGCTCGACGAATTTGGGAACGACGACGGCGTTGGCGCCGTGCTCGTCACGGGCGCCGGCGATCGCGGTCTTTGCGCCGGCGGCGACGTGAGAATTCTTTATGAGCTGGAAGTCTCGCAACAGCGCTGTTTCGCCGACTTCTGGCGCGAGGAATATGAACTCAACGCCCGCATCGCCGCCTTTCCCAAACCCTATGTCGTGATCATGGACGGGATCGTCATGGGCGGCGGCGTCGGCATTTCCGCGCATGGCAACCGGCGGATCGTGACGGAGCGGAGCCGGATCGCCATGCCGGAGGTCGGCATCGGCTTCTTTCCCGACGTGGGCGCGAGCTGGCTTCTCTCCCGCGCGGGCGCGGTCGGCCTCTACATGGCGCTATCGGCGGCGTCGGTGACGGCGGCCGACGCCATCGACGCAGATATTGCCGATCTCACGATCGATTCGCGAGATATCGAGCGGCTGATCAAAGAACTCTCCGCGATCGAGCGCGCCGAAGACGTCGACGAGACGTTGCGGCGCTTTGCGCGTCAACCAGGGGCTTCCACGCTTTCGTCCTGCCGGCGATTGCTCGCTGAGGCGACCGCGCATGAGAAGGTCGCGGACGTGATCGCGGCCTTCGCGCGCGAGGGATCGGAATTCTCCTTGCGCGCGGCCGAGGACATCAGATCGAAGTCGCCGACGGCGCTGAAGGTGACGCGCGCATTGCTCCAGCGCGCCATGCGGGCCGATGCTCTCGAAACCTCTCTGACCAATGAATTCAAGGCGGCGTGCCGCATGCTCGGAACTCACGATCTTTATGAAGGCATTCGCGCCGCGATTATCGACAAGGACCGGCGTCCGAAATGGTCGCCGGAGAGGCTCGACGCGGTGAGCGACGAAGCGGTCGAAGACATTCTCGCCGGCGACGCGACGCCGCTTCCGACGTTTAAAAAATGGAATTCGTCGCCATATTCTCATTGGGAGAGTTGACGGTCCAGCCGATGAGGAACTTGTCATGAGCGTTGCCGCATCCGTCGCCATTGTCGGCGCCGCGCGCACGCCGATCGGCGCCTTTCTGGGAGAGTTGAAGGACATTGCTGCGCCGCAACTCGGCGCCCGCGCCATCGAAGCGGCCGTGGCGCGCGCCGGCCTTGCGCCAAGCGACATCGACGAAGTGGCGATGGGCTGCGTTCTTTCCGCCGGCCTTGGCCAGGCCCCTGCGCGTCAGGCGGCGCTCGGCGCGGGGCTCCCGGAGACGACCGGCGCGGTAACTATCAACAAGATGTGCGGCTCCGGAATGAAAGCGGCGATGCTCGCCAGCGACCAGCTCGCGGCGGGCGGCGCGCGCATCGCAATCGCGGGCGGCATGGAGAGCATGAGCAATGCGCCCTATCTGCTCGATCGGGCGCGTTCCGGTTACCGAATGGGCCACCGAAAAGTCCTTGATCACATGTTTTTGGACGGTCTCGAGGACGCCTATGAAAATGGCCGGCTGATGGGGTCTTTCGCCGAGGACTGCGCGACGGCATATCAATTCACCCGCGAGATGCAGGATGAATATGCGGCGACCTCGCTGGCGCGCGCTCAGCGCGCCGCGGCGGATGCGTCTTTCGCTCATGAGATCGCGCCGATCACTCTCGGCAAGGGCGCCCATGCGCGAACCATCGCCAGCGACGAACTCCCCGGCAAGGCAAGGGCGGAGGATATTTCGCGCCTCAAGCCGGCGTTCAGGGAGGATGGAACGATCACCGCCGCCAACGCCAGCGCCATATCGGACGGGGCGGCGGCGCTCGTTCTGATGCGCGCCGACGACGCCGAGCGCGCCGGCGCGACGCCGCTGGCGATCATCCGAGGCTATGTCACCGTCGCGGGCGCGCCGAGCCGCTTTTCCGTCATGCCGATCGAAGCGATCCGCAAACTGATGGATCGGGTCGGCTGGACGACCGGCGACGTCGACCTCTTCGAGATCAATGAAGCCTTCGCCGTCGTCGCGATGGCGGCGATGCGCGACCTCGACCTGCCGCACGACAAAGTCAATGTTCGCGGCGGCGCCTGCGCCCTCGGCCATCCGATCGGCGCATCCGGCGCGCGGATCATTGTGACGCTGCTCGCCGCTCTTGAGGCGATGGGCCTGAAAAAGGGCGTCGCCGCGCTGTGCATCGGCGGCGGGGAAGCGACCGCGATGGCCATTGAACGGCTGAGCTAGCGTCAGTTTTTCTGATGCAGCGCCGGCGCACCCAATATTCATCGTGAAGTCTCCAACTTGCGCCTAGCGACATCCGGTGACGCATTGGCCGAAGAAAACTTTGACAGCGACAGGGTCGACAGCAGCAAGGCCGCGCTGCGGCGCGAAATCGCAAAAAAGTTGTCGCGGCGCCGTGACGCCTCGCATCGCCGCGCTACTTCGCTCATCAGGAGCGGGGCGATGGGAAACATCGAGATGGGTTTTGATCTCCCTGTAGATTTCGTCCAGCTGCTGTCGCCGGACGGCGAAATCAGCAAAGCGGCCAGCGCATCGGCGAAGGATATTGACCGGCTCGTCCGCTTCTATCGCGCGATGATGCGAACCAGGACCTTCGACAATAAGGCGATCAGTCTTCAGCGTACGGGTCAGCTCGGCACATTCGCTTCCGCGCTCGGCCAGGAGGCGATCGGCGTCGGTGCGGCCGCGGCGATGGAAGAACGCGACGTGCTCGTGCCGTCCTATCGGGATCACGCGGCGCAATTCTATCGTGGCATGTCGATGTCGGAATGCCTGCTCTATTGGGGCGGCGACGAGCGCGGCAGCGATTTCAAACATGCGCGCGGCGACTTTCCCAATTGCGTGCCGGTCGCCACCCAGGCGCCGCATGCGGTAGGCGCGGCTTACGCGCTGATGATGCGCAAGGAGGATCGCGTCGTCGTCACCTTCATCGGCGACGGCGGCACCTCCAATGGCGCCTTTTACGAAGCGCTGAACATGGCGGGCGTGTGGAAAACGCCGGTCGTCTTCATCATCAACAACAACGGCTGGGCGATATCGACGCCGCGGGAACTCGAGAGCGCGGCGGAAACGCTCGCGCAAAAAGCGGTCGCCGCCGGCATCGAAGGACGACAGGTCGACGGCAATGACGTGATCGCGGTCCATGAAGTCGTGCGCCGGGCGATCGAAAAGGCGCGCTCGGGCGGCGGACCGACGGTGATTGAAGCGCTCACCTATCGTCTCGGCGATCACACCACCGCCGACGACGCGTCGCGCTATCGCGATCCCGAAATCGTCCGCGCGCAGTGGACGCGCGAACCGATCGCGCGGTTGCGCTCCTATCTTGTCAGCGTAGGCGCCTGGTCGAAGGAGCAGGAGGCCGAGCTTCTCAAGGCGTGCGCGGAAGAGGTCGATCGGGAAGTGGCCGCTTATCTGAACGCTTCGCCGCTTAGCGTCGACGCGATGTTCGAGCATCTTTACGCGAGGCTCCCCGAGTCCATGCAGTGGCAACGCGAAGAGGCGCGCCGCTTCGCACAAACCGGCGGGAACGGCCATGGCTGAAATCACTTTGGTCGAAGCGGTCAATCTCGCGCTCGGGCGCGCAATGAGCGAAGACGACGATGTGCTGCTGCTTGGCGAGGACATCGGCGTCAATGGCGGCGTGTTTCGCGCCACCAACGGCTTGCAGGCGCGCTTCGGCCGCGCGCGGGTCATCGACACGCCCCTGGCCGAAGGCGGCATCGCCGGGGTCGCGGTGGGCATGGCGGCGATGGGGCTGAAGCCCGTCGCCGAAATTCAGTTTTCCGGCTTCATCTATCCAGCCATCGATCAGATCATCAATCACGCGTCCCGCTTGCGCAATCGCACGCGCGGGCGAATGACCTGCCCGATGGTCCTTCGTTCGCCCTGCGGCGCCGGCATTCACGCGCCTGAGCATCATTCGGAAAGCCCGGAGGCGATGTTCGCCCATATGCCGGGGCTGCGCGTCGTCGCGCCGTCTTCGCCCGCTCGGGCTTACGGCCTGCTTCTGGCGGCGGTGCGCGATCCCGATCCGGTCGTCTTTCTCGAACCGACGCGGCTCTACCGCCTGTTCCGAGAAGACGTGGCGGACGACGGCGTGGAGCTGCCGCTCGACGCCTGCTTCGTCTTGCGGGAAGGCGCCGACGCGACGGTGGTGACCTGGGGCGCGATGGTTCCGGAGACGCTTGCCGCCGCCGATAAGCTCGAAGCAGAGGGCGTGACGATCGACGTGATCGATGTCGCGACGCTAAAGCCTCTCGATATTGAAACGATCCTGCGCTCGGTCGAAAAGACCGGACGCTGCGTCATTGTCCATGAAGCGCCGCGCACGGCCGGATTTGGCGCCGAGATCGCCGCCGAGATCGCCGAGCGGGCGCTTTACTCGCTGCTCGGCCCGATCAAGAGGGTCACCGGCTATGACGTCGTCGTGCCGCTCGCGAAATTGGAGAAGCATTATATTCCCAGCGTCGATCGCATCGTCGACGGCGTTCGGCAAGCGATGGAGGCGTCATGAATATCTTTCGTCTCCCCGATCTCGGAGAGGGGCTGCAGGAGGCCGAACTCGTGGAATGGCGCGTGGCCGCCGGCGAGAACGTCAAGGTCGATCAACCGCTCGTCGCGGTCGAAACCGCCAAGGCCGTCGTCGAAATCCCGTCGCCGCAGGCGGGCCGGATCGAGCGGCTCTTCGCCGCCGCCGGAGACGTGATCCGCATCGGCGCGCCGTTGGTGGGCTTTGAAGGCGCGGGGACAGATACGGGCTCGGTCGTCGGCGCGGTTCAGCATGGCGCCGCAATCGTCCGCGACCAGCCGATTTCGGTCGGTCACGCCGCCGGCGCGGTGCGGGCGACACCCGCGGTGCGAGCGCTGGCGCGCAAGCTCAATGTCGATCTTGCCATGGTGACGCCTTCGGGCGCCGACGGTCTGATCACCGTCCAGGACATCGAACGGGTGGCGCGTATTCTCAGCGAGACGGTCGCCGCCGAGCCGCTGCGCGGCGCGCGTCGCGCCATGGCGCATAATATGGCGCAGGCGCAGGCGGAAGTTGCCGCGGCCACAATCGTCGACGACGCCGACATCAACGCCTGGGGCGCAGGAACCGACACGACCGTCCGGCTGATCCGGGCCCTGGCGACAGCCTGCAAGGCGGAGCCTGCGCTCAACGCCTGGTTCGAGCCGCACGCCTTCGCGCGCCGCGTGATGAAGAAGATCGACCTCGGCGTCGCCGTGGACCTTGCGGAAGAAGGCCTGTTCGTGCCGGTTCTGCGCGATGTCGGCAATCGCGACGCGCAGGACTTGCGCAAGGCGCTGAATCGGATGCGCGAAGACGCCGCGGCGCGGCGCATCCCGCCCGAGGAGCTGCGCGGCGCGACCATCACGCTTTCCAACTTCGGCATGATCTCGGGCCGTTACGCCGCGCCGATCGTCCTGCCGCCGACTGTCGCGATCCTCGGCGCCGGGCGGATACGCGAGGAAATTGTCGCAGTCGATGGCGCGCCGGCGGCGCATCGGATCTTGCCGCTCAGCCTCACCTTCGATCATCGCGTGGTGACCGGCGGCGAAGCCGGCCGCTTCCTCGGTGCCGCCATCGCCGATCTGACGCGCGCGTCTTAAATCGGGTCACGCGTCTGGCTGCGCTTGCGGATGCGCCGCCAAGAAGGCGGGGAGCAGGGCACAGGCGGCGTCCGCCGCAAGGATGCGCGGGCAAGAATCCAGCGGCACGTCGAAACGTCGCGCATTATAAACCTGAGGAACGAGGCAGATGTCGGCAAGCGACGGCGCCGCGCCGAAGGCGAAAGGCGCAGGCGCGATCAGCTGTTCGACCGCCTTCAACCCCTCCGAAATCCAGCGCCGGCGCCACTCGGCGATCTGGTTCTCCTTCGCGCCGAATTCCCCTTGCAGCGCCTCCAGCACCCGCAAGTTGGCGAGCGGATGAATCTCGCAGGCGATCGTCAGCGCCGCCGCCCGCGCCTGAGCGGCCAACACGGGGTCGCTTGGCAGGAGCGGAGGATCAGCCTGTAGCGCGTCAAGATAATCGATGATCGCCAGCGATTGGGTGATCAGCCTGCCGTCATCGAGCTCCAGGGTCGGGACGATCGCCAGCGGGCTTTTCGCCCGATAGTCCGGGTCGCGCTGCTCGCCGTGCAAAAGATGGACCGGCCGGCGCTCGACGACCAGCCCTTTGAGCCCGATGGCGATGCGGACGCGATAGGCGGCCGACGAGCGGAAATAGTCGTAAAGGATCATGGGCCTTTAACCGGGTCGACGACGCAATATCTAAATAGCAGCTCAGCGAGAGCTGTATAGGCCTTGCCATGGACTCGACGCTTGGCGGCGCGGCAACGCCCGCCGAAAACCCGATGGGAACGGACGGATTCGAGTTCGTCGAATTCGCCCATCCCGAGCCTGCGCAACTGGCGTCGCTGTTCGAAAGGATGGGCTTCGCCGCCGTCGCGCGCCATCGCTCCAAGGATGTGACGCTGTATCGCCAGGGAGAGGTGAATTATGTGCTGAACGCGGAGCCTCGCAGCTTCGCCGCTGAATTCCAGAAAGCGCACGGCCCCTCTGTTTGCTGCATCGGCTTTCGCGTCGTCGACGCCGCCAAGGCGATGCGCCGCGCCGTTTCGCTCGGCGCGAAGCCAGTCGCTTTCGGCGTCGGCCCGATGGAGCTGAACATCCCGGCGATCGAAGGCGTCGGCGGTTCGCTGATCTATTTTGTCGACCGCTATGGCGACCAGGGTTCGATCTGGGATGTCGATTTCAGATGGACGGGCGAGCGCGATCCCAAACCTTTCGGCGTGGGCCTGACGGAGATCGACCATCTCACCCATAATGTCCGCCGCGGCCGCATGGACGCGCTGGCGAAATGGTATGAGCGGATCTTCAATTTCCGCGAAATTCGCTATTTCGACATCGAAGGCAGGCTGACGGGTCTGCGCTCCCGCGCCATGACCAGTCCCTGCGGCAAGATTCGCATCCCGATCAATGAAAGCGCCGACGAAAAAAGCCAGATCGAGGAATTTCTCGACGCCTACAAGGGCGAAGGGATTCAGCATATCGCCTGCGCCTGTCGCGACATCTATGAGACTGTCGTCGCGATGCGCAAGAACGGGCTCGACTTCATGCCGGCGCCGCCCGACGCCTATTATGGTGCGCTGGAGCAGAGGCTGCCGGGCCATGGCGAGCCGACGCAGCGGCTCAAGGAACTCGGCATTCTGATCGACGGCGTCACGACCGGCGCGCGCCGTCTCCTGCTGCAGATTTTCTCCAAGACGGTCGTCGGCCCGATCTTCTTCGAATTCATTCAGCGAAAGGGCGATGAAGGCTTCGGCGAAGGAAATTTCCGCGCGCTGTTCGAGTCGATCGAAGAGGATCAAATCCGCCGCGGCGTGTTGAACCGGGCGGCGGGCTGAGACATGACGCCGACGCGCTATTTGCATGGCTTCGGCAATGAGTTCGAAAGCGAAGCGCTCCCTGGCGCCTTGCCGATCGGTCAGAACTCTCCGCAACGATGTCCTTACGGCCTTTACGCCGAGCAATTGTCCGGTTCGGCGTTCACCGCGCCAAACTGCGTCAACCGGCGCTCATGGCTCTATCGGATCAGACCTTCCGTCCTTCACGTCAGCAATCCTGAACGGACCGAGCAACGCCATTGGAAGACCGCGCCCTGCCGCGATATCGACGCGCCGCTCGGGCAGTTGCGCTGGAGCGCGAGCGATGTCCCTGCCGAAGCGGGCTCCTTCATCGAAGGACTCCGCACCATCGCGACGGCTGGCGATTGCGGTCAAAGAGTCGGCATGGCCGCGCATCTCTATCTCGCCGCTCAGTCGATGGAGGACGATTATTTCTACGACGCCGACGGCGAGTTGCTGATCGTTCCGCAGCACGGCGATCTACGCATCTTCACCGAGTTCGGCCTCCTCGAATGTTCTCCCAGTGAGATTTGCGTCATTCCGCGCGGCGTGAAATTTCGGGTTGAACTCGCGGCCGGTCCGTCTCGCGGCTATGTCTGCGAAAATTATGGCGCGCCCTTCACATTGCCCTATCGCGGCGCGATCGGCGCGAACGGCCTCGCCAATCCACGCGATTTTTTTTCCCCGACCGCGGCGTTCGAAGACAAGGAAAAGCCCTGCCGCCTGACGATCAAATGGGGCGGCTGCTTCTTTGGCTGCGATATCGATCACGCGCCGCTCGACGTCGTCGCCTGGCACGGTAATTATGCGCCCTATAAATATGATCTGCGCAAATTCTGTCCGGTCGGCGCCGTGTTGTTCGATCATCCCGATCCATCGATATTTACGGTCCTGACCTCGCCTTCGAACGAAACCGGCGTCGGTAACGCCGACTTCGTGATCTTTCCGCCGCGCTGGCAGGTCGCGGAGCATAGTTTCCGGCCTCCCTGGTATCATTTGAACGTCATGAGCGAATTCATGGGATTGATCTACGGACGCTACGACGCGAAGCCTTCCGGTTTCGAGCCCGGCGGCATGTCGCTGCACAATGCGATGCTGCCGCATGGTCCCGACGCCGAAGCTTTCGAACAGGCTTCTCAGGCGGATCTTGGCCCGGTGAAGATCGACGACGGCCTTGCCTTCATGTTCGAGTCGCGGCTTCCCTTCTATCCAACCGCTTTCGCCCTGTCGCTTGAAACGCTTCAGAAGGACTATGCGGACTGCTGGTCGGGATTGCGGCGCCATTTCACCGGCGATGGCCCGTGAAGCTCGCATCGCTCAAGAGCCGTCGCGACGGCGCGCTGATCCTCGTTTCGCGCGATCTGTCGCGCGCCGTTGCGGCGGGCTTCGTCGCGCCGACCCTCCAGTCGGCGATCGAAGACTGGG
Source organism: Alphaproteobacteria bacterium (assembly GCA_016869555.1). Lineage (GTDB taxonomy): Bacteria > Pseudomonadota > Alphaproteobacteria > Rhizobiales > Beijerinckiaceae > Methylocystis. Next base: position 50,423 of record VGDY01000003.1, on the reverse strand, counting down.
ACGCCGTCGCGCCGGAACTGCGGGCGCTGGCGGCGCGGCTCGAAAGCGGTCTTCGAGAGAGCTTTCCGTTTCGCGAGCAGGATTGCGCCTCGCCGCTGCCGCGCGCCTATCAATGGGCGGACGGCTCGGCCTATGTGAATCACGTCGCGCTGGTTCGAAAGTCCCGCGGCGCCGAGATGCCGGAGAGCTTCTGGAGCGACCCGCTGATCTATCAGGGCGGCTCCGACGGCTTCCTCGGACCCCGTGACGACATTCCCTTGCTCGATGAGACGCACGACCTCGATCTCGAAGCCGAGGTCGCGGTGATGACCGACGACGTTCCGATGGGCGTCACGCCGGATGACGCGCGCGGCCATATCAGGCTTGTCCTGCTGGTCAATGACGTGACCCTGCGCGGCTTGGTCGCGCCGGAGCTTGCGAAGGGGTTCGGCTTTTTCCAGTCAAAGCCAGCGTCCGCCTTTTCCCCCGTCGCAGTGACGCCCGACGAGCTTGGCGAGGCATGGGATGGGGGCCGGCTCTCGCTGAAGCTTCTCTCCTTCGTCAATGGCGCGCCGCTCGGCCGGCCCGACGCCGGCAAGGACATGACCTTCGACTTTCCGCGTCTCATCGCTCATGCGGCGCGGACGCGCGCGCTTAGCGCCGGCACGATCATCGGCTCAGGCACGGTGTCCAACCGGGGCGCCGACGGCGGTGCCGGCAGGCCGATCGGGCAGGGCGGAGACGGCTACTCCTGTATCGCCGAGCAACGCGTCGTTGAGAAACTCATCGAGGGCGCGCCGCGAACGCCCTTTTTGAAGGCCGGTGATGTTGTGCGCATCGAAATGCGCGACGCGGACGGGCGCTCGATCTTTGGCGCGATCGAGCAACGAGTGACGAGTTCAGGCCGAGAAGGTTAGGCGCTTCGCTTGGCGCGAAAATAATGGAAATCGCCGCGCGAGATGATGCGGTCTCCCGGCGCCAGCTCATAGGGGGCGAAGTCCGAAGCGCCGCGCAGCCGATCATAGATCGGACCGAAATCCTGATAGCCGGCGGCGAGCAGCTTCTCGAAGCTTTCGATGACGAAATAGGTCTGCTGAAAATCGCTGATGACGTAATTGGTTCGCATCACCCGTTCGAGATCGAAGGCGACGCGGTTCGGCGAGGAATCTTCGAGCGAAAAAATCGTCTCCGAAGGCGAGGACATGATTCCGGCCCCAAAGATGCGCGGCCCGGCCGGCGTCTCGATCAGGCCGAATTCGATCGTATACCAGTAAAGCCGCGCGAGATGGTGGAGCTGGCCGCGCGCCAGCGCCCGTTGGCCGCCCTTGCCGTATGCTTCGAGAAAGCGCGCATAGGTCGGATCGGCGAGGAGCGGCGCATGGCCGAAGACGTCGTGGAAGACGTCGGGCTCCTGCAGATATCCAAGTTCCGACTCGGGGCGAATGAAGGCGCCTGCTGGAAAGCGCCGATTGGCGAGATGATCGAAGAAGGCGTCGTCGGGAATGAGACCCGCGACCGGGACGACGCTCCATCCGGTCATCGCGCCCAATCGGCGGCTCAGTTCCGCGAAATCGGGAATGCCGGAGCGCGACAGTTCGAGCTTTTGCTTCGCCTCAAGAAACGCATCGCAGGCCCGCCCCGGCAAGAGCTTCGCCTGGCGGGCGAAGAGCCTGTTCCAGCGATCGTGCTCCGCGTCGCTGTAGGACGCCCAGTTCTGGTCGATCGTCCAGTCCGCCCGTCGGGGCGCCTGCGCGTATCGGTTCTTGCCTTCGCTCGTGAGTTGCAGTCCCATCGCCGGTGGCCGTCGCGGAAACCCTCTCTTCAACATATAGGCGCGCCGTCCGATCTTGCGAGATGACATCGCGCCGACGCGCCTTAGATGAGCGAATATGGAAGAATTATCGCATTTTATCGGCGGGCGCCGGGTTAGGGGAACGTCCGGGCGTTTTTGCGACGCCTATGAGCCGATGACGGGCGCGGCGATCTCCCGCGTGCCGCTCGCCAGCCGCGAGGAGGTCCGCGCGGCGATCGATAACGCTGCCGCGGCGCAGCGCGAATGGGCGGCGGTCAATCCGCAGCGCCGAGCCCGCGTGCTGATGAAATTCGTCGACATCATCGGGCGCGAGAAGGAGAGGCTTGCGTCGATTTTGGCCCGCGAGCACGGCAAGACGCTTGCCGATGCGCAGGGTGAAATTCAGCGCGGCGTCGAGGTCGTCGAATTTTGCATCGGCGTTCCGCAGCTGATGAAAGGCGAATTTACCGATTCGGCAGCCGCCGGCCTCGATGTTTATTCGATGCGCCAGCCGCTCGGCGTCGTCGCGGGCATAACGCCGTTCAATTTTCCTGTGATGATTCCGATGTGGAAATTCGCGCCGGCGATCGCCTGCGGCAACGCCTTCATCTTGAAGCCCTCCGAACGCAACCCCGGCGCGCCGCTCTTTCTCGCCGAACTGATGCTCGAAGCCGGCCTGCCGGCGGGCGTATTGAACGTCGTCAACGGCGATAGGGAAGCGGTCGACGCGCTGCTCGAAGAACCTCGGGTCAAGGCCATCGGCTTCGTCGGCTCGACGCCCGTCGCCGAACATGTCTATGCGCATGGCGCCGCGCATGGCAAACGCGTGCAGTGCTTCGGCGGCGCGAAGAACCATATGGTGATCATGCCCGACGCCGACATGGATCAGGCGGTCGATGCGCTCGTCGGCGCCGCTTACGGCTCGGGCGGCGAGCGCTGCATGGCGATTTCGGTCGCCGTGCCGGTGGGCGAAGAAACCGCCGACGCGCTCATCGCCCGGCTCGAACCGCGCGTGGAAAACTTGCGCATCGGGCCGTCGACCGATCCTTCGGCCGACTTCGGCCCGCTGATCACGCGCGCGCATCTGGAGCGGGTCAAGGATTATGTCGCGCTCGGGGTCGAGGAGGGCGCCAAGCTGCGAGTCGACGGCCGCGGGTTCAAGATGCAGGGCTATGAGAACGGATTTTACATGGGCGGATGCCTGTTCGACGAGGTGCGGCCCGACATGCGCATCTATAAGGAGGAAATCTTCGGTCCGGTGCTGTCGGTCGTGCGCGCGCGCGGCTTCGACGAGGCGCTGTCGCTCGCCAACAACCATGAATATGGCAATGGCGTCGCCATCTTTACCCGCGACGGCGATGCGGCGCGCGAATTCGCCTCCCGCGTCGAAGTGGGCATGGTCGGCGTCAATGTGCCGATCCCGACGCCTTTGGCCTATTACACTTTCGGCGGCTGGAAGCGTTCGATGTTCGGCGATCTCAATCAGCATGGGCCGGACGCGATTCGCTTCTACACAAAGACCAAGACTGTCGCATCGCGCTGGCCGGGCGGCGTCAGGTCTGGCGCGAGTTTCGTCATGCCGACTTTGTCTTAAGCCATGATGCGCGCGGCTTTCATCGGTCTCGGCAATATGGGCCGTCCGATGGCGGCGGCGCTGGCGCGCGCCGGCGTCGAGACGCGCGGATTCGACCTTAATGCATCGCTGATCGAAGCCGCCGCCAGCGATGGCGTCGTCGCCGCGCGTTCGTTGCGCGATGCGATCGACGTCGCCGACGTCGCCATCACCATGCTGCAGAGCGGCGATCAGACGCTCGCCGTCTGGCGTGAAATCGCGCCGCAGGGGCGTGGCAAGCTGCTCATCGACTGTTCCACGATCGACGTTGAAAGCGCGCGCGCCGCGCATTCTCTCGCGCAAGAAAACGGCGCGCTATCGGTCGACGCGCCGGTGTCGGGCGGCGTCGCCGGCGCAAGAGCCGCGACGCTGACTTTTATGTGCGGAGGCGCTGAAGAGGCGTTTGCGGCGGCGAGGCCCATTCTTGAACATATGGGCGCGCATGCGCTTCATTGCGGCGGCGCCGGCATGGGGCAGGCGGCGAAAATCTGCAACAATCTCATGCTCGGCGTCACGATGATCGCGACGGCGGAGGCTTTCGTTCTCGCGGAAAGGCTTGGACTGTCGCATCGGGCGCTGTTTGAGGCGGCGTCGATTTCCTCGGGCCAGTCCTGGTCGCTGACGAGCTATTGTCCCGTGCCGGAGATGACGCCCGCGTCGCCTGCGAACAACGACTATAAGCCAGGCTTTATGACGACGCTCATGCTGAAGGATTTGAGACTGGCGCAGGAAGCCGCGGCTCGCGCCGGCGCGGCCTCTCCGCTCGGCGCCGCCGCGACGCAACTCTATGCCCTGCACCAGTCTGCGGACCAGGGCGCCGCCGATTTCTCGAGCATCATCAGGCTCATTCGCGGCGAATGAGTGAATTTACGAACAATCTTGATGTTGAAACAAACACGACATAGCGTGCGCCCGCGGACGTAGAAGCAGATCAGCCGTATATTCTCTTCACGTCTTACAGGAGGCGACTCATGTCGAATCATTTTACCGGCCTCAGTCTCGGTCCGCCGCTCGGCGACCAAAGATTGGACCTGTGCGATCTCTATGCCTTCCAATCGCCGAGCGATCCGTCCCGGACGGCGATCATCCTCAACGCCAATCCCAACTGCGATGAGTTTCATCCTGACGCCATTTACAGGCTCAATATCGACAATGACGGCGACTGCCTGACGGACATCGCGATCAGCTATGTGTTTTCGTCAAAGCAGAACGGCAGACAGACCTTCGACGTTTACCTTGCGCGTGGCGCGGATTCGCGTTCGCCAGAACCCGTCGGCGAGAAGATCGTCTCGGGCGCGGAGGTTTCCTTCGGCGCCGAGCCGAATATCGTGCGCGCGGGCGATCTCACCTTCTTCACAGGCGTGCGCAGCGACGCGTTCTTTTTCGATTACGACGGCATTCTGGCCTTGTACGACACGTCCGGCGGCAGAAACTTCACCGCGCCGCATCTGGGCGGCAAGTCTCCCTGGACGGGCAAGGATTCGAATACAGAAGCCAATGTGCTTTCGACCGTGGTCGAGATGCCGACAAGCGCGCTTGGCGGCAATCCAGGGGTCAGAATCTGGGGACGCTGCAGCGTGCGCAGCGACGGTAAGCTTATTCATGCTGATCGCGCCGGTCACCCGTCGGTCAGCAGCTTCTTCAATACCGACGAAACGAAGGAAGAATACAACGCCAGCGAGCCGGTGAACGACCGCGAGCGCTGGCTCGAGCTGTTCATCCATCTGATGGGGCACATGGGCAACTATGCGCGTGACGAGGCGATCGCCGCGATTGACGCGCATGGCATTTTGCCGGACATGCTGAGCTTCGATCCCACAAGGCCGGCCGGCTACCCGAACGGCCGCACCTTCGCCGACGATGTGATCAATTTTCGGCTGTCGTTTCTTTCAAAGGGAGATATTCCGCCGGATGGGCTGGAGCCGCATACCGACACTTTGAAAGAATTCCCCTACATCGGAACGCCGCATCCGAAGTGACGTTCCTGCGCCAAAACGAACGGGCGCGCAGACAACGCGCCCGTTCAGTTGGTTGATCGCGCGGTCGAAGATTACCGATGGTGGCGGGACTTCTTGGGCGCGGGACCGGGCGGCGGCGGCGGCGGCGTCACCGGCATATATTGCAGGCTGACATTGCCGATGCCGGCGGAGACGTTGAGCCCGGTGCCTAAAGAGACGGAAACCGGCTGCAGCGAGATCGTCTTGTTGGAGCCGCCGACAAGGACAGCGGCGCCGGCCCCGGCGCCGACGGCGACCGACCCTTCCGCGCCGACATAGTCTCCTGCCAGCGCGCCAGGCGCCACGCTGTTCGTGGCGGCGAGAACCGTCCAAATCATCTGACCTGGACCGCTGATGCCGATATTGGCGCCGACATTGGTCAGCCTGCCGATGTAATGCTGGGGCGGGCTGCCTTTAGCGTCCGTATACACGCAGTCGAGCGCCTGATTCTCCATAATGATCATGCCGACGCCGCCGGAGACATGGCAGAGAAGGGTGCCGACCTGCACGGATTGCGCCATGGCGGCGCCGGGCGCGAGCGCGATGACAAAGGACATCGCGCAAAACGCGCGTCCGAGCGAAAAGCGAAACATCATTGATCTCCATTCATGGGTGCGGAACTCTACCGCGCGGGCGGAACTCTATAGGCGATAAACGCAAAAAGTAAGCCTGCCGCGAACCCGTTGAACGATCGCTGGAATATTTGTGCAGGGGCGAATCGCCGCAACCGCGACGCGCCGGGATGAGCGAGGGCGCGATGTAATCGCGATGCGTCGATGCGCGAGTGTTTTCGAGCCGGCCCAGGCGCGCGTTACAGCCTGCCGATCAGCGCCATGACGACGACGATCGCTATTCTTGCTTTCATGGGTTTCTCTCCCAACCACCGCAGTGCTGACTTTCTGGACGGCGCAAAAGCCGCCTCAGGGCGAGAGAAATTGGGCGAGCGCCGCTTCGCTCATCCCGCCGCCTCCGCAAAAAAAGATTTCTCGCCGGGGATGGGCTACCCCCACCAGAAAATCGCCGCGACGATGACGTAAAGACCAATAAGCGCAGCCCCGTCGACCATGTCGGCTCGGCCGTCGACGGTGACCACCGTGACCACCAGCACCGAAAGAAACAGGGCCGCCGCAAGAATTGGCGGAATGGCGAGCGTGAAGGTCGCCGCGCCGCCGATCGCGTAGCTGACGAGCACGAGAACCGGGATAAGCGCCACGGCGACCTGAAGCGCCGAGTTGAGGATCACGCTGACCGCGAGATCGGCCTTGCCCTGAGCCGCGAGCCGAACGCCGACGACATTCTCGACGGCGTTGCCGGCGATGGCGACGACGACAAGTCCAGAGAAGGCCTCGCTGACGCCGAGCGCCTCGATCGCGGGGCCGAGCGCCTCGACAAACCAGTCGGACACAAAGCCGGCGGCGACGCCGCAGACGGCGAGAACGCCGACCGAAGCGCCAAGCGACCAGGCATGGAGGCGCGCATGGGTCTCGGCCGGCAGCGCGCGTTGCCCCTGACGAAGCATGGCCTGGGTGAGAACAACAAAAACGAGCAACAGCACGATGGCGCAGACGATGGCGAGTTCCTGCTCATGCGCGCCGCTCGGCAGATGCAATTCCTGCGCAAGCGTCGGCAGCACCAGCGCCGACACCGCCAGCAGCAGCAGCGTCGCAATCATCCGCGGCGACTGACTCTCGAAGTGAAGAACGCCTAGCTTCCAGCCGCCGGCGACAAAGGCGAGTCCGAGAACCAAGAGCGCGTTCGACAGAATGGAGCCGATCAGCGACGCCTGCACGACGGTCAGCAGCCCGGCCCTGAGTGCGAAGATGCAGACGAACAGTTCGGGAAGATTGCCGACCGCCGATTGAACAATGCCGGTCGCCGCCGGCGAAAGGTGATTGCCAAGTTGATCGGTGGCTTCGCCAATCACATAGGCGACGCTCGCGAGCGCCAGAGCGGAGGAGATGAAGCTAACGATCGATCCGGCTTGCGCAAAATGCAGCGCCGCGGCGACTCCGATCAGTCCGGCCGCTGGCGCCATCGTCGCGAGGACTTTCCCGTTGGCCGCTGCGTTCATCTGTTATTCCTTTGCTCGGCGACGCGCGCCACGGTCGCTCGACGCGCTACGCGGGCCGAGCGCGAATGAGGATTCAATCAATCTAAAGACACGCCCGCCGATCAATCCGTCTTTCTTGGCGCTCTGCCGAGCTGCTTCTCGAATTCGACGATGCGTCTTGTCGTCTGCAGGACCGTGTCTGGGTTAAGGCTGATCGAGTCGATTCCGAGGCCCACAAGGAACTCCGCGATCTCGGGATAATCCGAAGGCGCCTGGCCGCAAATTCCGCAGTGACGGCCGTTGCGTCTGGCGCCTTCGACCGCCATTCGAATCATCTCCTTGACGCCTTCGTCGCGTTCGTCGAAGTCGAAGGCGACGATTTCCGAGTCGCGGTCGACGCCAAGCGTCAGCTGCGTCAGATCGTTCGAGCCGATCGAAAATCCGTCGAAGCGCTGGGAGAATTGATCGACCAACAAGACATTGTTCGGAATCTCGCACATCACATAGATTTCGAGCCCGTTCTTGCTGCGTTCGAGACCAAGCTCGCGCATCAGGGCAAGGACTTTCTCCGCTTCTTCGATGCGGCGGCAGAAGGGAATCATCAGCTTGACGTTGACGAGGCCCATCTCGTCGCGCACGCGTTTCATCGCGGCGCATTCGAGCGAGAAGCCGTCCCGATAGGCGGGGTGCGCGTAGCGCGAAGCCCCGCGAAAGCCGATCATCGGATTGGCTTCATCAGCTTCGAAAACCGCGCCGCCGAGCAATGACGCATATTCATTGCTCTTGAAGTCGGACATGCGCACGACGACGGGCTTGGGATAAAACGCCGCCGCGATCGCGCCGACTCCTTCCGACAGACGCTTGACGAAGTATTCGGCGGGGCTCGGATAATTGGCGGTCAGTCGCGCAATTTCGGCCCGTTCGCGCGGTTCGAGCCGCTCGGGGTGCGCGAGCGCCATCGGATGCGCCTTGATCGAATCCGCAATGATAAATTCCATGCGTGCAAGGCCGACGCCGTCGTTGGGCAAGGCCGCAAGGCCGAAAGCGATGTCGGGATTGCCGACGTTCATCATCACATGGGTGGCGGGTCTCGTCAGAGTCGAAAGATCGACGCGCTCCACCTCGAACTCGATGGCGCCTTCATAGGCTTTTCCGGCGTCGCCTTCGGCGCAGCTCACCGAAATCAGGTCGCCGGTGCGGATGAGGCGCGTCGCCGCATCCGTGCCGACGATCGCGGGAATGCCAAGCTCGCGCGCGACGATCGCCGCATGGCAGGTGCGGCCGCCGCGATTGGTCACGATCGCCGCGGCCGATTTCATCACGGTTCCCCAATCGGGCGACGTCGTGTCGGCGACGAGGATTTCGCCCGGGACGAATGTCGAGAGCGCATTGACGTGTTCGATCACCCGCGCCTTGCCGCTGGCGATCTTCGCGCCGACCGCGCGCCCTTCGACCTTAACCGCGCCGTGCTTCGTCACCTTGTAAATTTCGGCGATGTTGCGGTCGCGGCGAGACGCGACCGTTTCGGGGCGCGCTTGCACGATATAAAGCCGGCCGTCGACGCCGTCCTTGGCCCATTCGATGTCCATCGGACGGCGCGCGCCGGCCTTGGCGCTGTAGTGCGCCTCGATCGCCATGGCCTGTCCGGCGAGTGTCAGCGCCTCTTCGTCGGAAATGCAGAATTTCTCTCTATCCTTGACGTCGGTCGGAAGATTCCGCGTCGTCGCCCTGCCGCGATCGGAAAAGATCATCCTGATTTTCTTTGCCCCGAGCGTGCGTTTCAAGACGGCGCGCTTGCCCTGCAAGTAGGTCGGCTTGAAGACGTAGAATTCGTCCGGATCGACCGCCCCCTGCACCACGTTCTCGCCAAGACCATAGGCGCCGGTGATGAAGACGACGTCATCAAATCCGCTTTCGGTGTCGATGGTGAAGACGACGCCGGACGCGGCCAGGTCCGACCGCGCCATTTTCATCACGCCGACCGAGTTGAGCACCTTGAAGTGATCGAAGCCATTGTCGATGCGATAGCGGATGGCGCGGTCGGTGAACAGGCTCGCGAAGCAATGACGAACGGCGTCGATAACGGCCGCCGCGCCGCGCACGTTGAGATAGGTGTCATGCTGGCCGGCGAAACTCGCGCTCGGCAAATCTTCGGCGGTCGCCGAAGAACGCACGGCGACCGTCAGATCGGCGCCATATTCCTGCGTGAGGCGGGTCAGGGCGTCGCGAATCTCGGCCGCAAGATCGGGCGGCGTCGGCGCGCCATAGACGATATCGCGGGCGAGCGCGGCCCGCTTTGCGAGATCGTCGACGTCAGACGGATTTAGTCCGTCGAGCGCCGCCTTGAGGTCGGCCCAGACGCCTGCATGGTCGAGCGTATAACGATAGGCTTCCGCGGTGACCGCGAACCCATTGGGCACCAATATGCCTTTCGCCGTCAGCTCCCGATACATTTCGCCAAGCGAAGCGTTCTTGCCGCCGACGAGCGGCACGTCGGCGATGCCAACCTCGCCGAAAAAGCGAATGAAGCGCGCGGGCGCCGGATGCGCCGGCTTCGTCTGTGGGGAAATAAGGGAGTCGGCCGGGTCGTTCATGACATGCTCTTCTTGGTCGGGGTCCGGGCGAGAAGCCGTTGCGCCAATTGGGCCACAAATATTGCAGGCGCGCGGCGAAAGTGACCACATGCACAGAATTTATGTGATCGGAGCGTGTTTTTGGTCGCGGCGGCGGTCGTATTGGCTTAATTATCGGTTTGTGGAGGCCGATACTGTCCTAGGGAAAATGCTCACCTCGCGCGCTGTGGCCAAAACTTGATCTAATGGTCGAGATTTGGCCGGATTCTTGACGATAATGAGAATCGGAGCGAACGCGCTGGGCAATCCAGCTCGTGCGATGGCGGGAGGCGCCCAATGGATTCGCTGGATCTGGATCAGGTGATGGACGAAATCATCCCGAGAGGGGAGAACAGGCCCCCGGCCCCCAATTATCCGGCCCGTCAGCGGCCGCGTCCCCCGGACGACGCCATGGCGGCGCTGGACCTCGTGTCCCAGGCCGCCGCGGCGATAAAAGAGCTCGAGAAGCAGTCGGCTCAGGCGGTGGCGCGCGCGCATACCGCCGCCAACTCGGTGCGAGAGAAACTGGAGCGCGCCGAGGAGCGCGGCGACCGGGCGGAAGCGGCGCTGCGCAAATCGGAGGCCGACGCCGCCGAACTCTCCGCGGCGTTGGTTCAGACGCGCAATGATGTCGAGACGCTGCAGTCGCTGGTCGCGGCGACGCAGGCCGAGCTTGCGGCCATGGAGCAGCGCGCGCTCGTCGCGGAGAAGCGGGCCGGCGAAGCGGACGCCGCCGTTCAAAGGATCGTTGACGCCATTCGAACGCAGCTTCCGGTCAAGGTCGCCGAACAGGCCAAGCCCGCCGCCTGACCGGCGAGTAGGAGTGAGGACCGTCCGGAGCGCAAAGCCGACGAACCCGCTTTGCGCTGTCGAGCGGGGCGCATAGGCTCGGCTTAGATAAGTGCGCTGCGAGGGGCGGCGGGATCTCGCCGATCCTAACGTCTCGCCGCGATTCTTTCCCGGAGCTTCAGCCGGTCGAAACGACGGACCAGCAGGCTCGCCCGGAGCGCTACGCCGTCTCCAATGTCTTCATTCTGAAGAGTCGCGCCCAGCCGCCGACATCCTGCAACATCACGAGCGCCAGCGAATGGAGCGCACGGTTGAGTTCCCGCGCGGCTAGCGGCGCGTGAACGTCGATCGCCTCCAAATCCGCCCGCGCCTGGGTCATCGCGCGGCGCATTTGAGCTGACTGACGCGCAAGAAGCGCGAACTCCGAATAGGCGCGCACCCCTACGAAGGAGGCCGAAGCAGCCGACACACAAATCGCAAGCGCAGTGGTCCAGCCCATCCAAAACGGGTCGTTCCAAAGGAACGCACATGTTTTTGAGACCGCAAAAACCACGGCGCACAAAAAGAACAGTTCTCCGAGCCGCTCCAGACGCCGCGACGCCGCCTCGTAACGGGCTTCACAATTCTCGTGATAGGCGGCTTGTTCTCCCACAAGGGATAAGGCAAGGCGTAGCGCGTCAGGTTTGGCTGCAGCGAGCGAGCCCAGTAGAGGAGGCGCCGCTCGTTGAAGGACTGCGAACCACCATGCGACCCAGACGTCGCGTGGGGCGTCGCTCGACTCGGAGGCGCGAATAGCTTCTGACGGCGGCAGGCTGCGCCCGATGGAAGACAGCGCATATTGCTTTCGGCATAATTCGGCGAGCAGGCGATACGAAATCCATTTGTCGTGCCAGCGCTGCAAATGTCCTGCAATTACGATGAAGGCGATGCCGGCGATCGCTAACACTTCCGCGCCGATCAGGATCTGCTCGATCTCGTGGGGCAGAACTGTCGAAAGCGCGCTCGCAGCCAGCGCGACAAAGGCAAGAATGGCAATCCACACATAAGACGATCGATAACGATCGCCCTGGCCGATCGCTAAGCGGTCGGCGAAGCGGTAGTGCGTGTCCCACCATTGTTCCACTGGCGCGCGCGGGGGCTCGAGCGGCGGAACCTTGCGCGACGGCTGCAGCGAAATGAGCCAGGTCATGGTGGCATAAGCGCGCCAAAGAATGTTAGAGCCGGGATTTTGTTCCGAGAGATATTCGTTAAGCGACGAGGCCCCATCGCCCCCAAAACCTTTCTCCAACCAGCCGGCGAAGCCTGCGAACAATCCGCCGTGAGCCCTATGCGTTTCTTCAGGCGGAAGCAGCGCTTGCTTGAGATAGGCCTTCAGTCGCTCTTTCGCATTCGTCCTCGCGCCGCCGGAACGCAGATTGGCCGGGCTATCGATAAAGCTCGGCTCCTCGCGGGCGAGCGTGTCGATTCGCCAGACGGGAATATGCGTGGCGACAGCGTAGCGTATGATCTCCGCCGTGCCGCCTGGCCCCTCTTCGCGCTCGCCATCCCACAGAGCGATCAGCAGGTCGCAATTGCGCACGACGAAACGGCCGACCTCCCGATAGCTTTCCGGCGCAAAATTGCCCGGTTCGCCATCGAGTTCAAAGACGTTCGCCCGACCTAGAAGGCTCCGGAATGCTTCGATCGTCTCCGGGAAATCTTGCTCATATATGTCTTGTCGAAAAGGCAATGGCGCGTAAAGTTCATAGCCGAGCGCAAGCGCTTCCTCCGCCACGCGCCGGTCAGCGCCTTCGGCAAGCGGAGAAACGACACGCAGCGCATATTCCCGCGGCCGTTCATAAATTTTGCGGGCCGTCTCGGTTTCAGCGAGGCTCTCAATTTCGTCGCGCACTAGGGTGAGCACACCATTTATCTGGTGACGAAGCCGCTCGATCTTTGATGGCAGCAACTTTCTCGCGCCCGTGACGCCGACGCGAAAGGCGAAACGGGGCAAATGATTCTCGTCAGTCATGTATCCCAACAACTTGGCGGGCGACTCATCGCGATCGGGTCTGCGGCGTGAGCGCGTCAATATGCGCACATTTGCGCATTGCCGCTCCGATAGCAATGGATGCCATCCATACGTACGAGTCCAAACTCTCCCACGACTCTGCCGCTTCGATCGACAAAATATCCAGGGGCGGAATGCGTCGCATTATTCGTTTTCCAGACCACTCTGTATCTATACAATTCGTCGCTTCCGTCCGCGAACGATAAAGTGTGTCCTTCCGCGTTCTTCTGCTAAGCGAAATGGCAGTTTTTTGCGTCTATATACTGTTTGTTGTTGTAGGTCAGAGTGCAGCGAGGGATAACTCGCGACTTGGCCTGGATTGGCGCCGGGAAGGGAGCATCGCGCGGCGCGTTTCCATCCGGCTCCTCGACGTGCGCCGCGACGACGTCCTTGCCGAACTTTTGAAGAGCCGCATTCAACCGGCCAACTTGTTGCAGCGCTTGGGAAAGATCATTTTGCGTTTGCTGGAGTGCGGATGCCTTCGCGTGCAACTGCGCGTTGAGGGACTCACTGTGTTGCTTCAAATCGTCAATCTGATAGTTGAGTCGATCGAGCTCCACGGCGAGTTCGTGGCGTCGCATCTCGGCCGCATCCCTGTCGCCATTGGCCGCCTTGACCTGTTGCTCGGCCTCGGCGACCTTGGCTTCCAGCAACATTACATCGGGTTTGTTCTCTCGATCGGCAGTGTAATAACTGACGGCGCTGGTGACCGGCAGGAACACGGCCATCGCGATGCAGGCGATGCGCCAAAAGCGATTAGAAGATACAGTGCGCGAGGCCAGTTCAGCGCGGCGTCTCTCGAGTTCGTCTTTCTCCTTCGCGATTTCTGCAAGCGTGGCATCCCGCTGACGCGCCAGTTTTCCGAACGCTTCGGCGATCAGCGTAGCCTTTGGATCGCATAAGACCTGATTAAGGTCGGGACGTGCGGCGTAGGATGCGCGGCGCAAGTCGGACAACCATCCTTCAAATGTTGAGGCGTAGCTGCTGATTCTTTCTTGGGCGATAGTGTTGACGTCTCTGACGGCCCCCAGACAAGCCGCTTCGAGTTCGCGAAGATCGGCATTGCACTGTTCTCTTTCGATCCGCGCAACCGTTGCAAAAGCCTCATCTGCAAACTTGTCGTCTGGATATTTTTGCGCCCAAACCAACAGGTCGAGGTGATTGCCTTTTGACTTGGCGTATTGAAGGCTGACAAGGCCCTCGCGCCCAATGAGCCTGCCGATCGCCTCGACAGTTTTCAGCCAACCGGGATGATCTAGTTGTCCGTCCCAATCCGATATGTCTTTGGTCTGAATGAGCGCTGCTTCAGGGGGGAGTTCGCACGGCTCGATAAAGCAGGGCACCATCTTTTTTGCATGCGCCGCGAGCTTGGCCTCCCAGCGCACCCAATCGGACTCACGCGCGGCAGGACTCCAGCACACCAAAACCGCGAGCGCCTGCGACAGTTCGGATTTGATTTTTTCTTCGTATTTGACGCCGGCTTGGATTTCGCTGTCGAACCAGACGTCGACCGACAATAATTCGAGCGCGTCGACGATTTTGACAACCCGATCGCGTTCCTCGTGCTTGTAGCTGATGAAAACGTCCGACATCGGCTCGCCCACCGACCCTACTATCTGCTCAAAATTCTAGTTCCAAATTCTTTTGAATTCTGGGCTTCTCCATAAAAAAGTCAAGATTATATGTGGCCACATCGCGAATCGCGGTCTCGATTCCGCCTTGAAGACCAGCGTGATCTGGGTGGCAACCTCTGCGCAGCCGCATCTGTGTTCGCGCTTTAGCGCCGCGGGACTTATGCCGGCGCGGCGCTCGCATTTCAGCCTCTGCTCAATTTCAGCCGCCAAACAATCCGCGCATCGCGGCGAACAGTCCCTTGCGGCTTGCCACGGCCGGGGGCGCCTGCGCGGCGCTTTCGGCTTCGCGCCGCTCGGCGTCGAGTTCGACGCCGGCGCGGGCGACGAGCGCGGCGAGCGTCGGCGCTTCATGCGCAGGCGCCCAGCCGCCGGCGCGCCGCAGGTCGAGATAGGCGTCCAGCATGTCGGCGGCGTCGGTCGCGCCCGCTTCCGCAAAATGCGTCCGCGCCCGTTCGACCGCGGCGGCGTCGACGATGAGGCGGGCCGCTTGCGCCGCTTCGCGCCTCACGCCGTCGTCGATCGCCAGAGCGACGCGCGCTTCGCGCAGCGCGGCGGCGTCCGGCTCCTTCGACAGCGCGCGCATGAGCCGCGCCTCTTGCCGAGGGTCAATCCCCGTGGGGGCAATGCCGCGCGCGCCGCAGGCGTCAAGATAGCGCGCCAGAACGGAGGGGACGCCGCGCATGTCGGCGGCTTCGGCGCAAGGGCGCACGGACTGCGCGAAGCCGCCGCCATGCGCGATCGCCGCCGCCAGCGCCGGGTCGGCGCAAAACGCGCCATAGCCGCCAAACTGTTGCAGCCGGGCGCGGGCCGGCCCGGTCGCGTCGACGGCGAGCGCGGTAAAACTCGCCTGCGCCAGAGGCTCTAACGTATCCCACAGGCCGGGCGGCTCGAAACGGGCGGCGACTTCGGCGCGCGCCAGGGCGCCGTTCAGCGATGCGACGAGCTTGTCGCAGCGGCTGCGCAGTCCCGCCGCGCGCTCCGTGACGGCGCGGGCGGCGGCGCCGGTCGCGGCGCGCGCGGAGTCGGCGGCGCGGCGCATCAGATCGTCGATAAGCGCCTCGTCTTCCAGCGGGCGAAGCGGCGCCGGTCCGTCGCCCTCGACGCGAAACAGCCGCACATAGGCGGGACCGCCCGGATCGACCGGCGCGACGCCGAGGTCTCCCGGCCCTGCGGCAGGGCAGACGAGACCGACGTCATCGCCAAGCGCCGCGGCGTAAAATTCGATCTCGACCGTCTCGCCCATGCCGGGCGCGCTTTTCTCGCGGCCGCGGCGCAGGGCGACGCCATCGGCCTCCGCCTCCTCGGGATCGATGAGCAGCGACAGTAGATTGGCTACGACGATCGGCTCCGCGGATTCCGCAGCGTCAGGATATTCGTGAGGCTCTCCCGTCGCCTGCCGCAGATCCTCGATGGTGAGCGCATTGACGGCGGGTTCTCCCGCCGCCCGCTGATCGAGGGTCCAGCCGTTGAGCCGCCTGCGCTGATTCATCGCCAGCGCGACGCTGCATCGGCCGAGCAATGCGGCGCTCTCTTCGATCGAATCGGGAATGCGCAGGCGAAGAACGACTCGCGGCGAACCTGACTCGCGCTGCCAGTGCTCCATGATCGCGAACGGCGCTTCGCGCGCGTCGCCCGCCGCCGAGGTCTCGAAAGGCGCCGCCTCCAGGACCAGCCTGCTCTGATAGGCGGGAAAAATGCGGCGCGCCGGCGCGAGCCGAATGACGACGGCGTTATCGGCGCGTTCGACGGCGCGGCGCTGGCCGATCGCCCAGACCAATCTTGCGCCCGCCGCGGCGGTCTGCTCGCGCGACAGCCTCTCCACGTCGCCCCGCGCCGGAAACGCCGCCAGCCGAAAGGCGACCGGGTCGGCGCCGCCGGCGTCCGGCAGCATCGTCAGGAGCAAGCGCCAATCCGCGCCTTGCGGCAGGTCGCGCTCAGCGGCGAGCGCCAAGGTGAGTTCGACGCCGTCGCCGGCGGTCAGCCGGACAAATCGGTGATCCGCCGGGAGGTCGATGACGATGATGCGCGAGCGCCAGCGCGCGGCGTCGATGACGTCGACGAGCGCGGGGGCGCTGGCAAAACGCTCGTCGCGCGCCGAGCAGACCATGAGTTCCGGCCGAACCGCTGACGCGGTCGCGCGATCGGCCCCGTCGAACCAGCCAATGGCCAGTCTGCGCCGCCCGTCCCAGAAATAATCGAACTGCTCCCTCCACATTGACGGCTGCGCCCAAGGGTTGGCATGGCGCCGCCGCCATGCGAAGCTGAGGTCAATGGCAGCATATCCGCCCGGACAGCGGTCGCGCAATTCGCCGACGAATGGCGCGAGCCGCGCCGTCTCGTCCGCGGCCCGCCAGCTACGCCATGACGTTGTTCCGCCACATAATGCGCGTAAGCAGCGGGACCGCCGACCATCTCCTTCGCAGTGAGGCTTGCTGGATTTCACGGCGCAGCAATGGGTAATACGGGGACTTAATGAAAATATTGATCACCGGTGGCGCGGGGTTCATCGGCTCGGCGGTTGCGCGAGCGAGCATCGGCCAGGGCGTTGATCAAATTCTCGTCCTGGACAAGCTGACCTATGCGGGAAATCTCGCCTCGCTGCGGCCGGTCGCCGACAGTCCGAATTTTGCTTTTCTGCAGGCCGACATCTGCGACGCCGGCGCGGTGGCGGGCGCTTTCGCCGATTTTCAGCCCGACGTCGTCATGCATCTCGCCGCCGAGAGCCATGTCGATCGCTCGATCGACGGACCGGCCGCCTTCATCGAAACCAATGTCGTCGGCACATTCGTCATGCTGCGAGCGGCGCTCGACTATTGGCGCGGGCTCGATCGCGCCCGCGCCCATGACTTCCGCTTCATGCATATCTCCACAGACGAAGTGTTCGGCGCGCTCGGCGCGGAAGGCCTGTTCCGCGAAGACACGCCCTATGCGCCGACCTCGCCCTATTCGGCGTCGAAGGCCGGCTCGGACCATCTTGTTCGCGCCTGGCGCCATACCTACGGCCTTCCGACGATCGTCACCAATTGCTCCAACAACTACGGTCCGTATCACTTTCCAGAAAAGCTCATCCCGCTCACCGTCATCAACGCGATCGAGGAGAAGCCGCTGCCGGTCTATGGCCGCGGCGAGAATGTGCGCGACTGGCTCTATGTCGAGGATCACGCCGCTGCGCTGATGTGCGTGGCGCGCGAAGGCCAAGTTGGCGAATCCTATAATGTCGGCGGACGCAATGAATGGCGCAACATCGACGTGGTCAAAGCGATCTGCGACCTGATGGACGAATTCCGCCCGCGGCAGGCCGGATCGCATCGCGATTTGATCGCCTTTGTCGCCGATCGGCCGGGACATGATTTGCGCTATGCGATCGACGCCTCGAAAATCGAGCGAGAGCTCGGATGGCGGCCGGCCGAGCGGTTCGAAACCGGCCTTCGCAAGACCGTGCGCTGGTATCTGGACAATCCGGACTGGTGGCAGGCGATCCGTTCGGGGAAATATCGCGGCGAACGCCTCGGCGTGATCGCCGAACAAGAAGCGGCCGTCGCCTGAAGCGCGATTGGGGGGACGGTTTGTTCGAAGATTTGGAGCTTTCGGGGCTGAAGCTGGTTATGCCGAAAAAATTCGGCGACGAACGCGGCTTTTTTTGCGAAACGCACAATGAAAAGACCTGGGCGAACGCAGGACTGAATTTCGACTTCGTCCAGGACAATCATTCGCTGTCGCGCGACGTCGGCACGGTGCGCGGGCTGCATTTCCAAAAGGCGCCCTTCGCGCAGGACAAGCTGGTTCGCGTGGTCAGCGGCGCAATTCTCGACGTCGCCGTCGATTTGCGGCGGTCGTCGCCGACGTTCGGACGTCATGTCGTCGTCGAGCTTTCGAGAGAGAACTGGCGCCAGCTGTTCATTCCGATCGGATTCGCGCATGGCTTCGTCACCCTCGAGCCTGACACGGAAGTCATCTACAAGGTGACGAACTTTTATTCGCCGCAGCATGATTGCGGCGTCGCCTGGGACGACCCGGACATCGGCGTCGACTGGCCGGTCGCCGCCGAAAGCGTCGTGTTGTCGGACAAGGATCGCAAATGGCCGCGGCTGCGCGACCTGCCGGAGGTTTTCGCTTAAGTGGGAAAGTTGAAGCGCATCGCGGTCACCGGACTGACCGGCCAGGTCGTCAGCTCGCTCATCGAACGGGCGCCGAACGGCGTCGAAATGCTCGCGCTCGGCCGTCCCCGTTTCGATCTTTCCTCACGTGACATGGTTCTTGCGTCGCTACGCAGCGTGCGCTGCGACGCCATCGTCAACGCCGCCGCGTATACGCAAGTCGATAAGGCTGAAAGCGAGCCGGACGTGGCGATGAACGTCAATGGCGCGGGCGCAGGCTATGTCGCCGAGACAGCGTCCGAGCTGAACGTGCCGCTGCTGCATCTTTCGACCGACTATGTCTTCGACGGGCAGAGCGATCGCCCCTATCGCGAAGACGACGCGCCGTGCCCGGGCGGCGCCTATGGACGTTCCAAGCTTGAGGGCGAAAAGCAGATCGCGGCGCGCTGCGACAATTGCGTCATCTTGCGCACCGCCTGGGTCTACAGCCCATTTGGGGCCAATTTCGTCAAGACGATGCTGCGTCTCGGCGAGACGCGCGATGAAATCGGCGTCGTCGCCGACCAGATCGGCAATCCGACGAGCGCGCTCGACATTGCCGACGCGCTGCTCGCGATCGCCGAAAGACTTGTCGACGACTCAGACGCCCGCCTGCGCGGCGTCTTCCATTTGACCGGCCAGGGCGATGCGACCTGGGCCGATATGGCGGAAGCGATCTTTTCAGCGGCGGAGGCGCGGGGCCGCAAGCCCGTCCGCGTCAAGCGCATCGCCACCGCAGACTATCCGACGCCGGCGCGCCGGCCGGCGAATTCCCGGCTCGACAACGCCAAGCTTAAAGCCAACTACGGGATCGCGCTGCCGAATTGGCGCGATTCTCTGGACGCCTGCGTCACCCGATTAATTCCGCATTGAACAGGACTCCCATGCGCGGCATCATTCTCGCCGGAGGCAGCGGCACAAGGCTGCATCCGATGACGCTCGTCACGTCGAAGCAATTGCTCCCCGTCTACGACAAGCCGATGATCTATTATCCGCTCAGCACGCTGATGCTGGCCGGCGTGCGCGAAGTCCTGATCATCACCACGCCGGAGGATCTTTTGTCCTTCAAGCGGTTGCTCGGCAGCGGCGCTCAATGGGGACTGTCGTTGTCTTACGCCGTACAGCCTCGGCCGGAGGGGTTGGCGCAGGCCTATCTCATCGGCGCCGATTTCGTCGACGGCGCGCCGTCGGTGCTCATTCTCGGCGACAATATTTTTTATGGCCATGGGCTGCCCGACGTGCTGAGCGAATCAGCGCGCAGCGCCGCCACGGTGTTCGCCTACCACGTGCGCGATCCGGAGCGATACGGCGTGGTCGAATTCGATTCAGCGGGCCGCGCGATCTCGATCGAAGAAAAGCCGCCGCAGCCCCGATCGAATTGGGCGGTGACCGGCCTCTATTTTTACGACGAACGCGCATCGCAGTTCGCGGCGCAACTAAAGCCTTCCCCACGCGGCGAATTGGAGATCACCGATCTCAACCGCATCTATCTGGAGCTCGGCGAATTGCAGGTCGCTCGATTGGGTCGCGGATTCGCCTGGCTCGACACCGGCACGCCGGAGGCGCTGATCGAAGCGGGCGAATATGTGCGCGCGATCGAACAGCGCCAGGGTCAACGCGTCGCCTGCCTTGAAGAGATTGCTTGCCGGGCAGGCTGGATCGACTCCGCGCAGGCGCGCGCAGCGGCGTCGAAACTCTCGAAGAGCGGCTATGGTCAATATATTTCGCAGGTGCTCGCAGAAATCGAACGAGAGTGCTCGCCCGTCGACGAGAGCGGCGAAGCCACGGCGCGGCGCAGCTCAGAGGCGACTGCGGCGGGATCGAACAGACGCGCCGCGCCAGCCGACGGCGCTGCGTGACGTTGGCGCGCGACGACGGCGCCGACAAAAGGCTCCATGCGCCTGACGCTGTCCTCGATCGAATCGGCAAGCGATGCGGGATCGAGGCGGGCAGGCGCGACAATGTTGTCGAACCGGCGGCGCAAATCCTTTCCGGCGAAAGTATTGGAGATTGTCGCAAGACCCGCTTCCGCCATTTCGAGCGGCGGATAGCTCGGGTGGGAAGAGATCATCAGCGAAACGCCGACGAGCGCGCGATTGAGATAGTCGGCGTAGTCTTCGAGACGGGCTTTCCCGCCGACGGTCGCATTCTGCACCGGATAGATGAGCGAATCGGGAAAATCCTCGCCCAGAAAAACGATGCTCCAGCGGCTCGAGCGAATCGGATCCCGCTGTTGCCAAATGACCAGCGCCGCGCAAATCAGTTCGAAAGCGTTGCGCGCCACGGCGGGCCGACCGTAAACCAGCATGATCGGCTCTCGCGGAACGCTCGCGAGCCGCTCGCGAATGCGTTCGTTTAGCTCATAGGGAACATAATAGGCCTCGCGGAAGCGATATTTCTCGACCATGACCGTGAACAGCTCTTCGGAATTGACGATTGCGATCGCCTGATCGCCGCAATGATAGGTCGCCTCCGCAAGACAGGATTTCGCGCCACGGCCGTAGAAGTTCGGCTCGTCGTCCTGAATGAGGTAGACGAACGGCCGCGCGCCGCCGAAATAACGCGCCCGGTCGCGCTCCATGGCGTGGGCGAATTCGGCGGTCCACCAGGCGGTGGCCAAAAAAATGTCGTTGGCGCGCAGGTTCAGTCTGCCGCCCTCCCGCTCATTTGCGTCGACCAGCGCCGCCGTCTCGGCGTCGAGGCTCGCCGCATAAGGAACCGGCGTATAGTCGGACAGCGCCGCATAGGCGTCGGGTTCGATATCCGCGTCGGTCACGACGATGCGCGCGTCGAAGGCGTCGCCGAGTTCGGTCAGAAGCTTTGAGAAGAGCTTCATCGCGGTCGCAATCCCGCCAAATGTCTGCTGCGGATTGACGGTCGGAGTCAGCAGCGTCAGGCGCGGCCGCGCGTTGCGCGAAGGATAGGAGAGAAGCGGCCGCGTCTCGGCGATCAATGTCGCGAAGGGATGGAAATTGGAGTCGACGCAGGCGAGGGAGGGTTGGAAAACCTTGAGCCGATGTTTGGCGACGTCTTCGGGGCCATGCACGGCCAGCAATGTGTGACCCATCGGATAGAGGTCGCGTTGCGCGACTTTGAGCCATTCGAAGCCGTGCGATTCGGCGATCATCAGCACGGATCGCTCGATGGCGTGGGCGAGGGTGCCGTCGACCTGGCCGCTCTCTTGCGGAAAGTCGTCAAAGTCGATGTCGAGGTCGAGCAGCGGACGAAACGCGGCGGTTCTTCCCCAGAACATCGAGCCGGACGGAAATTCGAGCGTGAGATTCTTGTCGATCTCGACGTTGATCCGCTTCAATAGGTTTCGCGCCAGATCATAGTCGTAGCCCCAATTCAATATGCCGCGCAGTTCGAAAAGATGCTGGGGAAAAACGACGCCGAGCCTTGGATCGTCGAAAAGCGACAGAATTGAGCAGGCGATCGCCTCGGAACCGAGCAGATTGTCGAGGAGATAGTCGCGCCAGCGCGCCAACGTCTCGCCGCCATGCGGCGAGCGCTTGGTATGGAGGTGGATAAAGAGTTCGTAATCGGCATAGACGTCCCGAAAGCCGAAAAATTTGGCGGCGATGTCGCGCCCGCGATTCGGACAGACCCGCGTCAAGACCTTACCCTTGCGCCAGTCGGCGCAAATCTCGTCGACCTCCCGCTTCTTTTCGTCGGTGTCGGTCGAGACGCAAAGATCCAGCTGGCCGGGAACGTTCCGCAGCTTTTCGAGAACAAGCGGCAGCACATCGGGATAGAAGGCGTGGACGATGGCGACGATCGCGCGCGCGCGCTCCGGGGCGGCGTCATAGGCGAAAGGCGTTTCGAGCGCGAAATCCATCTCATTGACCGGGCGGCGGGACGGAACGACCCCGTCCGGCTTGGTCAGTTGGTAGGTGTAATAGTAGCTAATCGCCGCCTGCCGCAGCGGGTCGTTGATCGGATTACGCCGCCGGCCCAGCGGCGGATCATATTGCGCGGCGATCTGGCGCAATATTGCGCCACAGGCGGCGCGCAAGCCCTGCTCGCGCACGAAGCGGGGACCGTCCCGCAAGAGATCGCGCGGCGCAAGGAACACGCCGACAGGCGAATCGAGGAGTTTTGCCAATTCGCGCATCGCGGCGCCGTAAAGCGCTACGCCGCCCCGCGTCGTCAGGATAATATAGCCATTGCGCAGATGACGGCGGGCCCATTGAAGGCGGCTTTCCGATTTTTTAGTCGTCATGGGCGCCTTCCATTTGAGCTTCGGCGATCGAACCGCGCTGAAAACACAGGAATTTCAACTGCCGGGACCCGAACAATGCCGATTGCTTCGCCATGACTTAGCCAGAAATCCGGCGTAACGAAACCCTGCGCGCGCTGGGGGCTGCGCCTGGGGACTGCGCCGGAACGACCGGCCGCCGCTCGGGACTTATGATCAAACTAGACAATGTCTTTAAATATTATCGCTCGAGCGGCCACAGAAAGGTCGTGCTCGATCACGTCAGCCTCGATTTTGCGGCTGGACGCAGCTATGGAATTTTAGGCGTCAATGGCGCCGGCAAATCGACTCTGATGCGTCTGCTGGCGGGCACTGAGATGCCAAACGGCGGCCGGATCAAGCGCACGTCGCGCGTCTCCTGGCCGCTGGGGTTTTCCGGCGGGCTGCACCCGATGCTCAGCGGACGCGAAAACGTGAAATTCGTCGCGCGAGTCTACGGACAGGACGCGCGCAAGGTCATCAACTTCGTCGAGGATTTCGCCGAGATCGGCGCCTATATCGACGCGCCGATACGCACCTATTCATCCGGCATGATGGCGCGCCTCGCCTTCGGCCTTTCACTGTCGATCGATTTCGAGTGCTATCTCATCGACGAGGTCACCGCGGTCGGCGACGCGCGCTTTGCGGCTCGGTGCCAAGATGAATTTGCCAAGCGCCGGCGTACCGCGGACGTAATCATGGTGTCGCACGCCATGACGACTATTCAGCAATATTGCAATCGCGGCATGGTGTTGGCGGGAGGACAGATACACGTTTTCTCCAAGCTCGACGAAGCGATCGAACTTTATAAGAAGCTCAATGCCTGAAACCATTCACGCGCAGCAGTCGAAGCTCTCGCTCAGCTTCGCCGACCCCGAACGAGCGCCGCTGAGCCCGCAGGACGCGGGCCTGAAGGCGAAGTCGATCGCTCAGGCGCTGCGTCGAGCGGCGAACAAGTCGCGCGGGCCGGCGAGAGTCATCGCCGGGGGCGGCGGCTTTCAGGCGCGCCGCGGCGACCGCGCCTTCCGTCTCGGCGTCCTCGCCAGCTTCGCGGCCTTTGTGATCGCCCCGTTTCTCGTCGCCTCGGTCTATTGGGGACTGATCGCCAGCAAGCAATATGTGACCGAGACCAAATTCGCCTTGCGCGCCGGAGAAGCGTCGAGCCTTGACCTGCTGAGCGGGGGCGGCGTCGGATCGCAGTCTTCTCAGCGGATGCAGGACGCGGAGGTCCTCGTCAATTTCATCCGCAGCCGCTCGATGGTTGAAGCGCTCGACAGGAAGATCGGCTTGCGCGCGATGTTTTCCCGGCCCGGCGTCGACTATTTTTCGAGTTTCGATCCGGATGATCCCGTCGAGGAGTTGGAAAAATATTGGAAGCGGCGAATCGACGTCAGCAGCGACATGATGTCGGGCATCATCTCCGTTCATGTTCGGGCCTTCACGCCGCAAGATTCGCTGGAGATCTCGCAGAATATCGCCGCAATTTCCGAACGTCTGGTTAATGAAATGTCAACGCGCTCCCGGCGGGATGCGCTGGCGCAGGCGCGCACCGAACTGACGCGCGCCGAACAGCAGCTGAAGAATGCGACAGGCGCCATGCGCGATGCGCGCAACACCGAGGGCGTGCTCGATGCGCCGGCCGCAGCGGAGGCGATCAGCAAGGTCATTACCTCGCTGCAGCTTGAGCTGTCGCGGACGCAGGAAGACCTCGCACTGCATAGCGACGCGGAGACCACCGACTCGCCTCAGGCGCGGCTGCTTAACGCCCGCGTTCAGAGCCTCAAGAGCCAGATTGACGACTATTCGACGCAGATCGCAAGCGACGGCGATAAGGGAACCGGCTCTCTCGCGCAGCGAGCCGGCGTCCTTTCGCGGCATCAGATCGAACTGTCTCTCGCTCAGCAAAGATATGCGGTCGCCGCGTCGGCGTTTGAAAACGCACGCGTCGATCTGGAAACGCAGCGCGCCTATCTGATCTCCTTCCTTCGCCCGACGCTTGCTGAAAAGTCTCTCTATCCGCGGCGCTGGATCGAATGGGCGATTATCGTCGCTCCGGCGACAGTCGGCTGGCTGGTGCTCATCGCCGTGGCCTTCCTCGTTCGCGATCATATGGCGAAGTAGCTCGCGAAGTCTGGTCCGACGCGCGCATCGGCTGAACTCAATTGTTCGATTGGAGCGCTCGTGTTCTTCCATATTGACTATGACAAGGGCGGCGCGATTAGCGGCTGGCTCGCGCCGGACAACCCTTCCGCGGTTCCAAAAATCCTGGTGCGCAGGCCGGGAGAGGAAGACATTGAAATCCTAGCGACCATCGAGCGTCCGGACGTGCGCAACCTTGGCGTTCACGTTACCGGCCTGGTTGGCTTTATCGTCGACGACACGATCGTCAAAGGTCTGCCCGACGTTGGGGATATTGAACTCCTCGAAGCCGAAACCGGAATTCTGATCTATCGGCGGTTCAAGGAGGGAAAGCACATCGAGCGCAAGTTTTTTCTATTCGACAGTTCAATTCGCCCCATCGAAAAATTGGGCGGTCGATCGAGAAATCTATTCACGCTCACCTATCCGTCGACGGAGCGCTACGCCTTCGAGACGATGATCGTGCTCATCAACAATAATTTCAACAAGTCGATCTTCATGTCGGGGCGGTCCAGCTTCCCGCGCTACTCGCATTTTTTGTCCAACGCGCAGTTCACGACAGCGGCGCTGCTGAACGATCCGTTCGAGGAGCTGGCGCAGCGGCTGGTGATCCTCAGCCTGATCCAGAAGTCGGATTCGACTCATATGTTGCCGCTGCTCTTCACCGGGCTGACGGCGCTGACCGAATTCGCGCGCGACCTGCCGGTCGAAGATTCCAAAGGGATGCTTGCGAAATTTCGCAATCTGACCGACGAGGAGCGCGAGGCGCTGATGAGCCCGATGACGAGAATGTTCGGCTGCATTCCGGGTGAGACGCCGGAGCGCCGTCATGTCACGGCTGCGCTCGAAAACCTCGCATCGATGGATCTTGTCGGCGTGCGCAGCCGCTTTCGCGATTTCAGCGCCCTGCTCGCAGGGATCCTCGGCCATGATCTCGCCGGAGACTATGAGCCGGTCGTGCACCCTTCAATCGGCGCGCTTGCCGATCGATTGTCGCGCATCAGCCTTGTCGCCGATCTGCTCGAAGACGATTTGGCGCTCTATTCATTCGCCGAGGAGTCGATCGTGTCGGCGCTTTCCGACGCCGACGTCGTCACGCGCGACACTCAAACCATGTGATCCTCGATGCTTGCGTAGATCAGCGAGATCGCCGCCCAGGCCACGAGCAGCGCGCAGAACAGCAGCACCGTGTTGACGACAACCTTCGGATAGGTCGCCGATTCCGGCAGCGTCGGCTCGACCACGGTGATGAGATAGAGCTGCTGTTTTTCAAGCTCCTGTCGCGCTCGATAATAAGAGCTCTGGGCGATCGAGTAGAGCTTCTCAGCGAATTGCTCGTCGAGCTTCAAGCGCTCATAGGACGCGATTTGCGCGGAAACTGTGTCGGAGGCTTCGGCGCCTGCGAGCTTCTTCTTAAGCTCCGCGAGCTGCTGGTCAATTGCCGCGAGACGCGTGCGTTGCAGGCGTTGGCTGGGCGCGTCGCTGTCGAGCGATGAAGAAAAGGTCGAAAGCGCGTTGATGAGATCGATGCGCTCCAGAGTGAGCTTCGCCATCTGTTCGCCGATGCTTGCGGCGCGCGAGCCGGGATCAATCATCACGTTCTTGTTACGAAATTGGAGCGTCTTCTCGCGCGCCTCGGCAAGCGTATGACGCGAAAGGGTGACTTCGAGCTCGGCGCGGCTCAAGGCGTCGCTGCGATTGCGCAGCGTGATCTTATTGACCAGCTGTTCGCTGAGCCTGACAATGTCGTGCGCGACGTCAAGCGCATCATTGGGCAGGAAAGCGTCGGTGCGTAAGGTCAAAATGCCGGACAGGGTGTCGACGCTGGCCGTAATATGGCTCAGCCAATATTTCCAGACGTCTTCCGCTCTGGCGTTTCTGCCGAGCCGTGAGAAATAATCGATGCCGGAGCGTGCAAATTTCTTTTCCATGTATTCGCGGCCGCCGAGATCGGCGACGATCGCGCGGCTTTTTAGGTAATTGAGGACGATGAACGCGTCTTGCGAGGAGGGGTCGGGGCCGCCCCCTGTCAATTTACTGATCATCGACGCCGTGTCGGTCCCGGTTTTTTTTTCAAGTTGGGCGCGCACGGTCAGCCGCGTCTCGGCGACATAGCGTTGGGACTGCCAGAAGCAGGCGTATAGCCAGAACAGGAAAGTCGGCAGAACAACGACATAGATAAAGCTGCGTCCGACGATTCCGCCGCCTGCGCCCGCCCCAGCGGTCGAAATCGTTTCCGCCACGCCTTCGAGGCCTTGGCGAATCAGCGCCGGCAGGCGGCTCGTGGCGTCCTTCGCCGTTAGCGGAGCGAAAATCTCGATCGCCTTCGTCGACGAGAAGCGCGCCGCGTTCTGCGCGGCGGCGATGACTTCAGACAGTTTACGCGGTCTCGGAGCCCGATGCGTCCTCATCTACCCTCAAGTCGCTGACCTGGTTCATGCGCTCACCCACGCCGCGGTTCGGCGGAATCGCCTAAAGGCGAATAACTTCACCAATTTTAATAGCTTAGAGCGAGTTTAACGCGAAGGGCCGGGTTCCACTTTTTCGCGAGCAGCGCTCCAGGCGTGCCAAATGAGGCTGAATCGATTAAGCGCATCGACGGATCGGTCTTCCTAGCGGCCCGATGGCGAGGGCGGAGAAGACAATTTTTTCGGCGCTGCAAATTAAGCGGGTCGAGGTTCTGGCGCAAGCGTCTAACGTCACGGTAAGGCTTCGGCCGGGGCGTAGAGCGACAGGCCCGGATGGAAATGCGGATCATCGCGAACGACGGCGCGCCAGCGCGCGTAGAACGCGGAGCGTTCCCTTTGGTGGACGCGCTGTAGACGGATCGAGCCGCCTTTGCGGCTTGCCGACTGATGATGGATCAATCTGGCCTGCGTGTTGCAGATCGAGCGCCAACCTCGCGCGTTTAAGCGCAGGCACAGGTCGACATCGTTCAGTTCGACAGGAAGGTCGACATCGTCGAAGCCGCCGACCGCATCAAATTTGCCTCGCTCGATCATCATGCAGGCGCCGGTCACAGCGGAAACCTCGTGCGGACAGACATTGCGGTTCATCCAGCCGCGGTCGCTTTCGCTGACGCCGGCGCCGTAATGGCCCGCGACGCCGCCCATGCCCAGCAAGACGCCGACGTGCTGCACGCCGCCGCGAGGATAGAGGAGCTTGGCGCCGACGGCCCCGACGTCGGGCGCAATCGCGAAATAGAGCAGGCGTTCGATCCAGTCCGGCGTCACGATTTCCGTGTCATTATTGAGGAAAACCAGGAAATCGCCACGCGCTGTCCGCGCGCCGGCGTTGCAAAGCGCGGAAAAATTAAAGGGTCCTTGCGTGTGCAGAACCTTGAGCCGGGCGTCTTTCGCCTGCAGCGCCTGAAGCAACGCCAGCGTGCGCGGCTCGACGCTGTCATTGTCGACGACGACGACCTCAAATTGGGGGTAAAGACTCCTGCCCAGCAGGCTGTCGAGACAGGGCGCGAGCAGATCGACGCGGTCGCGCGTCGGGACGACGACGGTCACTGCCGGGGTCCTGTCGCGAAAGACGGCGTCGATCGTCGTTCGCCGCGCTTTCGCCGCGCGCGCAAGGCGAAATATGGGCCGGCGCAGCGCGCCGACTTCGTCCTGTCGCGCGGCTGACAACAGCCCATCGATCAGTTCGTCCGGTCCGGCCTCCCGCCAGTCGGGACGCTCCGCCAACAGTCTGGCGCGAAAACAGGCGGCGCGGCCGACGTAATTTTCGAAGCGATGAAGCGTCGCGTTCCAGCCGGGTCTATAGAGCGGTCGCAGAGCGTCGCCCTCGCCGACCGTCTCATCGGCATAGGCGATGGCATGTTGCGGATGGCGGGCGAAATGCTCGACAAGATAGCCGCAGGCGTAAGGCTCCAGCCGATCGCCGGCGACGAGCGGCAAGACGAGATCGCGCGCGTCGATCCGGGCGTCGACCGTCGTTGCAAAGATAGCGCAATTCGAATAGCTCTGCGCCGCCAGGCTCGCACGCGTCGATTCAATCTCCTGCGGCGCCGCGCCGCGCTCATCGACAAGCGCGACCACTCTCGGCCCGTTCGTCCAATCGGTTCGGGGCCGATCGAATGTGGGGTCGAACTCTCGGATTCGCGCGGCGCGCCAGGAAGGATAGGCGGACATCGGCTCGGCGCCGAACGCCCAGCGCCAGTTAAGCTCCGCTTCCGCGCTCAATCCGACCATGCCGGCGGAAAGCGCGAAGAACAGGCGCTTGGGCGCCGCCGCCGCTTTGCGCAGCGC
The DNA here is from genome assembly GCA_016869555.1 of Alphaproteobacteria bacterium. GTDB lineage: Bacteria > Pseudomonadota > Alphaproteobacteria > Rhizobiales > Beijerinckiaceae > Methylocystis. The sequence goes on along the minus strand of VGDY01000003.1, from coordinate 21,140 downwards.
CTCGAGCCGACTAACCGGCCGCGCGCTCAATATGCGGAAGTTGAAGGGACCGGGGCGATGCGTCGGGCTTATCCAGATTTCCGTCGTTTCGCGCGGTACGCGCCCGATCCATACGCCCGCGCCTTCACAGGGCCCGGGAAGAATGGTCTCCTCGAAGCTCTCGCCCTGCCAGAATCGCAGGATTGGCCGCGCCGGCTCGTCGTAAAAGCTAGCCGCATAGCGAAGTTCGATAACGCCGCCGCGAGAAATCCCCTGCAACGCGCAAATGCGCAGCCAAGGTTCCCGCGACAGCGCGAAGAATTCCTCTTCGTCGCGACGAACGTCGCGCGCGGCCTCCACGGCCACGGGGTCACTGGCGGCGACCGACGGCGGCAAATTCAGCGCCTCGGCCTGGCGCATGCGCGCGAGCGAAATCGACTAGGGTCGACGACGATCGCCGTCGGGGAAATTCGCGTTCTGATAATGATCTCCACAATGTCGCATTGCGGCCGCGCCCGACCGACGGCGATCGATGAGCAGCGTCAGACTCGCCGGAACCTATGAGCGCATCGACGCGAGGTCAACATGCGCGCTTGCGCGAAGTTCGCGCAAAGCTGGGCTAGGACTGCGCCGTCGGCGGCCTGCGCCGGGGGCGAGCGTTGCGCAGCGACGGTTTTTCTTGATTTTCCGAGTTTCTCCTGCCATATAAGGCCCAACTTCATCTCATAACGATCATTCTCGGATGATCGCCGATTGAGAGTGGGGCCCTCCGGGGACCCGCTCTTTTTGTTTTGATCGGTCGAGAGTTTAAAGGGCAAAGCTTGACGCAAAACGCCGCCGCCATCGCGACCCTCGACGAACCGCGTCTCGTCGCCGAGACCGGCGTCGCCGCGCGCGTCGCGCATCTGGCCGAGCCGGTGCTGGCGCAGCTGGGCTACCGGATCGTTCGCGTCCGGCTCTTGCAGCAGAACGGACAGACTTTGCAGATCATGGCGGAGCGGCCGGACGGCACGATGACGATCGACGATTGCGAGGCGGCTAGCCAGGCGCTGTCGCCGGAACTCGACGTCGCCGAACTGATCGCCAATGAATATCGATTGGAGATTTCATCGCCCGGCGTCGACCGTCAGCTCGTGCGCCTGTCGGATTTTCTGCGCGCCATGGGCCATGACGCCAAGATCGAATTGACGCATCCGCTCGCAAGCGGGCGAAAGCGCTTTCGCGGAATCATTCGCGGGGTCGAAGGCGAAGGCCATGGCGCACTGCTCGCGCTTGAGCGTACCGACGCCCGTTCGGACGAGGAAAATGCCGTTTCGCTACCGCTCGCCGATCTCGAAGAAGGCCGGCTGGTGCTAACCGAGGCGTTGATCCGCGAGTCGCTGCGCGCCGGCAAGCATCAGCAGGCGGAAGACATGCCGGATGGGTCGGAATCCGAGGAGCGTCCGCGACGCGGACCGGGACGATTTCGCGGTCCCGCGCCACAAAAACAAAAACCGCTGGCTCCCGCCGGCGTTCAAACCCAGTTCAAGAAGGTCGGCGGCAAACCAAAGCCCTCCGGCCGTTCGAGGGGAGAGTAACGATGGCCGTCAGCGCCAACCGACTTGAGATATTGCAGATCGCCGACGCCGTTGCGCGCGAAAAATCGATCGATCGATCGATCGTCATCGCGTCGATGGAAGATGCGCTGCAAAAGGCGGCGCGCTCGCGCTACGGCCAGGAGACCGAAGTGCGCGCCGAGATCAACGCCAAGACCGGCGAAGTTCGATTCTCGCGGCTGTTGCTTGTCGTCGAAGAAGTCGAAAACGACGCGACGCAGATTTCGCTCGCCGACGCTCGCAAACGCAATCCGGCGGCGCAGGCCGGCGACTGGATTTCGGAAACGCTGCCCCCCTTCGACTTCGGCCGCATCGCGGCGCAGTCGGCCAAGCAGATCATCGTGCAGAAGGTGCGTGAGGCCGAGCGCGACCGCCAATATGAAGAATACAAGGATCGCATCGGCGAAATCGTCAACGGCGTGGTGAAGCGCGTCGAATATGGCAATGTGATCATCGATCTTGGCCGCGGCGAAGCGATCATCCGCCGCGATGAAATGATCCCGCGCGAAATGTTCCGGCCCGGCGATCGCGCGCGCGCCTATGTTTACGACGTGCGCCGCGAGCAGCGCGGTCCGCAGATTTTCCTGTCGCGCACCCATCCGCAATTCATGGCGAAGCTGTTCAAGCAGGAAGTGCCCGAAATCTATGACGGCGTCATCGAGGTGAAGTCTGTGGCCCGCGATCCCGGCTCGCGCGCCAAGATCGCCGTGGTGTCGCGCGATTCTTCCATCGACCCGGTCGGCGCCTGCGTCGGCATGCGCGGCTCCCGCGTGCAGGCCGTCGTCGGCGAGCTGCAGGGCGAGCGCATCGACATCATTCCCTGGTCGGCGGACGCCGCGACCTTCATCGTCAATGCGCTGCAGCCCGCGGAAGTTGTCAAGGTGGTCCTCGACGAAGACAGTTCGCGCATCGAGGTGGTGGTGCCGGACGATCAGCTGTCGCTCGCGATCGGCCGCCGCGGCCAGAATGTGCGCCTCGCCTCGCAGCTCACCGGCTGGGATATCGACATTCTGACCGAGGCCGAAGAGTCGGAACGCCGGCAAAGGGAATTCATCGAGCGCACGAAAGTGTTCATGGGCGCGATCGACGTCGATGAGGTCGTGGGCCGTCTGCTGGCTTCGGAGGGTTTCCGCTCGGTCGAGGAGCTCGCTTATGTCGAGCTTTCCGAACTCGCGTCGATCGAAGGCTTCGACGAAGACACGGCGGGCGAGATTCAAAACCGCGCGAAGAATTATCTTGAGCGCATCGAGGCCGAGAATGAAGCGCGCCGAACAGAGCTTGGCGTCGCCGACGAATTGCGCGAGATCGACGGGATGACGACCGCGATGATGGTGCGGCTCGGCGAAAACGACGTGAAGACGATCGAGGATTTCGCCGGCTGCGTGCCGGACGACCTTGTCGGCTGGAGCGAAAAGAAGGATGGCGAGACGGTCAAGCATGAGGGGTTTTTCGAGGGCATCGACCTGTCGCGCGAAGAGGCCGAATCGATGATCATGACGGCGCGCGTCCGCGCCGGCTGGATCGAGGAGCCCATTGCGGCGGCCGAGGTCGAAGCTGAAGCTCAGGCGGAAGGCCAATAGCCGGCATGATGGCGGCCATGGCGCGCGAACCACATGTTTCGGAGAGGACTTGCATCGTGACGCGCCGGCGTGGCGCGCCCGAGGCGATGATCCGCTTCGTGCGCGGACCCGACGGCGCGCTCGCGCCCGACATTGCGGCGCGCCTGCCTGGCCGCGGCGTCTGGGTGACGGCCCGCGCCGAGCTCGTCGCGCAGGCGGCGCGCAAGCATTTGTTCGCGCGCTCGTTGAAAGCGCGCGTCGACGCCGAACCGCAGCTTAGCGAAGATGTCGACCGGTTGCTCGAAGCCGATTGTCTACGGATGCTGTCGCTCGCCAACAAGGCGGGCGCCGTCGTGGCGGGCTTCGGCAAGGTCGCCGACGCGCTCGCGCGCCGCGGCGTCGGCGCGCTCGTCGAAGCGTCCGACGGCGGCGAAGACGGCAAGCGGAAGCTTGCCCAAGCGGCGCGGCGCGGAGAATCCGCGGCGCCCGTCATCGGCTTATTTTCGTCGGTGCAATTGGATTTGGCGTTGGGCCGCACAAATGTGATACATGCTGCCCTCGCCGAGGGCGGGGCGAGCACGGCTTTTGTCGCGCGATGCCGTCGACTTGCCGCCTATCGGGGCGTAAGCATCGACGGCGCGACGACGACAGGCGACGACATCGAGGCGGAGCCAGACGGCTGCGCGACAGAAGGTTAACGGGTCGAGCGACCCAGGATCGGGAACTGGATGAGCGAAGGCGAGAATAGCGGCGACAAAACTCTGACCGTCGCGCCGTCGAAGACGTTGCATTTGAAGCAGCGACCGGTCGAGCACGGCATGGTCCGGCAGAGCTTCTCCCACGGCCGTTCGAAAGTGGTCGTGGTCGAGAAGGTGAAGCGCCGCGCCCCCGGGCACGCCGAAACGGCGAAACCCGCAGCCGCGCCTGCGCCGGCCGCAGCTCCGGACGCGCCGCCAACGGCTGCGCCGAAATCCGAGGCTCAGCGTCCAGCGCCGTCGTCGCGTTCCGGCTCCGGCGTCGTGCTGCGCGCCTTGACCGACGAGGAGCGCGAGGCCCGCGCCCGCGCGCTGGTCGACGCCAAATCGCGCGAAGAGGAAGATCGCCGCCGCGCCGAAATCGACGCGAAGGCCCGCGCGGATCGCGACGAGCGCGAGTTCGCCGAACGCGCCGCAGCCGACTCGCGCAAGCGCGAGGAGGAAGAGCGACTCGCGCGGGAGGCGGAATCCAAGCGCAAATCCGAGGAAGAGGCGCGCCGGCGACTGCCGCCGGAAGTCGCTGGACTGACGCCGCCGCGCGTAGCGCCCAGCGCCGCGATGCCGCGGCCGGCCGCCGCGCGTCCGGGGGGAGAAACCGAGCAACCGCGCCGCCCGCCGGTGCGCCAGATCGGCGGCTTTTCGCCGCCCACTCCGCCGCGACCGGCGCCTTCCCGCAGCGGCGCCATGAAGGATCGCGGCCGCCTGACGCTCGCCACAGCCACAGCCGGAACCGACGAAGAGCGCACGCGCTCGGTCGCCTCCTTCAAACGCCGGCAGCAGCGCCTGTTCCGGGGCCAAGTGGAGCAGAAGGAAAAGATTGCCCGCGAAGTCGTTCTGCCAGAGACGATCACAATTCAGGAACTCGCGAACCGGATGTCGGAGCGCGCGGTCGACGTCATCCGCCTGCTGATGAAGCAGGGCGAGATGTACAAGATTACCGACGTCATCGACGCCGACACGGCGCAGCTGGTCGCCGAGGAAATGGGTCACGCGGTCAAGCGCGTCGCGGAATCGGACGTCGAGGAAGGCCTGTTCGACACGCCCGACGCCGAAGCCAACCTTGAACCGCGGCCGCCGGTCGTCACCATCATGGGCCATGTCGACCACGGCAAGACCTCGCTGCTTGACGCCATCCGTCACGCCGATGTCGTCGCCGGCGAGGCGGGCGGCATCACCCAGCATATCGGCGCCTATCAGGTCACGTCGCCGGGCGGACTGCCGATCACCTTCATCGATACGCCAGGCCACGCCGCCTTCACGGCGATGCGCGCGCGCGGCGCGAAGGTGACGGACATCGTCGTGCTGGTCGTCGCTGCCGACGACGGCGTCATGCCGCAGACGATCGAGGCGATCAATCACGCCCGCGCCGCCCATGTGCCGCTGATCGTCGCCGTCAACAAGATCGACAAGCCGGACGCGAAGCCGGAGCGGGTGCGCACCGAACTGCTGCAGCATGAGGTGCAGGTCGAGTCCATGGGCGGCGAGACGCTCGAAGTCGAAGTCTCGGCGAAGCAGAAGACCAATCTCGACAAGCTGCTCGAACTGATCGCGCTGCAGGCCGAGGTGCTCGACCTCAAGGCGAACGCCGATTGCGCCGCCGAAGGCACGGTCATCGAAGCGCGTCTCGACAGGGGTCGCGGGCCGGTGGCGACCATGCTGGTCCAGCGCGGCACGCTTCATGTCGGCGACATTGTCGTCGCGGGAACCCAGTGGGGCCGGGTGCGCGCGCTGCTCGACGACCAGGGCGTTTCGCGTCAGGAGGCCGGGCCGAGCCTGCCGGTCGAAATTCTCGGCTTCAGCGGCACGCCCGAAGCCGGCGACCGCGTCGCCGTCGTCGAGTCGGAAGCCCGCGCCAGGGAGATCGCCGAATATCGCGAGCGTATGAAGCGCGACAAGATCGCCGCTCGCGGCGGTTCCGCGCGCGGTTCGCTCTCCGACATGATGAGCCAGCTCAAGACGGCGGGCCGCAAGGAATTCCCGCTCGTCATCAAGGGCGACGTGCAGGGCTCGGTCGAAGCCATCGCCGCGGCGCTCGACAAGCTCGGCACCGACGAGGTCGGCGCGCGCGTCGTGCACGCCGGCGTCGGCGGCATTTCGGAATCCGATATCTCGCTCGCCGAAGCCTCAAACGCCGCGGTCATCGGCTTCAACGTGCGCGCGCATAAAGAGGCGCGCGACGCCGCCGAACGCTCCGGCATCGAGATCCGCTATTACAACATCATCTACAATCTCGTGGATGACGTCAAAGCGGCGATGTCCGGCCTGTTGGCCCCGACGCTGCGCGAAACCCTGCTCGGCAATGCGACCATTCTCGAGGTCTTCGATATTTCGAAGGTCGGCAAGGTCGCCGGCTGCCGCGTCACCGACGGCAATGTCGAGCGCGGCGCCAATGTCCGGCTCATCCGCGACAATGTCGTCGTCCATGAAGGCAAGCTCTCGACGCTCAAGCGCTTCAAGGACGAAGTCAAGGAAGTCGCCGCTGGACAGGAATGCGGCATGGCCTTCGAGAACTACCAGGACATGCGCGCCGGCGACGTGATCGAGTGTTACCGCGTCGAGGAGATCAAGCGGACGCTGTAGCGCCGCCGCGTCATGGCCGGGCTTGTCCCGGCCATCTCCGGTGGGGCGCGGCGACTCTGAAATTCGCGTTCCGCGCCAATCGTCTTGACGCTCAGACGCAGAATGCGTGGATGCCCGCGACAAGCGCGGGCATGACGCGAACCAAGACTCATTTCGGCAAAGACCCATGTCCCGATCCCACCATTCCGCCGGCTCCGCGCCGTCGCAGCGCATGTTGCGCGTCGCCGAACTCGTGCGCCACGCTGTGGCGCAGATGCTCTCGCGCGGCGACATCAACGATCCCGTGCTGGAAAAGCATGTCGTCACCGTCTCGCGCGTGAAGATGAGTCCTGACCTCAAGCTCGCGACGATTTACGTCATTCCGCTTGGCGGCCAGGACGAGCCCGAGGTGCTCGCCGCGCTCGATCGTCATAAGCGGTTTCTGCGCGGGGAAATTGCACATGAGGTGAATTTGAAATTCGCGCCGGAAATCCGCTTTCGTATCGACGACACATTCGACAATGTCTCGCGCATCGACGCGCTGCTCAGCTCCGACCGTGTGAAGCGCGATCTCGCCGACGGCGACGACGCCGAAGAGGATGGCGTCAAGGAATGAGCAAGAAAAAATCAGACCGCGCCATCGTCGACGGCTGGGTGGCGCTGGATAAGCCTGTCGGTCTCACTTCGACGCAGGCGGTGTCGCGCCTCAAGCGCACATACAATGCGCAGAAAGCCGGCCATGCTGGCACGCTCGATCCGCTCGCCTCTGGCATTCTTCCGGTCGCCTTCGGCGAAGCGACCAAGACCGTGCCCTTCGTTCAGGACGGCGAGAAAGCCTATCGCTTTACCGTGCGGTGGGGGGTCGAGACTGACACGGACGATTCTGACGGACGCATGACGCAAGAGAGCGCGGCGCGGCCGGAGCGCGCCGCCGTCGAACATTTGCTGCCACAGTTCACCGGCGAGATTTTGCAGACGCCGCCGCAATTTTCGGCGATCAAGATCGCCGGCGAGCGCGCCTATGACATTGCCCGCGAGGGCGAGCATGTCGAGTTGAAGCCCCGTGCGGTCAGGATCGACTCGCTGACGCTGATCGAAGCCTCGCGCGACGACGCGACCTTCGTCATGGAGTGCGGCAAGGGCGCCTATGTGCGCGCGCTCGCCCGCGATCTTGGCCGCGTGCTGGGCTGTTTCGGCCATGTCACGGCGCTGAGACGCACGCGCGTTGGCCCCTTCCTGGAAGAAGACGCCTATACGCTCGACGAGATCGAAAATCAGAACATGGCCGCAGAAGCGTTGCTCTCGGTCGAGGCCGGATTGGCGGAGCTGCCATGCGTCGTCGTCGATCGCGATATGGCGGCGCGGCTGCGGCGCGGCGGCTCGGTGATTCTGCGCGGCCGCGACGCGCCGCATGAGGGCGTCGTCTATGCGGCCTGCGGCGGCGTGCCGGTCGCTTTTGGCGAAATCGTCCAAGGGGCGCTCGCGCCGGCCAGGGTTTTCAACCTGCCGTTTTGAATCTTATTCGACAAGCGCGACGCCTTCCGCTCGGGCGGCGCGCTCCAATTCTGCGTCAAGCGTCGCGAGCGCGATCCCTTCTCGCGAGGCGAGTTCGAGATAGGCGGCGTCATAGGCCGTCAACCGATGCTTGCGCGCCAGCGACATGAGGCGTCTCTCCTCGCAGCCCGCGTCGATCCTTATCGGCAGGCGCGCGATGACGCGAAGAAGCTCTTCAGTTTCAGTTGCCGTCAATCGGCGCCGCCGCTCGCTGACCAGGAGCACATTGCGAATCTCGAAGAACAATACGGTAGGCCCGACCGCCGTCTCGCTGCGAAGGCGTTCAATAGATCTGATCGCGCGCGGCGGGCGTTCGTCGGCAAGGGCGAAGCCCGCAAGGATCGAGGCGTCGATAACAAAGCCGGTCAATATTTGTGGCCATGATGGCGCGCGCCGAGCAGGTCCTGCAGCGGCGCTTTTTTCGAGCGTTCGCGAAAGCGCGCCAAATCGTCGATGGCCCGATCGATCTCGGCCTGTTCGAGACCGGCTTCCGGCGCCAAGCGCGCGATGCGGCGCCCATGCCGGGTGATGACGATCGTTTCACCGCGCTCGACGGCGGTCAGAAGCTCCGCCAGATGGGCTTTCGCGTCGGAGGCCTGCACTTCTCGCATAATTTTTTTTAAACTGGTTTAATTAACTGGTCAATATCTGCGCGTCGACTTTGATTGGCGAGCTTGTGCTATCGGTTCCAAGGATTAGCGCCGCATGACCCGACCGCCCAAACTCCTCATCTTCGACTCCGGCCTTGGCGGCCTCACGGTCTTTGCCGAGATCGCCAAGCTGCGCCCGCACGCGGACTATCTCTATTGCGCGGATGACGCGGGCTTTCCCTACGGATCATGGAAAGAACCGGCGCTCGTCGAACGCGTTGTAACGCTCATGGAGGCGTTGATCGCCGAGCATGCGCCGGACATGGCCGTCATCGCCTGCAACACCGCGTCGACGATCGTCCTGCCCGATTTGCGGCTGCACTGGCCGAATGTGCCCTTCGTCGGGACCGTGCCGGCGATCAAACCGGCGGCCGAGCGCACGCGGTCGAGGATGATTTCCGTGCTCGGCACGCCGGGCACGGTCGCGCGCGATTACACGCAAAACCTCATCGCGCAATTCGCGGGCCATTGTTCGGTGACGCTCGTCGGTTCGCAACGCCTGGCGCGCCTCGCCGAAAGCTACATGCATGGCGAACGGGTGAGCGACGCCGACATCGTCGCCGAAATCGCGCCCTGCTTTAGAGAAGAAGGCGGCCGGCGCACCGACGCCGTCACGCTCGCCTGCACGCACTACCCGCTGCTCATCGAGGAGTTCAAACGGCTGGCGCCTTGGCCGGTGGAATGGATCGACCCCGCGCCGGCGATCGCGCGCCGCGCCGATCAGTTGCTCGGCGAGCGGTTTGGCGCCGGCGCGCCGGGAGACGGACCGGCCGCGCGCCGCGCGATCTTCACCAGCGGCCTCCAACCTTCGGGACTGCTCGCCACAACGCTTGCGCGCTACGGCCTCGGAAGAGATTTCGCGTCGACGCCAGGCGCCGGACGCGCATAGTCGCCACGCGCGTCGCCTACTGGCCGCTCTGCTGCATCGCAGCGCGCGACGCTTGAAGCGAGAGGCGCTTCAGTCGCTCATCGCTCATTCCGGCTCGCGTCAGAAAGGCGCGCGCCGTGTCGGCGGCGGCGGCGTCGCCCGCCACGACGGCGGACTCATACAATATGCGCGCGTCCGCGGGCGTGCGCTGCACGCGCCAGTTCTGCTCGGCGAGACGCAGCGCTTTGGTCGGATCGCGCAGCAGATAAAGCGTGAAACGCGCTTCGTCGCCAAGGTGGAACGCCTCGCCGCGACGGCGGGAGGCGGCAAAGCGCTCTTCGATCTGCGCGACATGCTCAGCGAGACCTTCCGAGCCGAGCCGCTGTTCGGCGAGCGCGAGGCGCAGCAGCGCGGCGTCGATGCGGCCCTGTCCGGCGAGCAGCGCCGCCACATCCGCGAAACGCTCTTCGTCGAGCAGGAAGTCGGCGTAAGCGGCGAGGAGATAGGCCGTCGGCTTGGCGGCCTCGAGCGCCGAATTGAACGAATGTTCGGCGCGCTGCGCCTCGCCCTGCCTTGCAGCGATCTCAGCGAGAATGGTCAACGCCCATCTTCGTCTTTCGGGCGTCGCTCCCGGCCGCGCTTCAAGCGTCTGCTCGAGCGCCTCCGCCGCTTCGCGCGATCCTCCCATGAGGCTCGCGGCGTCGGACACGCAGGCGACGGCCAGCAGCGGCTCGCTGGATGCGGCGAGCGGCGCGCAGCTCGCACGCGCCTCATCCAAACGGCCGATGATTTTGCTGATCGCCGCGCGCATAAGCCATGCTTGAAGATTGCGAGGATCCGATTTGATCACGGCGTCGACGTCGGCGAGCGCGTCATCAAAGTCATGCCGATTCTGCGCGATCATCGCGCGCAACAGAAGCGCCTTCACCGGAGGAACCGACAATTTCCACAAGGGCGCAAGAACGCCGGCCGCATATCCGAAATAGCGCGGATCAGAATCTTCGCCGCCGAGCGTCACGAATTTTTGCGCGAGTTCGATTGAGGCTGCGAAATCGCCCGATCGCGCCCGCAGTTCGCGTAATTCCGCCGCTATCGGCGCGGCGGCGCGAGGCAATCGCTCTAGAAACTGATCGTCGTCGCTCGGAACGAAAGGCGCGGCGAATGCGTTCATGCAGGCGACAACCGCGATGCACATACATGACAAAGGAATTAAATGTCGCATCAGCGCTCGCTCATTTCACGCTCGCAACTTGGCGTCGAGATCGAGACGCGGAATTTTTTTTTGAGCCTTGTAAAAAATATGAACCGATCGTATCGTGCGCGCAACCGAAAGTTACTGTTCGATAACTTCCCGCGGAGCAACATTTCTTGGCGGCGAAGGCGTTTTTTGAGTGAGGGTTTGATGGCTCGAACGATGATGGCCGATATGGCCAAACAATTATTCGCCGCGCTCCTCCTGTTCTTTGCTTTGCTGATACCCGGAACAGGGCGCGCCTCGGACCACGCCGATCCCATGTGGCTCGCGGAGGACGAGCAGGAAGCCAACATAACCGGCCTCTTCTTCTACCCCGACGGCGACCGATGGATCGCAATCCTCGACGTGCGCCGCTCGCTGATCGGGGCGCCGCCCTATAATCTCGAGCCCTTCGAATTTGACATCCATGTGGATTTTCACACCAAGCTCCGCTTCGATAATGCCGAGGACGTTGCGCGCTACGGCGGCACGATCGAAGCGCCCGAGGGCATAGCGCCGGACGCCACGATCCGGATGCGTCTCAACAATGACGCGACGGTGAAAGAAAAATCCTTCAAGGGACTCGGCGATTCGCAGAACATCCAGGTCTATTCCGGCATTCGCGACGATCCGTTCATCTTTCCCCGATTCTTTAAAGTGAATGTCATCACCATGGCGTTCAGTATTCCGAAATCCGCTTTTCCCGAACATGCGGAGAGCTGGCTCTTGTGGGCCACAAGCAAGCGCGTGAGCAACGGCGAGCAGATCGACCATGTCGGACGATCGAACCGCACACAGCTCGGCCGTTTCGAAATATTAAATACCATTCCGCCTTCGCAGCATGTGGCGGAGATTCGCGAAAAGGGAGAGTCTCGGGCCAAGGTTCAGGACTTTCTCAAGCAATGGCTGCCGCCGCTCGCCAATTTGAACCAGCTGAGCGGATTTTTTATTCGCCACTACGACTCTGTTCCCGACGTCATGGTCTTCACCACGACGCGCCCGCCCGGATTTCCCAACGGCCGTCGTCTCGAAGACGATGTGGCGCTGCTCACCTGCGCGCAGGGCGATTGCCCCTTGCAGGAAAACGCTTTCATCGACACGACCCAATGGCCGCGCTCAACGGTCAACGACAAGCCGCTGTCGAGCGAGTTTCCCTATCTGGCGGACCCCTGGCCCTTCAAACCCCAGCCCAAGGGCGCGACCGGGCCTTACGTCTATCGGTTTTTCGCTCGGCCGGCCGTGCAGGTCGGCATCGTCGCGCTTGTCGCGCTTCTCATTCTTCTCAGCGTGATTCGCTGGTTCAGACGACGGGCCGCCTTTTAGGCATGAAGCGGTTTTCGCAGCGCCGCGTCTTGCTCGGCGCGATCTCTCCTTCCGCCGCGTCATCGATCGCCGCGGCGCACAGGGCATAGCGGACAGGCCACGAATTTTAGGCATTCGACATTGGGGAGGGAACGATGCTCGAAAGAATCCTGCGGAGCTTGGCGGTCGCAGCGGCGTTGAGTGGCGCCTATGGATCGATGGGCGGCGCGGCGAAAGCCGACCAGAATTGCGGCTCCGGCGCCGGCAACGTCAAGGACGAAGCCATGTGCGTCGGCCGCACGGCCGCGTCTCTGCCCGGCTCTGACAATGATTATTACGTCGACATGGATAACGGCGCGACCAAACATCCGGAAGATCTCGCCAAGGCCATGCAGCCTTATCTTCCCGGCGTCACGCCCGAGGCGGCGCTTAAGGCGGCAGTGATCGGCCGCAATAATTGGATCGTGTGGACCGCCGGCAACGACCGGCTGTGGGACGTCTTGAACAAGAGATCGTTCGGCGGACTCGACTTCCTCAAGACCTTATCGAGCCATCCGAGCCTGACGAAATTCAGCCGCGACAATCGCTGGCGCTATTTGGGTCTCGTCAATGAGCCCTGTTTCAAGAAGGCGACCGGCCCCCACCCGGATCGCTTCGGCCTGTGGCTGGACACGCGCGATCCGAACTGCCCGCAAAAAAAAGATCCGTTCGAAGACGCGGAGAAATATCCGGGCGTCAAGATCGGGGCCCGGGGACGCAGCGAGAATTTTCCGGTGGGCTCCTACTACGGCTATGCGACCGGCATCGTGGGGCTGAGATTGTTCCCAAATCCCGACTTCGATGAAGCGGCGGAAAGGAATTGGGATCCGGAGCGCTTTTACAACGATCCAGACTATTACAACAATAAGGATCTGGTGCGCCCCTATCGCGTCGGAATGTCCTGCGGCTTTTGCCACGTCGGCCCCAATCCGACCAATCCGCCGGCCGACCCGGAAAATCCGAAATGGGAGAATTTGAACTCCAATCCGGGCGCGCAATATTTCTGGTGGGACCGCATCTTCACCTATGCGGCCGATCCGAAGGATTTCTCCTGGCAATTGTTCCATGTCTCGCGACCGGGCGCGCTCGATACGTCGCTGGTCTCAACCGACTACATCATCAATCCGCGAACGATGAACGCGATCTACCAGCTCGGGCCGCGCGTGGCGCTTGCGTCGAAATTCGGCCAGGAAAAACTCAATGGCGGCGAGAGGCAGAACAAGCAGTTCAACGAATATGTTCCCGCCAATTCGCCGCTCACGCAGTTCTTCAAGGCGCCCGATACGGTGTTCACGCCGCGCGTTTTGAAGGACGGCGCGGATTCGGTCGGCGCGCTGGGCTCCTTCAACCGGGTCTTCGTCAACATTGGCCTGTTCAGCGAGGAATGGCTCGAGCACTTCAACCCTGTGATCGGCGGCAAGCCGATCACCTCTATTCCGATCGCGACGGGACGCGCCAATTCCACCTATTGGCAGGCGAATGAAGCGCAGACTCCCAACACCGCGCTGTTCTTCGTCGCGACCGCCAAGCCCGACTATCTGAAGAACGCGCCGAACGGCGACAAATATCTTACTGCCGACTCGGCGACCCTCGAGCGCGGCAAGGAAGTGTTCGGCGAACGCTGCCTGCGCTGCCATTCGAGCAAGCTGCCGGAAAAGACCTTCAGCTACTTCCCGAACAATGGCTGCGTCGGCAAGGACTATCTGACCTGCTGGAACAATTATTGGTCGTATACCAAGACCGACGCGTTCAAGCAGGAGGCGAAAAAGATCGCCAAGGCGAGCGATTTCCTCAACGATAACTTCCTGTCGACCGATCTGCGCGTGCCGGTGACTCTGCTGGAAACCAACGCCTGCAGTCCGCTCGCCACCAATGCGATCCGCGACAACATCTGGAACGATTTCTCCTCGACCTCGTACAAGGAGCTGCCGTCGGTCGGAAAGATCACCGTCCACGATCCCTATACGGGCGCGCCGCGCCCCTACGATATGCCGGCGGGCGGCCGCGGCTATACGCGGCCGGCGTCGCTGGTCAGCCTGTGGTCGACCGCGCCCTTCCTGCTCAACAACAGCGTCGGCACATTTTACGAGAGCCCATCGGTCGACAGCCGAGCGAAGTCCTTCGACAATTCGATCGAACAGATGCTGTGGCCGGAGAAACGCGCCGGCTCATATGGGCAATATAGCGAGAAATATGGCCAGAAGGACATCGAATATGTCACGGCCTCGGGCAAGAAGCTGCATGGCGTCGTCGATGTGACGACGGAGCGGAGCTATCTGCGCGTGCCGAAGGGCTATGTCCCCGATCTGCTGCAGGCGGGCTTCGACGCCGGCGAGGACGTGAAATGGCTGGTCGACGCGCTGCGTCTCAGCAATTTCGTCGAGAAGGACGGCATCGCCATCGGCCCCATTCCGGCAGGCACGCCGGTACAGCTGATCGGCAATATCGATCTCGATAAGCGAGAAGATCCGCTCGAAAATCTGTTGCACAAGGCGAGAGTGCTGAAGCTGCTCGCCAAGCTAAAACTTACGTTGAAGTTGCTGCCGCCGGATCCGAGCGACGAACAGGCGCGCGCGGCGTTCGCCCGTTCATATGACGATCTGCTCGAACTCAATAAATGCCCGGACTTCGTCGTCAATCGCGGTCATTACTTCGGCACCGATTATTTCGCCGAGGAGCCGGGGCTGAGCGACGCCGACAAAAAGGCTCTGATCGCCTTCTTGAAAACCATGTGACGCGTCGGAGGCCCGGACCGCCAAGGCGCGTCCGGGCCAACCGACGAAGGAGGGGGGAACGACCATGAGCCTCAGCGACAAGGCGAGCTTTGAATATGTGGTGGTCGGCTCGGGCGCGGGCGGCGGCACGGTGGCGGCGCGCCTAGCGGAAGCGGGCTGCAAGGTGCTGGTGCTGGAGGCCGGCGGCGATCCGCTGAAGCTTCAAGGCGGCGATGCCGCCTATCCTGACGACGAGCGCCTTCCCGACGACTATCGCGTTCCGGTGTTTCACGCCTGCTCGACCGAGAATCAGGCGATGCAATGGGATTTCTTCGTCCGTCATTATGGAGATGACCAGCTCCAGAAAAAGGACGAGAAATATCGCGACTATTACCGCGGCAAACGCGTCGACGGGGTTCTCTATCCGCGCGCCGGCTGTCTCGGCGGCTGCACCGCGCATAATGCGATGATCATGGTCTATCCGCACAATGCGGACTGGGACCATATCGCCGAACTCACCGGCGACGCGAGCTGGCGCGCCGACAATATGCGAACCTATTTCGAAAAACTCGAGAACTGCAACCATCGCTTCTTCTTCCGCCTGCTCGGCATGCTCGGGATCAATCCCACGCGCCACGGCTGGAAGGGATGGCTGCATACGGAGAAGAATGTCCCCAAGGCCGCGCTCGGCGATTTCGATCTCGTCAAAGCCTTGAAAATATCGATCCTGGAGCAAATCGGCCGGTCGCCCTCGCTCCTGCAACGGACGTTGTGGTTTCTCCTCGGCAAGGGCGATCCCAATGATTGGCGGCTCGTCCGCAACAACGCCTTCGGCCTGCATTACCCGCCGCTCAATACGCGCAAGCATGAGCGCATGGGCACGCGCGAGCGCCTGGTCGAGACGCAGCAGAAATATCCCGACAATCTGACCATCGAACTCGACGCGCTGGCGACGCGCGTATTGTTCGACGACAATAATCGCGCGATCGGCGTCGAATATCGCAAGGGCGCAAGGCTCTATCAGGCGCATTATGATCCGAGCGGCGAGCAGGGCGAGACGCGCACCGTTCATGCGACGCGCGACGTGATCCTCGCCGGCGGCGCCTTCAACACGCCGCAACTGCTGATGCTCTCCGGCGTCGGCCCCAAGGAGGATCTGGCGCCGCTCGGCATCAAGACGCGCATCGATCTGCCGGGCGTCGGCAAGAATCTGCAGGACCGCTACGAAGTCGGCGTCGTCAATCGCGTCCGGGACGATTGGGGCATATTGAAAGGCGCGCAATATAAGAACACCGACGCCCAATACGCCGATTGGCTGCGCACCAAGAACGATTACACGGGGTCCGTCTATGGCACGAATGGCGCCGTGCTCGCCGTAATCAAGCGCTCTGCGAGCGAGCGGCCGCTGCCCGATCTGTTCTGCTTCGGCGTGCTCGCCGATTTTCGCGGCTATTATCCCGGCTATTCGATCCCGGTCGTCAAGAAGCTCAACTATCTCACTTGGGCCGTGCTCAAAGCGCACACCAACAACCGCGCCGGCTATGTCAAGCTAAAATCCGCCGATCCGCTCGAGCGTCCGGAGATCAATTTCCGCTATTTCGCCGAAGGCACGCCCGATCGCGACGAGGACCTCGATTCGGTGGTCGACGGCGTGAAATTTGTCCGCGCGCTCACGCGTCCGCTCATCGACCTCGGCGTCGTCGAAGAGGAAGAATCGCCCGGCGCCGACATGACGAGCGACGAAGGGATTCGCGATTTTGTGCGCTATCAGTCCTGGGGCCATCACGCCTCCTGCACTTGCGCGATTGGACCTGACGGCGCCAGCGACGCGGTTCTCGATTCGAATTTCCGCGTGCGCGGCGCGAAGGGTCTGCGCGTGGTCGACGCTTCGGTGTTCCCGCGCATTCCCGGATTCTTCATCGTGAGCGCGGTCTATATGATCGGCGAGAAGGCGGCGGATGCGATTCTCGCCGACCGTTAGGCCAGGGCAGGGAGCGCCGAGGCCGCGAAAAAACTTCACGCGACGTCTGGCGATGGCCGCGCCCCTGGCGCTTGCCTATGTCGCATGCGCATCGCCGGCGCATGCGCATAGCGAGGTCGCCTCGCTCGGCGTCTTCTGGTCGGGCGCCGTCCATTTGCTGCTCAGCTTCGAGCGCCTGGCGCTCGTCGTCGCTTTCGCGATCTGGGCCGGGACGCAGCAGCAGCGCGCCGACGCCGCTCTGGTCGGCGCGATCGGTCTCGGCGCCTTCGCCGCGGCGCTTGCGACGCGTCCGCAAGGCGTCGAGAGCCATTCCGCTTCGATGATTGCGATCGTCGCGCTGGTTTTGCTCGGCGCTGCGGGCGTCGCCCGGATTCAGATGGGCGTGCGGGCGCTGCTGATCGCCGCGGGCTGCTGCGGCATGATCGCGGGCGCGATCGGCGCGACCGGCGAAACGATCCGAGATCGCGCGATCAACGCGACAGCGCTCGCGCTGGTCGCTGCCGCCGCCACAGCCTATGCGCTCATGGCGGCGTCTTTTGTCGCGCGATGGCGACATGCGCGCCTCGGTCTAAGTCTTTGCGCCGGCGCCGTCACGATTCTGGCGGCCGTTTGCGCTTCGGGATATTCGCGAATTTGTGGATACGGCTGATCCTGTTCGCGCTTACGGCGCTGTTCGCCCTCGCGCTTCAAATCGAATCCGCGCGCGCGCATCTCTCCTCCGACAGCTATCTGCATATTGATATCGATGCGGACGGGCGCCCGAGCGGGCAATGGGACATTTCGCTGCGCGATCTCGACGCCGCAATTGGACTCGCGGGCGATGACGGCGTCATCACCTGGGGCCGATTGAAAGCGCGCCGCGCCGCGATCGAAGCCTATGCCTTTGATCGACTGTCGATCGACGGCTGCGCGTTGCGCCCGAACGACCTGCTTGTCGACCGTCATGCCGGCGCGGCCTATGCCGTGCTGCGCTTTACGGCCATTTGCCAACCGACGCCCGCGCCGCGACGCCTGCATTATCGGCTGCTCTTCGATTTGGATCCGACGCATCGCGGCCTTCTCACGCTGGTGACGCCTTCTGGCGAGCGGTCGGAAGTACTGTCGCCCGATCGCGCCGATATGGATCTGGATCGCGTCGATGAGTCGACTTCCGGCTCCTTCCTTCATTTCCTCGGCTTCGGCGTCAGCCACATTCTTTTCGGCTATGATCATCTGCTGTTCGTCGCCGTGCTGATGATTTTCGCCGCCTTTCACCGCAGCGAGACCGGATGGAAGCCGCTCGACGGCTTCGGCGCCAGCGCACTGCAGACATTGGCGATCCTCACGGCCTTCACCCTGGCGCATGGCGTCACACTGACGTTGTCGCTCTTTCATTTCATCGACGCGCCGGCGCGATACGTCGAGCCAGCGGTCGCCGCGACGATCATGGGCGCGGCGATCGACAATCTGCTGCCGCTTCTGTCGTTTGCGCGCTGGACCATCGCATTCGGTTTCGGACTGGTGCATGGCCTCGCCTTCGCGACCGCGCTCGGCCCGATGCGTCTGTCGACGTCCGGATCGCTGCTCGCGCTTGCCGGCTTCAATGGCGGAGTCGAACTCGGCCAGATCACTGTCGCTGCATTGCTCATGCCGCTTGTGTTCACGGCAAGGCGCAAGAGCGTTTATGTCAGTTTTGTTGCGCCGGCGCTGACAGCGCTCGCATTCCTTCTCGCGCTGCTTTGGTTCATTGACCGTATCGAAGCGCTAAGATAAATTTCGCGTCATCTGCAAACGCACGCCAAGAAAGGCGTGGAACTCAATTTTCAGCGTGATTGAACGGTAGACATTTGCATCGGCCATTTTCCGCGAATTGGCCGCGAAACTTCCTCCGCGAACGAAGCTTCATGAGATCGACATGCAGTGCGACGAGTTCGGCCGTTTGTCATCGCACATGAGACAGGCGGGCGTATGTCCTTGACTGTTGCGATCGCGCACAACGCTTGGGCGTTGGGCATTCCGGCGCCCGCGCAAGAAAGATGAGGAAATGAAGATGCATCAACTTTCAGGCAAGGAATTTCAGATCGGCCTCACAATGTCCGGCGCGATTTCGGCCGGCGCCTATACCGCGGGCGTCGTCGACTTCCTGGTCGAGGCGCTCGAATGTTGGGAAAAGGCGCGCGCCGCGGACCAGAACGGATCGGTTCCCAATCATCGCGTCGGAATCAAGGTGATTTCCGGCGCCTCGGCCGGCGCGATCACCGCGGCGATCGGCGCCATCGCGCTTGTCGACAAGACCGACGCCAGGACCTTTGAGTCGAACGGCTTCGTCTATCGCTATACGCTGCCCAAGCTCTATGAATCATGGGTCGTCCGTCCGACGCTCGATTCTGGCGATGCGAACGTCAGGGATTTCCTTGCGCTCGACGATATCGAGACGCGCCCGGCGGCGACGGCGGATTTCTCGCGGACCAGCAGCGTGCCCTTTCCGGGCGAGAACGATCCCCTTGCCGTCGTCTCGCTGCTCAATTCGCGTCTGCTCGATGAAATCGCCGCGAATGCGGTCACCGTCGCGCAGGTCGAAGGACCGCGGCCCTATGTCTCGGCGAAGCTCCATATTTATCTCACGCTTTCCAATCTGCGCGGCGTGCCGTGGACCTTGCCCTTCAGCGGCGGCGATTATCACATGATCTCGCACGGCGACCGCGCCCATTATGTGCTGAGCGGCGTCGGCTCATGGGCGACGCACAGCGACTTTGCCGACAATGATCCGTCGCGCGACAAGCTCGACATCGGGATGATCGCCAGCGCCGCAGTTAGAGACCAGTGGAAGGATTATGCCGTCTGCGCTTTGGGCTCGTCCGCCTTTCCGGTTGGCCTGGCGCCGCGGCTGATCGGCGCAAGGCCGAGGGAAGATTATTTCGGACGCCGATATCCCAGCGCCGACATCGCGGGAATCGACAACCTCAAACCGCAATGGCCGCCGGCCGTCGAAGCTGAAAATCCCTTCTGGTTCACCTGCGCGGACGGCGGCATCATCGACAATGATCCGTTCGAATACGCCCGCTTTACGCTGAAGGACAAGGCGACCGACGTCCGCCTACCCTGGGACCTCGATTCGGCGGACCGCGCGGTCATCATGATCTCGCCCTTTCCGGAACCGAAGCCGATCCGCAACGAAGGCGAGCCTGCGATCGATATCGTCAGCCTGTTCTCTTCGCTGATGCCCTCGCTGATCGATCAGGCGCGCTTCAAGCCGAGCGAACTGGCGCTCGCCGTCGACCCCGATCACGGCAGCCGCTATCTCATCGGACCGCGCCGCGTCATCGGAGAGATATTGCAGCGCTATGGCATCGCCAGCGGCCTGCTTGGAGGATTCGGCGGTTTCGTCGCCCGCGCCTTCCGCGATCACGACTATCAGCTCGGCCGGCGCAATTGTCAGAAGTTTCTGATGACCTCATTCGCCGTCCCCGCCGATCATCCGATCGTGACGAACTGGCCGCCGCAGGTCGACAAGAAGCTGTTCGAAGCGATGCGGGAAAAGACCGACGCCCCAGGCGCCGTCTCATACTGCCTCGTGCCGCTCTATGGCTCGGCGAAGCAGACGATCGATCTCCCGCCTTGGCCGCAGATCACACCGGCGGACCTCGACCGGCTGATGACGCGCATCGGCTTGCGCTTCGATCGCGTCGCGCCGATGGTGGTCGGTCAGAATGTCGGGGGCTTTCTCGGCTTGCTGCTGCAACTCGTGCTGCTGCCCGGCATAAGAAGCGCGCCGGGTCTCATTCGCGACAAGGTTCTCAATTTCGCGAGGCTGACGATTCTCGGCGATCTCGTGCGCCGTAACCAGATTACGGGCTGGGATTTGCCTGAAGGTCTTGGCGTCGATCCTGACGATGCGCGGCTGGTGATCGCCGAACTGCTCGAACCCAAATATGACGAGCGCAATATCGCGGGCATTCGCCGGGCCGTGGCGCCGATGAGCGCCGCGCTGGACGCTGCGACCATCACGAAGGTTCTCGAACGGCTGAAACAGACTCCCGGGCCGTTCCAGGTCTGGGAGGCGCCCTGGCGGGACAAGAACGGCGGCCGGCTCTTCACGCTGGAGAGCCGCAAGCCCAATTTCGTCGGCGGGAGGCTGGGCGCCTATCTTGGCATCGGCTTCTTGAAGCCGTCCGCCGATCCGCCGGGCGTGTAAGCGTCCAAACCGGCGCCTCTTCCGCGCTGCGCTCGCCCTGAATCGTAAATTAGAGCGTTTTGCATTTAGCTATCTGCATATCCTGCGTTTACGAGGTAGTTGGCGCACTCATCTGGCGTGAAGGTGGTCAGGATTTGGGCGATTGCGTCGCTGACGGCGTCGATTGATCGCGCGCAG
>VGDY01000002.1 GCA_016869555.1 Alphaproteobacteria bacterium | reverse complement strand
ATGAGCCGATGGCGACGGGCCTCAAGGCCGTCGACGCGCTGATCCCGATCGGCCGCGGCCAGCGCGAACTCATCATCGGCGACCGCCAGACCGGCAAGACCGCGATCGCGCTCGACACGATCCTCAACCAGAAGTCCTTGAACGACGGCGACGACGAGAAGTCGAAGCTCTACTGCGTCTATGTCGCCATCGGCCAGAAGCGCTCGACCGTGGCGCAATTCGTCAAGGTGCTCGAAGAGCGCGGCGCGCTCGACTATTCGATCATCGTCGCCGCCACCGCTTCCGATCCGGCGCCGATGCAGTTCCTCGCGCCCTTCTCGGGCTGCGCGATGGGCGAATATTTCCGCGACAATGGCATGCACGCCGTCATCATCTATGACGATCTGTCCAAACAGGCCGTCGCCTACCGCCAGATGTCGCTGCTGCTGCGCCGCCCGCCGGGCCGCGAAGCCTATCCGGGCGACGTGTTCTATCTGCATTCGCGCCTCTTGGAGCGCGCCGCGAAACTGTCCGACGATCGCGGCGCGGGTTCGCTCACCGCGCTCCCCGTCATCGAGACGCAGGCGAACGACGTGTCGGCCTATATACCGACCAACGTCATCTCGATCACCGACGGCCAGATCTTCCTCGAGACCGATCTCTTCTATCAGGGCATCCGTCCCGCGGTGAACGTCGGCCTGTCGGTCTCGCGCGTCGGCTCGTCGGCGCAGACCAAGGCGACCAAGAAGGTCGCCGGCAAGATCAAGGGCGAACTCGCGCAATATCGCGAAATGGCGGCCTTCGCGCAGTTCGGCTCGGACCTCGATGCGGTGACGCAGCGCCTCTTGAATCGCGGCGCGCGCCTGACCGAACTCCTGAAGCAGCCGCAGTTCTCGCCCTTGAAGATGGAAGAGCAGACCTGCGTGATCTACGCCGGCGTCAACGGCTATCTCGATCCGCTGCCGGTGGGTCGCGTGCGCGCTTTCGAGGACGGCTTGCTCGCGCTGCTGCGTTCGCAGCACGGCGACATTCTGGAGAGCATCCGCACGACGAAGGATCTGACCGACGAGACCGCGGCGAAACTCAAGAGCGTCGTCGAGTCCTTCGCGAAGTCCTTCGCGTAACGCTTCTCCCTCTCCCCATGAAATGGGGAGAGGGTCGGGGTGAGGGGCTTGGGGACGTTCGCGCTGCGTGCCCCGGCCCCTCACCCTAACCCTCTCCCCGCGAGCGGGGAGAGGGAATTGAAACTGAGACAGGCAAAACGATATGCCCTCGCTGAAGGATCTTCGAAACCGCATCTCCTCCGTCAAGGCGACGCAGAAGATCACCAAGGCCATGCAGATGGTCGCGGCCGCCAAGCTGCGGCGCGCCCAATCGGCGGCTGAAGCCGCCCGGCCTTACGCCGAACGCATGGACTCGGTGCTCGCCAATCTCGCTTCCGGCGTCACGGCCGGCGGGCCTGCGCTCCTGGCCGGCAATGGCAAGGACGATACGCATCTGCTGATCGTCGCCACCGCCGAGCGCGGCCTCTGCGGCGCCTTCAATTCCTCGATCGTGCGCCTCGCCCGCGAGCACATCTCGCGCCTTCAGGATCAGGGCAAAACCGTCAAAATCCTCTGCGTCGGCAAGAAGGGCTACGAGCAGCTCCGCCGCCAATATGAGCGCAATATCATCGAACTCATCGAGCTGCGCGGGGTCAAGCAGATCGGCTTCGACAACGCCGACGAGATCGGCAAGAAAATCATCCGCATGTTCGATGAGGGCGGCTTCGACGTGGCGACGCTGTTCTTCTCGCGCTTCCGGTCGGTGATCGCGCAAATCCCCACCGCGCAGCAGATCATTCCGGCGCAGATTCCCTCGAATGAAAATGCGCCGGCCGTCGAGGGTCCGCAGCCGGCTTACGAATATGAGCCGGGACAGGACGAAATTCTGTCGACGCTGCTGCCGCGCAACATCTCCGTGCAGGTGTTCCGCGCGCTGCTCGAAAACGCCGCTTCCGAGCAAGGCGCGCGCATGAGCGCGATGGACAATGCGACGCGCAACGCCGGCGACATGATCAAGAAGCAGACGACGATCTACAACAGGTCGCGTCAGGCGATGATCACCAAGGAGCTCATCGAAATCATCTCGGGCGCCGAGGCGCTCTAATCCGGAGACCTCTTATGTCAGAGGAAGAGGTTGTCTTTGTATCGAACGATACGACAATAACAAAGACGATGGCAAAGTTCGGCAATTCGACCTATCCAATAGCTAATATTGGAGCCGTAACTATTGTGCGGAAGTCACCGGGCTGGTGGCCTCTGGGGGTGTTGACAGCGATTGGTTCAATCTTGGCGTTCGGCGTGGACGCAGGAGCCGGATTAGTGCTCGGTGCTATCGCAGCAGTCCTGCTGTTTTTTGCTTTCACAGGGCATTAGCATATCGTTGAACTCCGGACTTCAAGTGGAAACCAGCAGGCTTTTGTGACGAAAGACGCTGAGTACGCTGGAAAAATAAAAGCGGCAATCGAAACCGCCATCAGGTTGCGCGGCTGAGAAGACAGTCGCACAGGAAATTACGGCACACAGCCGCACTTTAGGACGAGGACGAAACATGGCCGCCAATAAGCCCAGCGGGCGCATCACCCAAGTCATCGGCGCCGTCGTCGACGTGCAGTTCGACGGGCATCTGCCTGAGATTCTGAACGCGCTCGAGACGACGAACCAAGGCAACCGGCTTGTGCTCGAAGTCGCGCAGCATCTTGGCGAAAATTCCGTGCGCACCATCGCCATGGACTCGTCCGAAGGCTTGGTGCGCGGTCAGGAAGTCACCGACACCGGCGCGCCGATCTCGGTTCCCGTCGGCGACGAGACGCTCGGCCGCATCATCAACGTCATCGGCGAGCCGGTCGACGAAGCGGGTCCGATGCTCACGAAATCGCGCCGCGCCATTCATCAGCCGGCGCCCTCCTATGCCGAGCAGGCGACGGAAGCGCAGATTCTCGAGACCGGCATCAAGGTCGTCGATCTGCTCGCGCCTTACGCCAAGGGCGGCAAGATCGGCCTCTTCGGCGGCGCGGGCGTCGGCAAGACCGTGCTGATCATGGAGCTGATCAACAATATCGCCAAGGCGCATGGCGGCTA
Organism: Alphaproteobacteria bacterium; assembly: GCA_016869555.1. Taxonomy (GTDB): domain Bacteria; phylum Pseudomonadota; class Alphaproteobacteria; order Rhizobiales; family Beijerinckiaceae; genus Methylocystis. The sequence goes on along the minus strand of VGDY01000002.1, from coordinate 71,409 downwards.
TTCCGTCTTCGCCGGCGTCGGCGAGCGCACCCGCGAGGGCAACGACCTCTATCACGAGATGATCGAGGGCGGCGTCAACAAGAAGGGCGGCGGCGAAGGCTCGAAATGCGCGCTGGTCTACGGCCAGATGAACGAGCCGCCGGGCGCGCGCATGCGCGTCGCGCTGTCGGGCCTCACCGTCGCCGAAGATTTCCGCGACCGCGGCATGGACGTGCTGTTCTTCGTCGACAACATCTTCCGCTTTACGCAGGCGGGTTCGGAAGTCTCGGCGCTCCTCGGCCGCATCCCGTCGGCGGTGGGCTATCAGCCGACGCTCGCCACCGACATGGGCGCGCTGCAGGAACGCATCACTACGACGACCAAGGGCTCGATCACCTCGGTGCAGGCGATTTACGTTCCGGCCGACGATCTGACCGACCCGGCGCCCGCCACCTCCTTCGCGCATCTGGACGCGACGACCGTGCTGTCGCGCTCGATCGCCGAGAAGGGCATCTATCCGGCGGTCGATCCGCTCGACTCGACCTCGCGAATGCTGTCGCCGGCGATCGTCGGCGAAGAGCATTACGACGTGGCGCGCAAGGTGCAGTCGACGCTGCAGCGCTATAAGTCGCTGCAGGACATCATCGCCATTCTCGGCATGGACGAGCTTTCGGAAGAGGACAAGCTCGTCGTCGCCCGCGCCCGCAAGATCGAGCGCTTCCTGTCGCAGCCCTTCCATGTCGCGGAAGTGTTTACCGGCTCGCCCGGCAAGCTCGTCGCGCTCGCCGATACGATCAAGGGCTTCAAGGGCCTCGTCGAAGGCGAATACGACCATCTGCCGGAGGCGGCCTTCTACATGGTCGGCTCGATCGAAGAAGCGGTCGAAAAGGCCGCGAAGCTCGCCAAGGAAGCGGCGTAATCCTACAGAGCGTCATGGCCGGACTTGTTCCGGCCATCGGCTGATCGTTTGTATGGATGGCCGGGTCAAGCCCGGCCATGACGCGCCGAGAGAAAGCGCGATCGAATAAAGGCTTCGTTGGAGACGGACATGGCCGCATTCCACTTCGAACTTGTCTCTCCCGAGAAGCATCTCTTCTCCGGCGAGGTTGAATCGGTCGTCGCGCCGGGCGCCGACGGCCAGTTCACCGTGCTCAAGGATCATGCGCCGGTCATGACCACGCTGAAGGCCGGCGTGGTGACGGTCGCCGGCGGCGACGGCAAGGTCGAGAAGCTTTTCGTGCGCGGCGGATTCGCCGATGTCAGCGCGACCGGCTTCACCATTCTCGCCGAACAGGCGATTCCGCTCGCTGAAATCGACCCCGCCAAAGTCGACGCCGATATCCAGGATGCGCGCGAAGACATCGCCGACGCCGCGTCCGATGAGGCGCGCCTCGCAGCGTCCGACAAGCTCGCTCAATTGCAGGAACTGCGCGCCTCAATCGTCGGCTGATCGACCGGTTCGGCCGCCAATTCTCTTTCAGCGTTAGCCGCTTCCTCTCCGTTTCATGCCCGCGCTTGTCGCGGGCATCACGCGGCGCCGCCGCGCACCTGTCTGAGCGTTTGCGCATTCTCTCGGTGTGGATGGCCGGGACAAGCCCGGCCATGACGGCCGAGCGATCGCGCAACTGCGTGCAGCGTGATCTATGCCTCACTCGCTTGTTCCGGGACAGCAGCCGGCTCTTCGAGTTCCGCTTCAATCATGTCGCCATGACGTTCCGCTGGAGCGAGTTCGGATCGCGATTGAGCCACCTCGCGTATCGCGTCGCCGATTTCCGGATTTCGCTTGGTCAGCGTCTGAAGATCATAGGTGTCGAGAACGAGCAGTTTCGTTGACGCCGTCGCCCGCACGTCGGCGCTGCGCGAGGTTTTTTGCAGCACGGCCATCTCGCCGAAGAACTGGCCCTCGCCGAGCCTGACATTCTCTTGAGGCAGTTCGACTTCGACTTCGCCCTCGGCGATGAAATACATCGAATGGGCTGGATCGCCCTTGCGCACGATCACCGCGCCCCGCGGGATCGACTGCGCCCGCAGATAGCGCATGATTTCGGCGATTCCCGATGCGTCGAGGCCGCGAAACAACGGAACGCTCGCGACCATCGTCCAGGTGACGACGAATTCGCGGCGATGGATTTCCTCGGCGAAGGCGGTGGCGAGGATGCCGACCGGCAGGCCGAGCAGCAGGAAGCCCGTCACCATGGCGAAGGAGGCGATGAGCTTGCCCGCGAGAGTCAGCGGAATCACTTCGCCATAGCCGACGGTGGTCACGGTTTCGATCGCCCACCACATGGCGTCGGGAATGGTGCCGAATTTTTCCGGCTGAGCTTCATGTTCGGCGAGATGCATCGCCGTCGAATAGAAGAGCACCGCGCCAAACAGCAGGATCAGCCAGGCGAGAAGCGCCTTGCGCTCCGCCTCGATCACCGCGAGCAATGTGCGGATGCCCGGCGAGTAGCGCGCGAATTTGAAGAACCGCAGCAGACGCAGCATCAAAAAGACGCGCAGATCCGTTGAAAAGTAGAAAGAAAGATAGAAGGGCAGAAAGGCGGCCAGATCGATTATCGCCCAGCCAGACCGGATGAAGGCGAGCCGGGCCGACATCGGCGAGCGATCGGCGAGAAACGCGAGTTCGGGCGCGCACCAGACGCGCAATATATATTCGAGCGTGAAGGCGGCGACCGCGACATATTCGATGACGTTGAAGAGCGTCGCGTATTCGTCGCCATATTCCGGCACGGATTCGAAAATCACCGAAACGACCGACAGCACGACGAGCCCGATCAGCGCGCGATGAACGATGCGCGCGAGCCGGTCGTGACTGCCGCCGTCAAGCACGATATGGACGCGCCGCCGCAACAACGCCAGACCGCGCCGCCGGTCCGGCTCGCTCATGGCGCCGTCGCTTTTCCGCGCAGCGCGTCCTCGACAGAGGCGAGCGCCTGATCGATGGCGGTCGCGTCGGGGCCGCCCGCCTGCGCGAGGTCGGGCCGGCCGCCGCCGCCCTTGCCGCCGAGCTTGACGCTGGCGACGCGCACGAAATCGACGGCGCTGTATTTTTCAGTGAGATCGTCGGTGACGCCGACGACGATGCCGGCCTTGCCGTCGGGCGAGGCGCTGGCGATGGCGACGACGCCCGAGCCGATCGCCTTTTTGGCGTCGTCGACCATCGACTTCAAGTCTTTCGCCTCGATGCCTTCGACCGCCCGCGCGAGCAGCTTGACGCCGCCAATGTCGCGCGGCTGCTCCGCGGCGCCGTCGCCAGCGCCGCCGCCCATCGCCAGCCTGCGCTTGGCGTCGGCGAGTTCGCGCTCAAGTCGCTTGCGCTCATCGAGAAGAGTCGCGAGCCGAACCGGCGCCTCTTCGACCGGCGCGCGCATCAGCGCCGCCATGTCGCGCAGGGCGCGCGACTGCGAGACGAGCTGGCTGCGCGCGCCCTCGGCGGTGCGCGCCTCAATGCGGCGCACGCCGGACGCGACCGCGCCCTCTCCGACAATGGCGATGAGGCCGATGTCGCCGGTGCGGCCGACATGGGTGCCGCCGCAGAGTTCGACCGAGAAGGCATGCGCCGCGCCCGCGTCCGGCCGCCCCATCGACACGACGCGCACCTCGTCGCCGTATTTCTCGCCAAAGAGCGCGCGCGCGCCGGAGCGGATGGCGTCGTCCTGGGCCATCACGCGTGTCTCGACCGGCGCATTGTCCTGGACGATCTCATTGGCCAGTGTTTCGACCCGCGCCAGTTCCTCTTCGGTGAGCGGCTTAGGGTGGGTGAAGTCGAAGCGCAGGCGATCCGGCGCGACGAGCGAACCTTTCTGCGCCACATGCTCGCCGAGCACCTGGCGCAGCGCCTCGTGCAAAATATGCGTCGCCGAATGATTGGCGCGCGTCTGTCGGCGCCGCGCGTGATCGACGTCGAGTTCGAGCGCCATTCCTGGCGCGATCTCGCCTTCCTCGACGACGCCCTCGTGGACGATGATGTCGCCGAGCTTTTTCAGCGTGTTCTCGACGCGAAAGCGCACGCCGCGGGCGCGCATCAGGCCGACATCGCCGATCTGTCCGCCCGACTCGCCGTAGAAGGGCGTCTGATTGAGGATCAGCGCGCCGCGCGCGCCTTGTTTGAGCGAGAAGGCCTCGGCGCCGTCGTGAAGAATGGCGGTGACGACGCCTTCGCTCTTCTCGGTCTCATAGCCGAGAAATTCGGTCGCGCCGAGACGCTCCTTGAGCGCGAACCACAACGCCTCGGTCGCGGTTTCGCCCGAGCCGGACCAGGCCTTGCGCGCTTCTGCGCGCTGGCGCTCCATCGCGGCGTTGAACACCTCCTTGTCGACGCCGATGCCGCGCGGCCGCAGCGCGTCCTCGGTGAGGTCGAGCGGAAAGCCGTAGGTGTCATAGAGCTTGAAGGCGGTTTCGCCGGAGAGTTTCGCGCCCCGGCCGAGCGCCGCAGTCTCCTCGTCGAGGATCGCGAGGCCGCGCGCCAGCGTCGCGCGAAAGCGCGTCTCTTCGGAAAGCAACGTATCGGCGATGAGCGTCTGAGCGCGCACGAGCTCCGGATAGGCCAGGCTCATTTCGGCGACGAGCGTCGGCGCCAGTTTCCACATCAGCGGGTCTTTCGCGCCGAGGAGCTGCGCATGGCGCATGGCGCGGCGCATGATCCGGCGCAGCACATAGCCGCGGCCCTCGTTCGACGGCGTGACGCCGTCGGCGACGAGGAAGGCGGAGGCGCGCAGATGATCGGCGATGACGCGGTGGCTCGCGCCCTGCGGGCCGTCGGCCGGCGCGCCGGTGAAATCGGCGACGGCGCCGGTCAGCGCGCGAAACAGGTCGACGTCGAAGACCGAATGCACGCCCTGCAGCAGCGCGGCGATGCGCTCCAGCCCCATGCCGGTGTCGATCGACGGGCGCGGCAGCGGCGCGCGCTCGCCGGGCGCCACCTGCTCATATTGCATGAAGACGAGGTTCCAGAATTCGAGGAACCGGTCGCCGTCTTCCTCAGGACTGCCGGGCGGTCCGCCCGCGACGCTCTCGCCCTGGTCGTAAAAGATTTCCGAACACGGGCCGCAGGGGCCGACGTCGCCCATGCTCCAGAAATTGTCGGAGGTTGGGATGCGGATGATGCGATCGTCCGGGAAGCCGGCGATTTTCTTCCACAGATCATAGGCCTCGTCGTCGTCGTGATAGACGGTGACGAGCAGTTTTTCGCGCGGCAGGCCGAGTTCGCGGGTGACTAAATTCCAGGCGAGTTCGATCGCGCCGTCCTTGAAATAATCGCCGAAGGAGAAATTGCCGAGCATCTCGAAGAAGGTGAGATGGCGGGCGGTGTAGCCGACATTGTCGAGGTCGTTGTGCTTGCCGCCGGCGCGCATGCATTTTTGCGCCGAGGCGGCGCGGGCGTAGGCGCGCTTCTCGACGCCGGTGAAGACATTCTTGAACTGCACCATGCCGGCGTTGGTGAACATCAACGTCGGATCATTGTGCGGCACGAGCGAGGACGACGCGACTTTTTCGTGCCCGTTGCGCGCGAAATAGTCGAGGAAGGCGGTGCGGATCTGGTTGACGCCACTCATGCGGTCACGGCTCGCGAATGCGCCCCTTTCGCCAAGCGGCTGCGCCGATGCGGGAGAGGCGTTTGAAACAATAACCTGGAGCGGCTTTTCGTTTCAACGAAACAGGCGACGGCCCGAGGTTGCGGCGAAGGCTGCGGCAGGCGGCGCCTTCGCGCGCTTCGTCATGCGCGATATGACAGTTCCGGGGCCAAACGGCAATGGCGAGGGGGCGGCCTTTAGCCCCTCTCGCTGTTCGCAATCGCCCGCGCGCAAGGCGCCTTAGGCCTCGGCGGCTTGAAAAATATTCGGGGCGACGCCGTCTCGGGATTAGGCCTCGCCGGCCTCGTCGTCATCCGCCGCTTCGAGAATGCGCTCGGCGATCAGCCCGGCGTTTTCGCGGATCGCCTGTTCGATGCGCTGCGCCGCCTCGGGATGCTGCTTGAGAAAAGTCTTGGCGTTCTCGCGACCCTGGCCGAGCCGCTGGCTGTCGTAGGAGAACCAGGCGCCCGACTTCTCGACGACGCCGGCCTTGACGCCAAGATCGATCAATTCGCCGAATTTGGAGACGCCTTCGCCATACATGATGTCGAATTCGACCTGTTTGAACGGCGGCGCCACCTTGTTCTTGACCACTTTGACGCGGGTCTGGTTGCCGATCGTCTCGTCGCGCTCCTTGATCGCGCCGATGCGGCGGATGTCGAGCCGCACCGAGGCGTAGAATTTCAGCGCATTGCCGCCGGTCGTCGTCTCGGGCGACCCATACATCACGCCGATCTTCATGCGGATCTGATTGATGAAGATGACGAGCGTGTTGGAGCGGGCGATCGAGGCGGTGAGCTTGCGCAGCGCCTGGCTCATCAGCCGCGCCTGCAGGCCGGGCTGCACGTCGCCCATCTCGCCCTCGATTTCGGCGCGAGGCGTCAGCGCCGCGACCGAATCGACGACCAGCACGTCGACGGCGCCGGAGCGCACCAGCGTATCGGTGATCTCCAGCGCCTGTTCGCCGGTGTCTGGCTGCGAAATCAGCAGATCTTCGAGATTGACGCCGAGCTTGCGGGCGTAGATCGGATCGAGCGCATGTTCGGCGTCCACAAAAGCGCAAACGCCGCCCGCTTTCTGCGCCTCGGCGATGACATGGAGCGTCAGGGTGGTCTTGCCCGAGGATTCCGGCCCGTAGATTTCAACCACCCGGCCGCGCGGCAGGCCGCCGACGCCGAGCGCAATGTCTAGCCCGAGCGAGCCGGTGGAGACCGTCTCGATCTCGACGGCCTTCTGGTTCTTGCCGAGCCGCATGATCGAGCCCTTGCCGAAGGCGCGCTCGATCTGCGACAGAGCGGCGTCGAGCGCCTTGGTCTTGTCCACGGAAGTCCCTTCCACGAGGCGGAGGTTGGCTTGGCTCACGGCTGAAAAATCCTTCTGGCACGGTTGACTGGGCGCAGGCAATGCGGCTGCGAGGGCGTCAGCGCGTAAGGTGCGGGGGGAGAATGGCCGCGCTTCACCCTGATCCCCAGTGTGCACGATTTGTTCTTTTTTGCCAAGACCCTTTTGTTTGTCGAAACGCTATTCGCGTAGAAGGTTTATCCACGAGGCTGAAATAGGTCGGTGAAAAAGCTGCTCATCGCTCATGCGAACGATCAAGAATATGCTCGATGAAGCTTCGCTCATTGGTTCCGCCCTTCCCCCCTTCCGCGAGCGGGCGCCGTGGTTTGGCGGCGATCTGCAGACGTTGCGCAATATCATCATCGGCGGGCCGCCGGAGCGTGCCGGCGGCGAGCGGCTGCTGCTCGCCATGCCGGACGGCGACCGGCTGGCGGCGCGGCTCGACCGGCCGGGCGTAAACACGCACGCGCCGCTGATCGTGCTCGCGCATGGGCTCGCCGGGTCCGAATCGAGCCGGCATGGAATCGCCACGGCACGCTATCTCGTCAGTCAGGGCTGGCCGGCGCTGCGTCTCAATCTGCGCGGCGCGGCGCCGTCGCGCCCGACCTCGGGCGGGCGCTATCACGCCGGCAAGACCGACGATCTCGCCGCGGCGCTGCGCGCCCTTCCCGCCGAGCTGACGCGCCAGGGAATCGTGCTGATCGGCAATTCGCTCGGCGGCAATCTCGTGCTGAAATTTATCGGCGAAGGCGGTCACGGCCTGCCGGTGCGCGCCGCGATCGCCGTGTCGACGCCGATCGATCTTGCCGCCACCTGCGCGCGGATGATGGCGCCGCGCAATGTCGTCTATCATCGCTACATGCTCGATCACATGAAACGCGAGGCGCTGGCGCCGGGCGCCGAACTCACCACGGCTGAACGCGCGGCGATCGCCGGCGCGCGCAGCGTCTATGAATTCGACGACCGCTTCGTCGCGCTGCATTTCGGCTATCGGGGCGCGCAGGATTATTATGACGCCAACGCCGCGAAGAATTTCCTCGCCGGCGCCAGGCTGCCGACATTGATCCTGCAGGCGCTCGACGATCCCTGGATTCCGGCGCAATGCTATACGGCGATCGACTGGGCGACTCTGCCGGCGATTCAACCAGTGTTGACGAAAGGCGGCGGCCATATGGGCTTCCATGGCGCGGACAGTCTCACGCCATGGCATGATCGCGTGACGGCGCATTGGCTCGCGCGGCAAGGTCTCGGCCCTAAAGGCCGGTTCGAGACGGAGTAGGGCGGTAGGAATGGACGCACGCCAGACGATGGTGTTCGGCGACAACGCCGACGATTATCGCGCCTTTCGCCCGCATTATCCTGACGCGCTGTTCGCCTTTCTGGCGGCGGTCGCGAAGGAGAAGCGCCTCGCCTGGGATTGCGGGTCGGGCAGCGGGCAGGCGGCGCTTGGCCTTGCGCGTCATTTCGCACGCGTGCTCGCGACGGACGAAGATTCGCGTCAGCTCGCGCGCGCGCCGAAAGCGCCCAATATCGATTATCGTATCGCGCGCGCCGAAGAAGATTTCGGCCTGCGCGGAGAAGTCGATCTCATCGCCTGCGCCTGTTCGATTCACTGGTTCGACCTGCCGAAGTTTTACGAAAACGCGCGGCGCGCGCTGCGCCCCGGCGGGATCGTCGCGGCATGGACCTATGACTGGCCGTTGACGCAAATCGCAGAGATCGATGCGATCCTGCGCAGGCTTAAAGACGATATTCTCGGCCCCTTCTGGGGCGAGAACGCCGCGCTCTATTTCAATCGCTACGAGACGCTGGAGTTTCCGTTCAAGGAAATCGCAAGCCTGCCGTTTCACACGCCGATCGCCCATTCGAAAGGCGATCTCGTGAGCTTTCTCAAGACCTGGTCGGCGGTCGAAAAATACCGGCTGCGCCATGGCGGCGATCCCCTGGCGCTGATCGATGACGAGCTCGAAGCGGCGTGGCGCGCCCATCCGCCGAAACTGCCGCTATGCGTCCCGCTTTACATGCGCTGTGGCGCCAATGCCGCATAAGCTTAAGAATTGACGCGCGCTATTCTGCGTGTCGCCGCTATCTTTCCCTAAAATTGCCCGTTTCCTGACGACGATGAGGACATCGTCGCGTTGAGCCGATGCCAAGTGTCTCCGTGAGGGGGGATCGTTCAGCAAAGGATTGCAACATGCTTGAGGCGGGCAGAGTTTACAAAGTCACGACGCTGGTAAATTACGAAGGCGCCTGGGACGAAGAGAGCGATCTGTGGACCGTGACGGCGGTCGACGGCACTTACGCCAAGCTTCGCAATAATTTCTGCGAAAATCGAGTCGTCGACACGGCGTCCTGGAATTTCGTCAAAGCCGAAGCGATCGAACAGGCGTCGACGGACCGCTGAGTCGCGCGTGATCGCCCGAATGTCCTGGTCCGGCGTCCGCGGCGCATAGGCCGAAGCCGGGACTAAGGCTGCTCCATCAATTCCTCCGCGGAAAGCCGCTCGAGCGCCTGCCGGCGTTTCTTCGACGCATAGCTCGGATAGGCGAGCCAGATGATCCCGGCGAGGCAGACGAAGGTCATCGCGCCGATCAGAAAGGCGTCGTTCAGCGCGAGGACCGCCGCCTGCTGACGAATGAGCTGCGCCGCGCGGGCTTGCGCGACAGTGGACGACATGCCCAGCGCCTCCATGCGGTCCAGAAAAGTCGCCAGCGGATCGAGCGAGGCGAAGCGCCGTCCGCCGAATTGATCGGCGAGGTCGAGCTGATGAAACGGCGTCCGGCGGAAATAGACGACGCCGAGCAGCGTAATGCCGAAGGCGCCAAACACCGTGCGCAGCATCGCCAGCTCCTCCGCCGCCCGAATCAGCCGTTGGCCGGCGAGACCGGTCATGGCGAGCGTCGCGAGCGGCGCAAAGAACATCGCGAGCGAGAAGCCGAAAAAGAACATCGGCGTCTTCACATTGTCGAAAGAGGCGGTCTTGTCGTAGTGGCCGAGCCAGACGAAGGTCACCGCAAGACCGACGAAATTGAGGAACGCGATGAGCCGCGCGTCGACGTTCCTGGTGAGTTCATGCACCACGGCGGCGGCGGCCATCGCCAGAAAGATCATGGTCAGATAGACCATGCCGGCGAGCGAAGACGTGTAGCCGAGCAGCATCTGCAACTGCACGACGAATACTGAAAGCAGACCCTGAATGACCAGAAATCCGATCAGCGAACAGAATGTCGCGATCGCGAAATTGCGATGCAGGAACAGTCGCAGGTCGAGGGCGGGCCGACGCTCGCCGAATTCCCAGATAATGAACATCGGTAAAGCGAGCAGAACGACCATGAGCAGCCATGCGAGCCACGGCGAGCTGAACCAGTCGAAATCATTGCCCATGTTGAGAATCGTCTGCACGCCGACAAGAACGGTCGCCAGCAGAAGAAAGCCGATCATGTCGAAGCGCGTCACGCGTCGCTCGAAGCCGCGCCCGTAGAAGAGAGCCGCAATGACGCCAGCGACGAGCAACACGACGACGACGTTGGAATAAAACAGCCAGCGCCAATTGAAATATTCGGCCCAGAAGCCGCCCATGAAGACGCCGATGGTGAAGGGCGCCATGCTCATCACGCCCCAGAAGCCGACGCCGAGCGTGCGCTGGTCTTCCTTATATTGCGCGAGCGTCACCGACTGGGCGAGCGGCAGGGCGACGCCGCCGGCAAGACCGAGGAAAAAGCGCATGATCGCAAAAAAAACGATCGTTTCGCTCGCCGCGCACATCACCGACAGGACGGCGTAGATGACGAGCGTGCAGGCCAGCACGCGATAGTCGCCGAAACGTCCCGAGAACCAGCGCGACAGCGGCAGGCCGAGCGCAATCCCGATCATATGGTCGGTCGTCGCCCAGGTGCCGTAGCTCGGCGAAACGCCCTGAAGGCTGGCGGCGGCGTAGGGCGCGAGCACCGTATAGCCGGGCACGTTCGAGAGCATGACGACATTCGCCGCGCCCGCCGCGCTGTTCAGCAACAGGAAGCGCCAGCCTTCCATGCGCGCCGGCGCCTTCATGGCGTCCGCCCGGCGGCTTGCGATCGCGCCTGCGAATCCCGACGCGCGGCGGTCGGCGGTTTCCCGAAAGGTGATGACGGTTGGGGCATCGAAGGACTCCCGGCGACGTAACGCAGAACAGGAGTCATCAGCCGAAAGGCGGTTAAAGGCGAACTCCATCGCCAGCAAAAAGCATAGCCGAACTGGCGCCTGGCTTGTCAATAGGGGTTGTGGCGGGTCATAGGAGTAAGCGTCAGAAACGGAGGAGTCGACATGACGGGCATTTGGTCGCAGATCGCGCTGGTTTTCGCTCTCGCCCTCATTGCGGCGATGATCGCCAATCGCTTCCGAATCTCGACCGCGCTCACCGAAATCATCGTCGGCATGTTCGCTCGTATGATATTCGCCTGGACGATCGGCGCCGACGTATTCGGCGTGCAAGAGCCCTGGGTGAAAACGCTCGCGGGAGTCGGCGCGATATTGCTGACTTTTCTCGCCGGCGCCGAACTCGATCCCGACGTTTTCAAGCTGAAATGGAAGGAGGCCGCCGCGATCGGCGTCGCGAGCTTCCTTGTTCCCGCCATCGGCTGCTGGGCGGTCGCCTATTATCTTCTGGGATGGGAGAACGCGCCGGCATTGCTGGCCGGCATCGCGCTCGCCGCGACCTCAGTCGCCGTCGTTTACACGGTGATGATGGAATATGGATTCAACAGAACCGATTTCGGCAAGACGATCCTTGCCGCCTGTTTCGTCACCGATCTCGGCACGGTCGTGATGCTCGGCCTCGTGTTCGCGCCTTTCACCTGGAAGACGGTTGCATTCGTCGTCGTCCTTGCGGCCGCTTTCGTCGGCGTCCCGCGCGTGACGCCGCTCGCGTTCGGCAAATTCGGCGCGCGTCCCTCTGAGTTCGAGACGAAATTCCTGCTTTTCACATTGATGGCGCTCGCGGCGCTCGCCACCTGGGCCGGCAGCGAGGGCGTGCTTCCCGCCTATCTCATCGGCATGGCGCTCGCCGGCGCGGTTGGCCGCGATCACGCGCTGATTCGCCGTCTGCGGACGATCACCATAGGCCTGTTGACGCCCTTCTATTTCATTCGCGCCGGCTATTTCGTTTCAATTCCCGCGGTTCTCGCGGCGCCGCTTGGCGTCATCGCTTTTCTCGCCGTCGAAATGGCGACGAAAGTGGCGAGCGTCTATCCGGTCTCGCGTTATTTCGGTTCGCCGCACAAGGACGCCATGTATACGACGCTGCTGATGGCCTCGGGCCTCACTTTCGGCACCATCTCCGCGATCTTTGGCCTGTCGCACAATATTATCGACGAGAGCCAATATTCGACGCTGGTCGCGGCGATCGTCGCGACCGCCGTCACGCCCACCCTGATCGCGAACAGCCTCTACCTGCCGCGCCATCATCTGCCGCAGGACGAGGCCGGCGATGTTGCGGCGAAGGCGCCGTAAACCGTCAAATCAAGAGGACCGTGATGTTCGAGACAATCCTCAACGCCAATGACGGCTCCGAGCCGGCTTTCCGCGCCTTCGCCCTTGCGTTGGCGTTGGCCAGGCAGAATCAATCCGCGCTTCACATGATCTGCGTCGAAGAACTCCCCAATCTGGCGGATTTCATCGAGGAGGTGAAGGATGCGACGGCGCTCGCCGAACGTCGCTTCGAGGTCGTGCGTCGCCGCGCGCTCGATGAGGCGGCCGCGGCAAACGTAAATGTGCAAATCCATGTCGTCGTCGGCCATCCGGTGCGCGACATCGTGCAACTCGCCAATGACCTCAAGGCGGAATTGCTCGTCATCGGCGCGACCGGCCATTCGGCGTTCTATGAGCGCATGATCGGCAGCCGCGCCGACCGGATCATGCAGTTGGCGTCTTGCCCCATAATGGTCGTAAAATAGCTCGGGAACGATGCCCGATGACCCGCCGTTTGAAGCGGGCGTGAATAATCCGTCTTGATTCCCGGCGTTCGCGATGCAATCAACGCCAATTGTCGCTCGAGGGAGCGCGCCCGCCCAGCCGCGCGCTTGCGCTCCGCTTAACTTCGAAGCGCCGGAAAATGGAAGGATGATCTGAATGCGCATCTTTGTGAGGCTATCGGCTCTGCTGGCGATTTTTGCGGTCGTGCCGACTTTCGCTCAAGGGACGGCTCAGCAGCGCGAGGCCTGCGAAAGCGATGCGCATCGCGTTTGCGACGCCTATATTCCCGACGCCATCGCCATCGAACGATGCCTGAGAGGCAACGCCGGTTCGATCAGCGCCGGATGCCGCGCCGAACTCGGCATCGCGTCGGCGGCGCCCGCCGGCGGCAAGCGCCGCAAGCGCTAACCCGGCGCTGGGCGAACTCGATTTGCGCCATTTCTCTTCAAGTCGCGGCGGCGAGCCGACTCTCGGCGAGCCGCGCGGCCTCGGCGCCGGATAACATCGCGCCGTTGAAGCCATGTTCGCCGCCGAACGCCGAGGCGAGATAGAGTCCGGCGATCGGCGTGCGCGGCGTGCGCGGAAATCCCATCAGGATCGGCGCTTCGGCGGGCAGCGCCGCAAAGCCGTATACCGCGCCTTCCGGCGTGTTGAGATAGCTCGCCATCGAATGGGCGTTGAGCAGCATCCGCGTCGTCACCAGGCCGGAAAATCCCGGATAGTCGCGGTCGAGAGAAGCCTGTATGGCGTCGAGCCAGCGTTCGCGCCGCGCGACAGCTTCTTCGCGCGGCAGATCGCGCCAATTGTCGAGGCGATCGAGGCCAAGCACGCTGACGAGGATCGGCGGCTCGTCCCAAAGCCCCGAGTCGACCGCGGTGAAATTGGCGATCGTATGAAGCGGTAGGGCGCCACTGGGATCATGCGCCATCGCCCCCGCGCCGTCGCCATATTGATCGAAGCGGCTCATGTCCGGCGGCATAACCACGGTCGTGAACTCCGTCAGCCCGACCGTCGAGGGTTTCGCGCTCAGGCCGAAATTCGCCGCAAACAGCGACGTCGAAAGCCTGCGGGCGCCGAAGGCCTCTTCCATTTTCGCGCGCGCGGCGACGTCCATCATCGCCGCCGCCTCGGTCGGCGCGCAATTCGCCATCACGACGCGCGCCGCAATGCGCTCTTCGCCCTCGCCGTCGCGCCGCGCCACATGTCTAATCGCGACGACGGCGCCGTCTGAATCCGTCTCGATGGCGTTGACGCGCCGGCCGAGGCGCACGACGCCGCCCGTCTTTGTGATCGCCTTGGCGAGCTTCAGGCTCAATTGTCGCGAGCCGCCTTTGATATAGGCCCCGCCGGAGGCGATATAGCCGCCTTGCGCCAGCGCGTAGAAAATCCACCACAGCCGGCGCGGATCGTCGCCGTAATAGGCGAGATTGGCCCCCAGCGCGCATTTTAAGGCCTCGCAGCCGGCGAAATCCCGCTCCATGATCTCATGCAAGGAGTTTTGCCAGCCGACGGCCGCCGGCGCGACCTCCCAGAGCCCGCGCGCGAATTTGGCGAAGGAGCTTTCCTCGCGCGCCTGCTTCAATGTCCATAGCGCATCGTGGATCTGCTCGACCTCGCCGAGAAACCGTTGAATCGCCGCGCGTTTATCCGGGAAGCGGGCGGCGAGCGCCTCATAGGCCGGTCCAAAGCCGAAGGGCAGTTCGAAGGGTTCGCCCACCGGTCCGCCGCGCACCGTGTAGAGCGCGCCGGTCGGCAGAAATTCGATTTCGTCGAGAATGCCCAGCCGGCGCAGGATGTCGTGCTTCACGTCGCGGGGATTGCGCGCATCGGAAGTCTGATGGAGCGACGCTTCGACGGTCAGCGGGCCGACCTTATAGACCGAGGCCGCGCCGCCCAGGCTGAAATTGCGCTCGAGCAGGCAGACGCTGTAACCGGCATGCGCCAGCAGCGCCCCCGCCGTCAATCCGCCCAGTCCCGAGCCGATCACCACTGCGTCGAATGTCTTGTCGCTCATTCTCGAATCATCGCTTTCGCTGGATGTCGGCCACTCTATCCCGCCCAAAGCCTCTGGCGAAAGGCGGCGGCTGACATAGGATAGGAACTCGAACCGAAGAATCCTTTTAAAAAAGGGGCGCTGGCGCATGGCCGATGAGAGTTTTCCCTTAACCCGCACCGACGCCGAATGGCGGGCGCTGCTCACGCCCGAGCAATATCAGGTGATGCGCGGCCATGGCACCGAGCGCCCGGGGAGCTGCGCGCTCAATCATGAAAAGCGTCCTGGCGCATTCAATTGCGCCGGCTGCGGCCAGCCGCTGTTTCGTTCCGGCGAGAAATTCGAAAGCGGCACCGGCTGGCCGAGCTTCTTCGATCCGCTTCCGGGCGCGCTCGGCTCGACCGTCGATCGCGGCTACGGCATGGTGCGCACCGAAGTGCACTGCAGCCGCTGCGGCTCGCATCTCGGGCATGTCTTCAATGACGGGCCGCCGCCGACCGGATTGCGCTATTGCATCAATGGCGTCGCGCTCGATTTTCAGCCTGAATAGGGTCGACGACGATTGGGCGCCGCGATCGGCCTATAGAGTCAAGGATGCGACGCTGACTGCGACAAATTTTTTTCTGAGCCGGTCAAGGCGATGCTGCGCCTGCTCGCCTGCGGTTTCTTCGGATAGGCAAGGATGGGGTTCGATTTCGCGCTAGCGCGCGCAATCCGCCGCTCCATACCTGCCAGATCAGTCTTGCAAGCGAGTAGGAAGCGTCATGTTTTCCGCAGAGAATAAACGGCTTCGTCGGCGCCATCGTGACTAGTAGTTACTATTCTATAGGGTAGGTTAGGGATAGGCAATTGGCCCGGCTTGTCGAATAAGCGACATGTGTTGGGCGGCTTGTCGCGCGAGCGGGAGTCGCTTCAAAACGCCGGTGACCATGGCGCGCCGCCGGAGGCCTGGCCGGCTTGACGAGCAATTTTGATTCCCGTCATACGAGGTGTCCGCCCATGAATTTTTCAGCAAGCGGAGTTATGCGCGCGTCGGCTCGTAGCGGCGAACCGCGGGCCTTCGTGCGCGGCTTGAACAAAACGACGGTCGCGGGACAGGCGGCAGCCTGACGTCGGCTGGATTTCAGCCCGGTGGACCGGGAGACGGTTCGGCGGCGCCGGCTGGTTGCTCGATGACCGATAAAAAAGCGAATTCTGGGCCTGTGCGACGCGGGCCCCGAGAGGGAGTGGACTGCATGTCAGAAAGGCCAGCCGCCGCGCCGGGCGCGAGCGGAAAAGACAATCAGCATCTTGCGCCGAAGTCCGATATCGAGATTTCGCAGGCCGCGAAAATGCTGCCGATCATCGACATCGCCCGCGACAAGCTCGGCATCCCGGCCGAACATGTGCAGCCCTATGGTCATTACAAGGGCAAAATCTCCCTCGACTATATTTCCTCCCTCGGGGGCCAGACGAACGGCAAGCTGATCCTGGTCACGGCGATTACGCCGACGCCGGCCGGCGAAGGCAAGACGACGACCACCGTCGGCCTCACCGACGGCCTCAATTACATCGGCAAGAAAGCGCTATGCTGTCTGCGCGAGCCCTCGCTCGGCCCCTGCTTCGGCGTGAAGGGCGGCGCGGCCGGCGGCGGCTACGCGCAGGTCGTGCCGATGGAGGATATCAACCTCCACTTCACCGGCGACTTCCACGCGATCGGCGCGGCCAACAATCTGCTCGCGGCGCTGATCGACAATCACATCTATTGGGGCGGCGAGCCCAAGATCGATTCTCGCCGCGTCTCATGGCGGCGCGTCGTCGACATGAACGATCGCGCCTTGCGTTCGGTGGTTTCGTCGCTCGGCGGCGTCTCCAACGGCTTCGCCCGCGAGGACGGATTCGACATCACCGTCGCCTCGGAAGTGATGGCGATTTTCTGCCTCGCCTCGGATTTCGCCGATCTGCAGCGCCGGCTGGGCGACATCATCGTCGGCCAGACGCGCGAGAAGAAGAGCGTGCGCGCTTCGGAACTCAAAGCGGCGGGTTCGATGGCCGCGCTGCTCAAGGACGCCATCGCGCCCAATCTCGTGCAGACTCTGGAGAATAATCCGGCGATCATCCATGGCGGCCCCTTCGCCAATATCGCGCATGGCTGCAATTCGGTGATCGCGACGAAGGCCGGCTTGAAGCTCGCCGATTACGTCGTGACCGAGGCGGGCTTCGGCGCCGATCTTGGCGCTGAGAAATTCTTCGACATCAAGTGCCGCAAGGCGGGCCTCAAGCCCGACATCACGGTGATCGTCGCGACGATCCGCGCGCTCAAGATGCATGGCGGCGTCGCCAAGGACGATCTGAAGGCCGAGAATGTCGCCGCGGTCGAGAAGGGCTTCGAGAATTTGAAGCGTCATATCGGCAATGTCCGAAAATTCGGCGTGCCGGTGCTCGTCTCGATCAACAAATTCTCGGCCGACACCGCCGCCGAAATGGCGGCGCTCGACAGGCTGTGCAAGGCGGAAGGCGTCGAATGCGTCGTCGCCGACAATTGGGGCTCCGGCGGCGCTGGCGCGGCGGATCTCGCCAGGGCGGTCGTCAACACCATCGAGACGCAGCCCTCGAACTTCAAGCCGCTCTATCCCGACGACATGCCGCTCGCCGACAAGGTGCGCACCATCGCCAAGGAGCTCTACGGCGCCGCCGATATCTCCTACGACTCGAGCATCAAGGCGCGTTTCGCCGAACTGGAGAAGGAAGGCTTCGGCAAGTTCCCGGTCTGCATCGCCAAGACGCAATACAGCTTCTCGACGGATCAGAACGCCAAGGGCGCGCCCTCGGGCTTCACGATTCCGATTCGCGAATTGCGTCTCTCGGCGGGCGCCGAGTTCATCGTGGCGGTGTGCGGCGACATCATGACGATGCCGGGATTGCCGAAGGTCCCCGCCGCCAACAACATTTACGTCGATGACTCGGGCCGCATCGCCGGCCTGTTCTAACGCAATCCCGGCGCCGTAAGCGCCGCGCCATCTGAAACCTGCCGCTCGAAAGGAGCACGAGAAATGTTGAATTCCAGAATTCCCGGCAAGAATTTTCTTTTTGTGCCGGGTCCGACCAATCTTCCCGACCGCATCGTGCGGGCGATGTCGGTCGCCTCCGAAGACCATCGCTCGCCGACTTTCCCCGATCTCGTCAAGCCGCTCTTTCCCGGCCTGAAGAAGGTCTTCGGCACCGAGAAGGGCCACGCCTTCATTTTCCCGGCTTCGGGCACCGGCGGCTGGGAAGCCGCGATCACCAACACGCTGTCGCCCGGCGACAAGGTTCTGGCGCAGCGCTTCGGCCAGTTCTCCCATCTGTGGATCGACCTCTGCAAGCGCCAGGGCCTCGAGGTCATCGTGCAGGAGCGCGAGTGGGGCACCGGCAACGACCCGGAGCTGATCGAAGAGACGCTGAAGGCCGACAAGAATCACGAGATCAAGGCGGTTCTCGCCACGCATAATGAGACGGCGACCGGCGTGACCTCCGACATCGCCGCGGTGCGCAAGGCGATGGACAACGCCAAGCATCCGGCGATGCTCTTCGTCGACGGCGTGTCTTCGGTCGCCTCGCTCGAGTTCAAAATGGACGAATGGGGCGTCGACGTGATCGTGTCGGGATCGCAGAAGGGCTTCATGCTGCCGGCCGGCCTGCTGCTGATGGCGGCAAGCCCGAAAGCGATCGAAATGGGCAAGACCAACCAGGGTCGCCGCGCTTACTTTGAATTCCGGGACATGATCGCCCAGAACGCGAACGGCTATTTCCCTTATACGCCCTCCGTGCCGCTGCTCTACGGCCTCAAGGAATCGCTCTCGATCCTCTTCGAGGAGGGCCTCGATCAGGTTTACAAGCGCCACCACCACCTCGCCGAGGGCTGTCGCGCCGCGGTCGCGGCATGGGGCCTCAAGTGCTGCGCCAAGGAGCCGAAGTGGAATTCCGACACCGTCACCGCCATTGTGGTGCCGGAAGGCTATGACGCCGCCAAGGTGATCGAGACCGCTTACAAGCGCTACAATCTCGCGCTCGGCGCCGGCCTCTCGGAGGTCGCGGGCAAGGTGTTCCGCATCGGCCATCTCGGCGATTTGAACGAGCTGATGCTGCTGGGCGCCATCGCCGGCGCGGAAATGGCGATGCTCGACCATGGCATCAAGGTGACGCCGGGCTCCGGCGTCGCGGCGGCTCAGGCGGTCTATCGCGCCAATCCGCTGTTGAAGATGTAAAGCGGCAATCGGCAGTCGGCAGTCGAAGAATTTCGACTGCCGAAGCCCGATTGCCGACTGCCGACAAGAACGAATGACGTGAGGGGGAAACTGGGACATGTCGCACAAAATCGTCTTTCTCGATCGGGAAACGCTCGACGCCAATGTGCGCAAGCCGAATTTTCCTCACGCCTACGCCGAACACGCCCAGACCGCGCCCGACCTGATCGTCGAGCGTCTGAAAGGCGCGACGATCTGCATCACCAATAAGGTGCCGCTGCGCGAAGCAACGCTAAAGCAGCTTCCCGATCTCAAGCTCATCGCCGTCGCCGCGACCGGCACGGACGTGATCGACAAGGCCTATACGAGCGCCAATGGGATCGTCGTCTCCAACATTCGCAACTACGCCTTCAACACCCTGCCCGAACATGTGTTCGCGCTGCTGTTCGCGCTGCGCCGCAATTTGGTGAACTATTATAATTCCGTTCGGCAGGGCCGCTGGGGCTACGCCAATCAGTTCTGCTATTTCGACTATCCGATCTATGACATCGCCGGCTCGACGCTCGGCATCGTCGGCTATGGCGCGCTCGGCAAGGAAATCGAAAAGCGCGCCGTCGCGCTCGGCATGAAGGTGTTGATCAACGACGTCATGGACGTGCCGAACAAGGTCGACATCCCGACCATTCTGCGCGAGGCGGACGTGGTGACGCTCAACCTGCCGCTCACGCCCGAGACGAAGAACATGATCGGCGCGAAGGAATTCGCTTCGATGAAGAAGACCGCCTGCATCATCAACACCGCGCGGGGCGGCATCATTGACGAGCAGGCGCTCGCCGACGCGTTGCGCAACGGAGTCATCGCCGGCGCCGGCATGGACGTTTTAACCGTCGAGCCGCCGAAGAATGGCAATATTCTTCTCGACCCGACGATTCCCAATCTCATCATCACGCCGCATGTCGCCTGGGCCTCGAAAGAAGCGATGCAGGTGCTCGCCGACCAGCTCGTCGACAATATCGACGCCTTCGTCGCCGGCAGCCCGCGCAATGTCGTGACGGCGTGAGGTTGACGTGTCTTGCTCCCTGCCGCCGTCATGCCCGCGCTTGTCGCGGGCATCCACGCGGCGCCGCTGCGGAGCGATTGAAGATGTTGCGCAACGTCTCGGCGTGGATGGCCGGGACATAGGCGAGTGAAACGACGCCGTCGTTGACGGCTTTGCCCGGCCATGACGCGGCCTGAGGAATCCCAATGACCCAGAAACTGCTTTTCCTTTTTGACACCGATCCGGTTCCGAGCGTTTTCGACACGGTCGTCGGCTATGACGGCGGCGCCGATCACATCATCGGCTATGGCGCCGTGACGCCCGAGAACGTCGGCGCGCTGGTCGACGGCTGCATTTTCACGCGCGGCCCGAAGGAAAAACAATATACCGCGATTTTCGTCGGCGGCGGCTCGATGACGGCGGGCGAGGCCGTGTTCAAGGCGGTGAAGAAGCGCTTCTTCTCCAATTTCCGCGTCTCGGCGATGCTCGATTCGAACGGCTCGAATACGACCGCCGCGGCAGGCGTGGCGTTGCTCGCCAAGGCCAGTTCGCTCAAGGGAAAGAAGGCCGTGGTTCTCGCCGGCACCGGCCCGGTCGGGATGCGCGCCGCCGCGATGCTGAATATCGAAGGCGCCGAAGTCGCGATCACCTCGCGTCAGAAGTCGCGCGCCGAAGCGGCGGCCAAGGCCATCGAGGAGCGCTTCGGCTTCACGCCCGCGGCGATCGAAGCCGCCGACAACGCCGCCCGCGCTGACGCAGTTAAGGGCGCGCAGATTGTCTTCGCGGCCGGCGCGATCGGCGTGCCGCTGCTCGACGAGAAGGATTGGCAGGACGATCCGACGATCGAACTCATCGCCGATTGCAATGCGCAGCCGCCGCTCGGAATCGGCGGCGTCGAAGCGACCGACAAGGCCAAGGAGCGTCACGGCAAGATCGTCATCGGCGCGCTGGGGCTTGGCGGACTCAAGTTGAAATTGCATCGCGAATGCGTCGGGAAGCTGTTCGACGCCGCCGACCAGGTGTTCGACTGCGAAAACATTTACGCGCAAGCCAAAGTGCTCGCCTGAGCGAGGAAAGATATGAGCGCCAAGAACGATACGATCGGAAAATTCCTCGACGAACTCGCCAGTGACGCCCCCACTCCCGGCGGCGGCGGCGCGGCGGCGCTGTCGGGCGCCATGGGCGCCGCGCTGGTTTCGATGGTGTGCAATCTCACCATCGGCAAGAAGAATTACGAAGCGGTCTCCGCCGATCTCCAGCTCACGCTCGCCAAGGCCGAGAAGCTACGCGCCGAGCTGACCGCGGGGGTCGACGAGGATGTCGTCGCGTTCAACACGCTGATGGGCGCATACGGCCTGCCGCGCGGCACGGATGAGGAAAAGGCGGCGCGCTCGGCGGCGATCCAGGCGGCGCTGAAGGAAGCGACGCTGGCGCCGCTCAAGACGTGCAAGGTCTGCTACGACGTCATCGCGCTGTCGAAGGAAGCCGCGGACAAGGGCAATCTCAACGTCATCAGCGACGCCGGAGTCGCGGTGCTGGCCGCCAACGCCGGTCTGCGCAGTTGCGCGCTCAATGTCTTCATCAACGCCAAGGCGATCAAGGACCGCGACTTCGCCGAGACGCAGCTCGCCGAGGTCAACGCGCTGCTCGCCAAGGCCGCCGCCGAGACGGAAGCGGTCTATGACACGGTCAAAGCAAAAATAGGCGGCTGAGCAAGATAGCTGAGCAAGCCGCGCCGCAATTGCGAGGAGAGGACTGACATGGACGTCCACGAGTATCAGGCCAAGGAAATTCTGGCGAGCCACGGCGTCGATATTCCACCGGGCACGGTCGCCTTCAGCCCGGATCAGGCGGTCTATGCCGCGACCGAGCTCGGCGGTTCGCATTGGGTGGTGAAGGCGCAGATTCACGCCGGCGCGCGCGGCAAGGCGGGCGGCGTCAAGCTCTGCCGCACCTATCATGAAGTGCAGCAGGCGGCGCGCGATCTTCTCGGCAAGCGGCTTGTCACCGCCCAGACCGGACCCGAGGGCAAGCCGGTGCAGCGCGTCTATGTCGAAGTCGCCGATCCTTTCGAGCGCGAGCTTTATCTGGGCTATGTTCTCGATCGCAAATTGGAGCGCGTGCGCGTCATCGCCTCGAAGCATGGCGGCATGGAGATCGAGGAGATCGCCAAGAACACGCCCGACGAACTGCTCCAGGTGATCGTCGAGCCCGCCGTCGGCCTGCAGCAGTTTCAGGCGCGCGAACTCGCCTTTCAGCTTGGATTGAACATCAAGCAGGTCTCGCGCGCGGTGAAAACGATCATGGGCGCCTATCGCGCCTTCCGCGACAATGACGCGACCATGCTCGAAATCAATCCGCTCGTCGTCACCAAGGACGACAAGGTGCTGGCGCTCGACGCGAAAATGTCCTTCGACGACAATGCGCTGTTCCGCCGCCGCAACATCGTCGACATGAACGATCCCTCGCAGAGCGATCCGCGAGAGGCGCAGGCGCTGGAGCATGCGCTCAACTATATCGGCCTTGACGGCGAAATCGGCTGCATCGTCAATGGCGCCGGGCTCGCCATGGCGACGATGGACATGATCAAGCACGCCGGCGGCAATCCCGCGAACTTCCTCGACGTTGGCGGCGGCGCTTCGCCCGAGCGCGTCGCGACGGCGTTCCGCCTGGTTCTGTCCGACCGGCGCGTCAAAGTCGTGCTGGTCAACATCTTCGCCGGCATCAACCGTTGCGACTGGGTCGCTCAGGGCGTCGTCGACGCGGTGCGCGCCGAGAAGATCGAGGGCGTGCCGCTCGTCGTGCGCCTCGCCGGCACCAATGTCGAAGCGGGCAAGAAGATCATCGCCGAGAGCGGCATTCCGATCATTCAGGCCGACACGCTCGCCGAAGCCGCCGAGAAGGCCGTCGCCGCCTACAAGGGCGCGAAATAAGCGCCGGAGAACGACACATGAGCATTCTCATTGACGAAAAGACGCCGATCCTCGTTCAGGGCATCACCGGCGACAAGGGCAGCTTCCACACCAAGGAGATGATCGACTACGGCAGCAATGTCGTCGCCGGCGTCACGCCCGGAAAGGGCGGCAAGACTCATCACGGCGTGCCGGTGTTCAACACCGTGCGCGAAGCGGTGCGCGAAACCGGCGCGCAGGCGTCGATCACCTTCGTCGCGCCGGCCTTCTGCGCCGACGCGATCATGGAGGCCGCAGATTCTGGCGTCCGCCTGATCTGCTCGATCACCGACGGCATTCCGGCGCAGGACATGATGCGCGTGAAGCGCTATTTCCTGCGCTTTCCGAAGGATCGACGGCCGATGATGGTCGGCCCCAATTGCGCCGGCATCATTTCGCCCGGCAAGGCGATGCTCGGCATCATGCCGGGCCACATCTACAAGCAGGGCTCGGTGGGGCTGATCTCGCGCTCCGGCACGCTCGGCTATGAAGCGGCGTCGCAGCTGAAGGCGCTTGGCATCGGCATATCGACGTCGGTGGGCATCGGCGGCGATCCGATCAACGGCTCGTCGTTCCTCGACCATCTGGTGCTTTTCGACAAAGACCCGGAGACCAAAGCGGTGCTCATCATCGGCGAGATCGGCGGTCCGCAGGAGGCCGAGGCCTCCGCCTGGATCAAGGAGAATTTCTCCAAGCCGGTGATCGGCTTCGTCGCCGGCCTCACCGCCCCGAAGGGACGCCGCATGGGACACGCCGGGGCGATCATTTCCGCGACCGGCGACAGCGCCGCGGAAAAAACCGAGATCATGAAGTCCTACGGTCTCACCGTCGCGCCGAGCCCGGCCGAATTCGGATCGACCGTCGCCAAAGTCATGCAGGGCGCTTGAGGCATACAGTCTACGTCGGCGCCGCCGGGCGTCGACGTGCGTCCTATGTCACGACAGCCGTTCGTCCTGGACGCGCAAGCGCCTAAGGAGTTTTGATGACCGCCGAGACCCAGACATTGAGGAGCCCGTCTTCGACCGGCCTGCCGTCTGCTTATGCGACTCGTTCGGTCACCGAAGCGTCCGCCTTTCTGCGCGAGCAATTGCTCACCGTCATTCGCCGACACACGCCGGAGATCGAGACCGTCGTGCGCGACTCCAAGGCGGGCGCAGGTCTGGAGCCACGCCAGATGGCGCGCGCGCTTCAGGCGCAGGGCATCCTGTTTCAGCTTGTCTCCATCGCCGAGCAGGCCTACGCCATGCGCCGGCGCCGCCGGATCGAGCGCGAGAAGGGCCACGACAAGCTGCTCGGCACGTTCGACTATGTGTTGTCGAGCGCCGCGGCCTCAGGCGTCGCCCCAGACGAAATACGCGCGCAACTGCACACGCTGCGCATTCGTCCCGTGATCACCGCCCATCCGACCGAGGCGAAGCGGGTTTCGATCTTAGAGAAATATCGCCGCATCTATCTCTTGATGCGCGAACTCGAATCGACCCGCTGGACCGACCGCGAGCGCGAAGCGCTGGTGAAAGCGATCTACGATCAGATCGAGCTTTTATGGCTCACCGGCGAATTGCATCTCGAAAAGCCGACCGTCGATCAGGAAGTCGCCTGGGGTCAGCACTTCTTTCACGAGAGCCTGTTCGATCTCGCGCCCGAGCTTTTGTCGACCTGCGAACGCGCGCTGGGACGCCACTATCCCAATGAGACGTTCGACGTCGCGCCTTTTTTCCAGTTCGGCTCCTGGATCGGCGGCGACCGCGACGGCAATCCCTTCGTGACGAATGACGTGACGCGCCGCACGATGCGCGAAAACGCATCGGCGAGCTTGAACTATTATCGAACCCGCGTCGTCGATCTCGCGCGCATGCTGTCGATCAGTCAGCGCGCCGCCGATATTCCCGCATCATTCCGCGAGGAACTTGCCGAACGTCTCACTGCGCTGCCGGATGGCGCCGCGATCGAGGCCCGTAACCAGAATGAGCCCTATCGCCAATTCGTCACCACGATCCTGCGCAAGCTCGATCAGACGTTGCGCGCCGTGACCGGCGAGCCGGCGACAGGTCCGCGTTATGCGAGCGCCGACGAGCTGATCGCCGATCTGCTGACGCTGGAAAAGGCGCTGGTTGAAGCCAAGAGCGATGCGCTGGCGACCGATCTCGTGCGGCCCTTGCGCCGCGCGGTGGAAATCTTCCGCTTCAGCACGGTGCGCCTCGACATCCGACAGAACACGACGCGCACCACCCAGGCGCTCGAAGAGCTTTGGCGCATCAAGACTGGCGGAGAGACGCCGCCCGATCCTGAGTCGCCCGAATGGCGCGCCTTTCTGCTCGCCGAACTTGCCAAGCCGCGAACGACGCCGGTCCCGCGCGATAAGCTGTCCGCCGATACGCGCGACGTCATCGAAATGTTCGAGGTCGTCGCCGAGATGCGTCAGCAGCTCGATCGCGAAGCCTTCGGCGGATTCATCCTGTCGATGACCCGCTCGGCGGTCGATGTGCTCGGCGTTTATCTCCTCGCCAAGGAGGCGGGGCTGTTCCTCGATGAGCCCGGCGTCGAGATTCTGACGCTGCCGATCGTGCCGCTCTTCGAGACGATCGGCGATCTGCGCGCTGCGCCGGCGATCATGCGCGATCTGTTGCAGGTTCCGGTGGTGCGCCGCTCGACCCGCTGGCAGGGCAATCTGCAAGAGGTGATGATCGGCTATTCCGACTCGAATAAGGACGGCGGCTTTCTGTCGTCGAACTGGGAGCTGTTCAAGGCTCAGGCGCGCCTTGCTCAAGTCGGACGCGAGCAGGGCGTCGCCATCGCCTTCTTCCACGGACGCGGCGGCTCGGTGTCGCGCGGCGGCGCGCCGACCGGCCATGCGATCGCGGCGCAGCCGGCGGGCTCCATCCGCGGCCGTTTTCGCGTCACCGAACAGGGCGAAGTCGTATCGTTCAAATACGCCAATCGCGGCACCGCGGCGTATCAGATGGAGCTTTTGGCCTCTTCCGTGTTTCAGCATGCGTTGAAGTCCGAGCGCGAGGAAGCGCTGGCGCCGCACGCCGAGTTCGACGAGGCGCTTGAAGAAATTTCCGGCGCCTCTTTCGCCGCATACGCCAAATTCATCGGCGATCCGGATCTTGTCGCTTACTTTCAGGCGGCGAGTCCGCTCGAAGAGATTTCGCTGCTCAATATCGGCTCGCGGCCGGCGCGGCGCTTCGGCGCCAAGAGCCTCGCGGATTTGCGCGCGATTCCCTGGGTCTTCGCCTGGGCGCAGAACCGCCATTCGATCACCGGCTGGTACGGCGTCGGCTCGGGGCTCAAGAATTTCGTCGACGTGCGGGACGAGCGCGGCATGGAGCTGCTGCGCCGCATGTTCGAAGATTCGCGCATGTTCCGGCTCATTATCGACGAGGTCGAGAAGACGCTCGCGCTTGTCGATCTCTCGATCGCCAGGCAATACGCCGGACTTGTCGCGGATGAAGCGGTGCGAACCAAAATCTTCAAGGCGATCGAAGAGGAATTCGCTTTAACGCGCGAGATGGTCCTGCGAGTCGCCGGCGGCGTCGAACTGGCGGATCGTTTCAAGGAATATCAGGCGCGGCTGTCGCATCGCCTGCAGACCATCAACGAGGTCAATCGCGAGCAGGTGGCGCTGCTTCGCCGGTTCCGCGAGGCAAAGGACGAAGCGGAGAAAGAGGCCGTCAAAGTGCCTCTTCTGCTCTCGATCAGCTGCATCGCCGCCGGCTTGGGCGCCACAGGCTAATTCAACAGGAAGGGGTAAAGTTATGAGCTTCACTTTAATCGAGCAGGCGACGCCGCGTCTCCATCGCTCGGAACTCGCCGTGCCGGGCTCCGCGCCGGGCATGTTCGAAAAGGCCGCGCAGTCCAAGGCCGATCAGATTTTCCTTGATCTCGAGGACGCCGTCGCGCCCGACGACAAGGAACAGGCGCGCAAGAACATCATCCAGGGCCTCAACGACATCGACTGGGGCAAGAAGGTGATGACGTTGCGCATCAACGGTCTCGACACGCAATATTGCTATCGCGACGTCGTCGACGTTCTCGAGAACTGTCCGCGCCTCGACATCGTGCTGATCCCGAAGGTCGGCGTTCCGGCCGACGTCTATGCGATCGACATGATGATCACGCAGATCGAGCAATATAAGAAGCGCACCAAGAAGATCGGCATCGAAATCCTGATCGAGACCGCGCTCGGCATGGCCAATGTCGAAGCGATCGCGCAATCGTCCAAGCGCCTTGAGGCGATGTCCTTCGGCGTCGCCGACTATGCGGCGTCGACCCGCGCCCGCACCACCGTCATCGGCGGCGTCAATCCGGATTACGGCGTGCTCACCGACAAGGACGCCAGCGGCAATCGCGAATACTACTGGGCCGATCAGTGGCATGCGGCGCAGACTCGGATGATGGTCGCCTGCCGCGCCTATGGCCTGCGTCCGATCGACGGTCCGTTCGGCGACTTCGGCGATCCGGACGGCTATATCGCCGCCGCCAAGCGCGCCGCGGTGCTCGGCTATGAAGGCAAGTGGGCGATCCATCCCTCGCAGATCGAACTCGCCAATCAGGTGTTCACGCCGTCCGAGGCGGAGGTGACCAAGGCGCGCCGCATTCTCGACGCGATGGCGCAGGCCGCCAAGGAAGGCAAGGGCGCGGTCTCGCTCGACGGCCGTCTGATCGACATCGCCTCGATCCGCATGGCCGAAGCGCTGATCGAGAAGGCCAACGCGATGGCGGCGTAAAGGGCGACGGCGCCGGGCTTACCCTTCTCCCGCTTGCGGGAGAAGGTGGCCCGGCGAAGCCGGGTCGGATGAGGGCCATTGGATTGACCGATGCCTGCGCTGGTTTCGAAATCTCAGACCGACTTCGCGCGTAAACTTCGGCGCAATATGACTGTCGCCGAGGAAATCCTGTGGCGGTCTTTGCGCGGCTCAGGCCTCGACGGACTCAAATTTCGCAGACAGGTTCCGATCGGCAAATATGTCGTCGATTTTCTTTGCATCGAACATCGTCTCGTCGTCGAACTCGACGGTCTGCCGCACGACAAAGACGATCAGAAGCAACACGACGCTGTACGCGACGCTTGGCTTCGCGGACAAGGGTATCGGGTTCTCCGGTTCGACAATGAGACTGTCATCGGCGGCGGAAATATTCCGCTTGATCGCATTCGCGAGGCCTTAGAAAAAGGCGGATGCGAGCCGTAACGCCCTCATCCGACCCTCGCTAACGCGAGGGCCACCTTCTCCCGCTTACGGGAGAAGGAGATGCCCCACCGCTTTTGGCAACTGGAACCCACCATGTCCCAAGACCACCGCCAACTCCTCCGCGCGATGTTCGACGCCGCCGTCGGCGCCGCATCGCCTGCGGTTTGCCTGCCGCCGCATCTGGCGAAGATCGCGCCGCCGAAAGGCCGCACCATCGTCGTCGGCGCCGGCAAGGCGGCGGCTTCAATGGCGGCGGCGGTCGAAGCCCATTGGCGCGGCCCGCTCGAAGGGCTCGTCGTCACGCGCTACGAACATGGCGCGCCGACGAAACAGATCGAAGTGATCGAAGCCTCGCATCCGGTGCCGGACGCCGCCGGGCGCGAGGCCGCGAAGCGCATTTTGCAGAAAGTGCAGGGGCTTTCGCAAGACGATCTCGTTCTCGCGCTGATTTCCGGCGGGGGCTCCGCCTTGATGGCGCTGCCGGCCGAGGGCATCACGCTTGAGGAAAAGCAGGCGGTGAACAAGGCGCTCTTAAAGAGCGGCGCGAACATCTCCGAGATGAATTGCGTGCGCAAGCATCTCTCCGCCATCAAGGGCGGGCGTCTCGCCCGCGCCGCCGCGCCGGCGCGCGTCGTGGCGCTGATGATCTCCGACGTGCCGAACGACGATCTCTCGGTGATCGCCTCCGGCCCGACGGTTCCCGATCCGACGACGCGCGAAGACGCTCTCGCCGTCATCGCCAAATATAAGATCGACGCACCGGCGGCGGTGCTGGCGCATCTGCAAGAGAGCGCATGCGAAACGCCCAAGCCCGGCGACGCCATTTTTGAAAAAGTGCAGAACATCCTCATCGCCACGCCGCAAGGTTCGCTCGACGCGGCCGCGGCGGTCGCCAAAGCGGCGGGGTTCACCCCCTGCATTCTCGGCGATCTTGAAGGCGAATCGCGCGACGTGGCGCTGGTTCACGCTGGCGTCGCCAAGCAGATCGCGCTTCATGGCCAGCCCTTTGAGCCGCCTGTCGCGATCATCTCCGGCGGCGAGACGACCGTCACCGTGCGCGGCAAGGGGCGCGGCGGACGCGACGCCGAGTTCTTGCTGGGTCTGACGCTCGCGCTCGAAGGCTTCGGCGGCATTTCGGCGATCGCCTGCGACACCGACGGCATCGACGGCAGCGAAGACAACGCCGGCGCGATCATGACGGCGGATTCATTCGCGCGCGCAAAAAAAGCGGGCGTCGATCTGAAGGCGCATTTCGCCAACAATGACGCCTACACCGCCTTCGAGAAGCTCGGCGACCTCATCGTGACCAGGCCGACGCGCACCAATGTCAATGATTTTCGTGCGATCCTCGTGCCGAGGCGGGTGTAAGTCAGCGGACCTTCTCGGCGAGCCAGATCTTGATGAGCGACTGATAGGGCACGTCGCGTTTGTTGGCGGCGATCTTGATCTGCTCCAGCAGACCGACCGGAAGCCGCAGGGAAATCGACGTCGTCGAAGGCTTGAGATTCGGCATCCGAACGCGCTTCGCCTTGCTCCAGTCGACATGTTCCGCCGAGTCGTGACGCTCCCAATAGGCGCGTTCCTCCGCTTCCGTTGCAAAAGTCGGGAGCGGCTTAATCGTCTTGCTCATAGCGTAACCGTTCCTTGCGGCTCATGTCGCGCGCGGAGATGATTCGAATGCGCGTCCCGTTAGAGCGGAGCGTGAATGTGACATGCAGCAACCGCGTTGCATCCGTTCGACCGAGCGCGTGATAGCGCGGCTCCCTCGCATTGTGCGCCAAATCGTCCGTCATGATCAGCGGCTCATTGGCGAAAATCTGCTCGGCCTCCGCTTGGCTGACGCCGTGCTTTTCGATGCTTTTGCGCGCATTGTCCTGATCCCATTCGAACCCGGCGACATGCTCGAAATTGACCATTTTTGTATATGTCCATAATATACATGAAAGTCAATAAAGCGTAGATGCGGAGTGTTGCGCCAGCCGGGCAACGCGCCTAAGGGAAGCCCATGAACAAGCCTTTAAGCCCGGAGCCCATCGACCCGCGCGGCGCGGCGGCGATGTTTGAGCGCTATCGCCGCGACGATTCGCCAAAACCGACGCAGTGGAACGACACGCTCGACCTTATTCTCGCGCATCGCTCGCATCGCAATTTCCTGCATCAGCCGCTGCCCGAAGGCGCGCTGGAGATCATCGTCGCGGCCGCGCAGTCGGCGTCGACATCGTCGAATCTGCAAGTCTGGAGCGTCGTCGCGGTGCAGGACGAGGCGCGCAAGACCCGTCTCGCCGATCTCGCCGGCGGACAGAAGCATATTCGCGGCTGCCCGCTGTTCCTCGTCTGGCTCTGCGATCTCGCGCGATTGGAAAACCTCGGGCGCGAAAGGGGGCGCGACGCGGCGGCGCTGCCTTATCTCGAAATCTTTCTCACCGGCGTCGTCGACGCCGCGCTCGCCGCGCAGAACGCCGTCACCGCGCTTGAATCGATCGGTCTTGGCTGCTGCTATATCGGCGCGATGCGCAACAAGCCGGAAGAGGTCGCCAAGGAATTGAACCTGCCGCCGAACGTCTTCGCCGTTTTCGGCATGGTTGTCGGCGTTCCCGATCCGGCCGCCAACGCGGCCGTCAAGCCTCGCCTTGGTCAGGCGGCCGTGCTCCATCACGAACAATATGCATGGGGTGAGGCGCAGCGCGAGGCGATCGAAACGCTCGATGAAAAGTTCAAGGACTTCCAGAAGGAGCAGGGCCTGCCGGATCAGGGGTGGATTCGTCAGGCGCTGTCGCGGGTGCGCGGGGCGGAAG
The DNA here is from genome assembly GCA_016869555.1 of Alphaproteobacteria bacterium. Lineage (GTDB taxonomy): Bacteria > Pseudomonadota > Alphaproteobacteria > Rhizobiales > Beijerinckiaceae > Methylocystis. The sequence goes on along the minus strand of VGDY01000002.1, from coordinate 40,389 downwards.
CGTTGAGCGGTCGCGACCGCATGCGCGAAGCCCTTAACGCATTGGGCTTCGCTCTCAAGTGAATCGACAAAAAGGCTGGCTCATGGACGCCGATGTAAAGAGCGCATACTCAGGCGAGATTTTCGATCTCTGGGATACCTATGAGAAAGTCGTCGTCAAGGATTTCATGTTTCACGCGGCGCTCGGCGACGAGGTCGAGCGCGCCCTGCGCGGCCAATTCCAGGGCGGCGACTTTTCCCTGCTCGATCTCGGTTGCGGCGATGCGCATGTCTTTGCGCCGATCCTGCGCCGCATCCCGCCGTCGAGCTACAAGGGGATCGATCTTTCGGAGACCGCGCTCGCGCGCGCGGCCGAAAATCTGAAATCTCTGCCATGCCCCGTGCAGCTCGCGCACAGCGACATGCTGTCGGCTCTTTCCGACGGCGTCTCCTATGATGTCCTTCACAGCAGTTTCGTTCTGCATCACCTGTCGACCGAGAACAAAGCGGAATTCTTCCGACGCGCGTCGCGCGCGCTCGCGCCCGGCGGCGTGCTGTTGCTCGTCGACACGATGCGCGAGGAGGACGAAAGCCGCGAGGATTATCTGAAACATTATTTCGATTGGATCGAAAAGGATTGGACCGGCCTTTCGCGCGCCGAAAAGGACGCGGTTTACGAGCATATTTCGAGCAGCGACTTCCCCGAGCCATTGTCGCTTCTGGAGCGACAGGCGCGTGCGGCGGGCCTCAAGCGCCTGTCCGGCGACGTCCCGCATCGCTGGCACCATCTCATGCGCTTCGAGCGGGCCTAGCCGATGTCGGATACGGCGGTCGCAGCCCCGCCAAAGCCGCGCGCGCCGCAAGAGATCGCCGCCGACCGCGTCGTCGCGAAAGTGGCGCGGCGACTGGTCCCTTTTCTCGTCACGGCCTTTATCGTCGCCTATCTCGACCGCGTGAACATCGGCTTCGCCGCCCTGACGATGAATGCCGAACTTGGCTTCACGCCGGAATTCTTCGGCTGGGGCGCCGGGGTTTTCTTTATCGGCTACTGCCTGTTCGAAGCGCCGAGCAATTACATCATGCACCGCGTCGGCGCGCGCGTGTGGATCGCGCGCATTATGGTGAGTTGGGGCCTCGTTTCGGCGCTCACCGCCTTCATCTGGAGCGAGGCGAGCTTCGTTGTTTTGCGTCTGCTGCTCGGCGTGATGGAAGCCGGTTTCGCGCCGGGCGTCATTCTCTATCTCACCTATTGGATTCCCGCCGCTCAGCGCGCGCGCGTTCTTGCCAGCTTCCTGATTGCGGTTCCTCTCGCCAGCGCAATCGGATCGCCGATCTCGGGATTCATCCTCGCGTCGCTGAACGGCGTCGGCGGGATCAGCGGCTGGCGCTGGCTGTTTCTCATGGAGGCGCTGCCGTCGGTCATCCTCGGGATTGTCTGCGTCTTCTATCTGCCCGATGGTCCGGAGTCGGCGAAATGGCTGACGTCCGGCGAGAAAGCGTCACTGCGCGCCGCGCTCGAGAAAGACGCAGGGCGAGACCATGGCGACCATTGGCGCGCGCTGACCGACAAGCGCGTGCTAATTCTCGGCGTCGCCTATTTCGGAATGGTCATTGCGCTTTACGGCCTGAGCTTCTGGCTCCCGCAGATCATCAAAGCCTTCGGATTTGGCGTCATCGCCACGAGTCTTTTGGCGTCGATTCCCTACATCTGCGCCGCGCTCGCGATGTGGGCGTGGAGCCGCAGCTCAGATTGGCGGCGCGAGACCGTCGGCCACACGGCGCTCGCCGCCGTCGTCGGCGCAATCGGGCTGGCCTGCGCCGCCTATGCGCCGACGCCCTTGCTGTCGATGATCGCGCTGTCCGTCGCCGCCATCGGCGCGATCGCGGCGCTGCCGACCTTCTGGAGCTTCGCGACTCTGGCGCTCGGTTCGGGTGACGGCGTCGTCGGCGTCGCGGTGATCAATTCGATCGGCAATGTCTCGGGCTTCGCCGGTCCCTACCTCGTCGGCCTCATCAAAGGCGCGACCGGCGAATTTTCTGACGCGCTGCTCGCGCTCGCCTTGGGGCCGCTGGTCACGGCCTTGCTCATTCGCCGCATCGCCAGGACGATATCTTCTCGCGCCTGATGTCGATTACGGCCCGAGGATCAGAGCGTTCCTAGGAGTCGCGTCATGACTTCGCCTGCCTTACCGGGCAGCTTCGCCTGTTTGGCGGCGTCGAGATTTGCGGGCTCTCCGACGACCACGACGCCGACCATGCCCAGCGTGTAATGCGGATCGCAACGAAAACCATAGACGCCGGGCGTCGACAGCGTGATCGCCAATTCCTCATTGATCTTGCCGCGGAACGGCTCCGCGCCGGTGGGAATCAACTCCTTTATGGTGACGGCGTTATGCCCCTTGTCGGCCGCGACGAATTTGATCGTATCGCCCGGTTTGATCCGCACGACCTCCGGCTCGAACACCATGTAGCGATCCGCGCCCTTGTTGAGCATTTTGATCTCGACGGTTTCGCCCGCCAGCGAAAGGCTCGAACCTGCGATTGAGACCGCGAGCGCCAATATGGCCGCCCGCAAGGCGCGATGCGGCGTGAGATATGCGCGTGTCACGATGCTTTCTCCCTGGAACTATTGTTATCTGCGCGCCAATGCGGAATTTTGCTCTGGCGCTTCTCTTAGAAGAGAACAGGTGACATCTAGCGTTGCTGTTTTCGACCATCAATAACGAGTGTCGAATCTACAAATGGAAGATTTCCATTCTGACCAATACTGGAGAATGGAATTAAATTAGTTTGAACGCTCTTCCTCGCGCTTGATTTCAAGCGCAAGCCACTCGTCTTCCGACTTGGCGATGTCGGCCTGAAGCGCAGCGAAAGCCTCGCTCGCCTTGGCGAACTTCGCCGGGTCCCGAGAATAGAGTTCAGGGTCGTCGAGCATGCTCTGCAGCTTCCCGCATTTCTCGCGCAAGTCGTCGATCCTGCCGGGCAGGGTCGCGAGCGCATGCTGCTCCTTAAAGGAAAGCTTCTGCTTGCCCGCCGCCTTCTCGCGCGGCGCCGGCCTTTCCTTCGTCTCCCGCGTCGACGTCGTTGCGCCCCGCGTCTCGACGCCCTTGCCGCGCTGCGCGACCATGTCGCTATAGCCGCCGGCGTATTCTATCCAGCGGCCGTCGCCATCGCTCATCAAAACGCTCGTCGCGACGCGATCGAGAAAATCGCGATCGTGGCTGACGACGATGAGCGTGCCCGGATAATCGGCGAGCATTTCTTCCAAGAGATCGAGCGTTTCAAGATCGAGGTCGTTGGTCGGCTCGTCGAGCACGAGAAGATTGGACGGCTTGGCCAGCGCGCGAGCGAGCAACAGGCGTCCACGTTCGCCGCCCGACAGCCTGCCGATCGGCGTGCGCGCCTGTTCGGGCTTGAACAGGAAATCCTTCATATAGCCGACGACGTGACGACGCTCGCCATTGATCTCGATCGTGTCGGAGCCGCCGCCGGTCAGCGCGTCCTGCAATGTCGTTGTCGGATCGAGGCTAGCGCGGCTTTGCTCCAGAGTCGCCATCTCGATATTGGCGCCGTGGCGAATCTTGCCGCCGTCGGGCGCGAGCGCGCCGGTGAGAAGATTGATCAGCGTGGTCTTGCCGGCGCCGTTCGCGCCGACGATTCCGAGTCGATCGCCGCGCAGAATGCGCGTCGTGAAATTCTCGACGATGACGCGCGCGTCGAAGGACTTGCCGATCTTGATAGCCTCGATGACGAGCTTGCCGGAAAGCTGCGCTTCGCTCGCTTCAAGCTTCACCTCGCCCGTCGGCATCACCCGGTTGCGCCGCTCGGCGCGCAGATGATGCAGGCCGGCAAGCCGTTTCACATTGCGCTTGCGCCGGCCCGAGACGCCGTGGCGCAGCCAATGTTCCTCGGCGACGATCTTGCGCGCCAATTTGTGCTGCTGCTTGTCCTCTTCCTCCAGTTCGCGGTCGCGCCACGCTTCGAATTCCTTGAAGCCGCGCGCCAGATGGCGCGTTTGGCCGCGGTCGATCCACAGCGTTTCCCGGGTCAGGTCCTGCAGAAAGCGGCGGTCGTGGCTGATGAGCACCAGCGCCGAGCGCAGCCCCGCGAGCCTTTCTTCGAGCCAGAGGATCGTCGGCAAGTCGAGGTGGTTCGTCGGCTCGTCAAGCAGCAGAATGTCGGGCTCGGGCGCGAGAACGCGGGCGAGCGCGGCGCGGCGCGCTTCGCCCCCGGAGAGCCGCGCCGGGTCTTCATCGCCCTGCAGCCCCAGATCGTTGAGCAACGCCCTGGCGACGTGAGGATCGTCCAGCGGGCCGAGTCCGGCTTCGACGTAGCGAAGCGCCGTCGCGAAGCCGGAGAAATCCGGCTCCTGCGGCAGATAGCGTAAGCTCGCGCCCGGCTGCAGAAAGCGCGTCCCGCCGTCAGGCTCGATGTCGCCCGCCGCGATCTTGAGCAGCGTCGATTTGCCGGAGCCGTTGCGGCCGACGACGCAAAGCCGCGCGCCCGGCGCAACCGAGAGATCGGCGCCTTCCAACAGCGGCTTGCCGCCGAGAGTCAGCATGACGCCTTGCAGGGCGAGAAGGGGCGGCGGGGCCATTGCAGCTTAGCGGCGTCTTAGGGACATGAGATAAGCTTCTTCCACGCCCCCGCGCCCTTTGTCACCCCCTGCGCTGGTCTAAGATTGAAGCCCGGGACAGTCGCGCCGGGCGATGGCGGGCGGTGCGCGAACGCGCTATGATTTGGCGTTGATCCCCGAGGCCGCCGATGAAGCCCTATATCGTCATTGTCCATAAGGACGAACACAGCGCCTTTGGCATGAGCTTTCCCGACGCGCCGGGATGTTTTTCCGCCGCCGATGAGATCGACGATATTTTCGCCATGGCTGCGGAGGCGTTGGCGCTTTGGGCGGAGGGGATGCGCGAGGACGGGCTGCCGCTTCCTGAGCCACGCGATTTTGAAGTCTTGCGGGCCGATCCGAAATGGGCGGAGCGCTTCGCCAGTGCGGAGCTTGTTATCGCGGTCGAGGCTCCCTGGGCGCAGAGGCGAGAAGCGGCCGAGTGATTCAGTCTTTCGGCCAGCCTGCGCTTTCATAAATGCTGAGCACCGTCTTTAGCGGCATGTCTTTCTTGGGGTGCGGCACGGTTACGCGGCCGGATTTCGCCGGATGCTTGAACTGACGATGTGAGCTCTTGGAACGTACAGGCCGCCATCCCTCTTTTTCGAGGCGGCGAATGATGTCGCGGCTGTTGGTGAGCATTGTAATTCCCCGATCTCGACTCGAGGATTCTACGGCGCTCGGTGAGCCGTCAATTGAGCGTTGAGAGTGCGACTCACTTACCTGCTTGATTTATTATGGCAATCCGCATTCGTTCATTTGAGGTCGCATTATAGCGATCCGCGGACCAAATGAATTAATAGGACTGATTCTAAAAGAATTTGGTCGATAGGGGACACTCTATCTCAATTGACAATTAGCCATTGCACTTTTCCTCACCCCGCCTGCACAAAACTCTCCAGCACCATCTTCCTGCCCGCCTTGTCGAAATCGACGGTGAGCTTGTTCCCGTCGACCGCCGCCACCGAACCAGGCCCGAACTTCAAGTGAAACACCCGCGCGCCAACCGCAAAGCGCGCGCCGCCGGACGAGCGCGCGATCACTTCGCCGTCGATCGTCATCGGCTGTTTTGTGCGCGATCCGCGCGACTCGCGCGCCGTGTCGCCGCGCGCGGAATCGCCCCGCGTAGCCTGCGCCCGCTTCCAGCCCGGCGTCGAATAGTCCGAGCCATAGACGTCGAGATTGGCGAAGCGCGAGACGCCGTAGGAGCCATATTGCGAGCCGCTCGGCGCCTCGACCACTTCGACATTGCCGGTCGGCAGATTGTCGATGAAGCGCGACGGCACGGTCGGCTGCCACAGACCGTGAATGCGCCGGTTGCTGGCGAAAAAAATCTTCGCCCGCCGCTTGGCGCGCGTCAGGCCGACATAGGCGAGGCGGCGTTCTTCCTCCAATCCGGCGCGCCCCTGTTCATCGAGCGTGCGCTGGCTCGGAAACAGGCCTTCCTCCCAGCCGGGGAGATAGACGGTCTCGAATTCGAGGCCCTTGGCGCCATGCAGCGTCATGATCGACACGCGCTCCTGATCGACGGCGCTGTCGGTCTCCATGACCAGCGACACATGTTCGAGAAACGCGGCGAGATCGGGAAAGGCCTCCATCGCCCGAACCAGCTCTTTCAAATTGTCGAGCCGCCCAGCGGCCTCCGGCGTCTTGTCGGCGCGCCACATCTCCGTGTAGCCGGATTCATCGAGCACAAGCTCGGCCAGCTCGTGTTGCGGTTTTGCATCGATCAGCGTGCGCCAGCGGTCGAAATCCGCGATGAGGCCGCGCAGCGTCCCGCGGGGCTTGGGCTTCAATTCCTCGCTTTCGACAAGAAAACGCGCCGCCTGCATCAGCGGCGTGCGCTCTCGCCGCGCATATTCATGCAGCATCTGCAGCGTGGCGTCGCCGAGCCCGCGCTTCGGCGTATTGATGATGCGCTCGAAAGCGAGATCGTCGGCGGGCTGCGCGACGCAGCGCAAATAAGCGAGCGCGTCGCGGATTTCGAGGCGCTCGTAAAAGCGCGGGCCGCCGATGACGCGATAGGGCAGGCCGATTTCGACGAAGCGCTCTTCGAATTCGCGCATCTGAAACGAGGCGCGCACGAGAATGGCGATGTCTTCGAGCGAATCGCCCTTGCGATGCAATTGCTCGATGTCCTCGCCGACGACCCGCGCCTCTTCCTGGCTGTCCCACACGCCGGTCAGCGTCGGCTTTTCGCCGTCGCCGCCATCGGTGAACAGGGTTTTGCCGAGGCGGCCGTCATTATGCGAGATGAGATGCGACGCGGCGGCAAGAATATGTCCCGTCGAGCGGTAATTGCGCTCCAGGCGGATCACTTTCGCGCCGGGAAAATCCTGATCGAAACGCAAGATGTTCTCGACCTCGGCGCCGCGCCAGCCATAGACGCTTTGATCGTCGTCGCCGACGCAGCAGAGATTTTGCAGCCCCGGCGCGCGCGCCTGCGAGATCAGCCGCAGCCAGAGATATTGCGCGATATTGGTGTCCTGATATTCGTCGACGAGAATATATTTGAAGCGCCGCTGATAATCGGCGAGCACATCCGGATTGTCGCGAAAGAGCCGCAGGCTCTCCATCAACAGATCGCCGAAATCGACGGCGTTCAGAACTTTGAGCCGTTCCTGATAGAGCGCGTAAAGCGCCGCGCCCTTGCCGTTGGCGAAGCTCTCCGATTCGCCGGCGGGAATTTGCGCCGGCGTCAGCCCGCGATTCTTCCAGCCGTCGATGCGCATGGCGAGCGCGCGCGCCGGCCAGCGCTTGTCGTCGATATTCTCGGCCTGCAGCACTTGCTTCAACAGGCGGATTTGGTCGTCGACATCGAGAATGGTGAAGTTCGGCTTCAAGCCGACGAGTTCGGCGTGGCGGCGCAAAATCTTGGCGCTGATCGCGTGGAACGTGCCGAGCCATTGCATGGCCTGCGCGCCTTCGCCGACCAGCGCCTCGACACGTTCGCGCATTTCGCGCGCCGCCTTGTTGGTGAAGGTGACGGCGAGGATTTCATAGGCGCGCGCCTTGCCGAGCGCGAGAATATGGGCGATGCGCGTCGTCAGCGCCCGCGTCTTTCCGGTGCCGGCGCCGGCGAGCACCAGCACCGGGCCGTCGAGCGTCTCGACGGCGGCGCGCTGTTCGGGATTGAGCGCGTCGAGATAGCGCGGCCGACCCGCGCTTGCCGCCGCGCGCGCGGCGAGACCGCCCGTTTGGGGCGTATAATCGTCGGGCTGGGGCGACGGGCTGCTGTTCATGATTCTGCGAGCATACAGGAGAACGGAAGGCGAATCACTTGTCGCCGAGTGATTGACATTGATCCCTCATCCTGAGGAGCCGCGAAGCGGCGTCTCGAAGGACGAGGGATCAATGCCCCCTCACCCTCGTGCTTCGAGACGGCTCCTTCGGAGCCTCCTCAGCATGAGGGTGAGGGGGCATGGCGCCGGCGTGGACGGTTTAGTTAGTCTGCTCCAGTCCGAGCCTCTTCTCGAGGCGAGGGTGTGCCTCCAACGCCCGCTCCAGCACGAACACGCGCAGCGCCGAGGACAGATTCGCTTCGCCCCGTCCCGCGTCCACCCGCGCGATCAGCGCCGCGAGTGAGACGCTCTCCTGCGCGGCGATGTCCTTCAGCGCCCGCCAGAAGGCGTCTTCAAGCGAGACGCTGGTGCGATGGCCGGCGATGACGACCGAATGTTTGACGATGCGCACGGACTGCGGCGCAGCGCCCGCTTCGCTCACGCTCTATCGTCCGTTTCTCTTTCGCGCCTATGCGCGTCGAGCCTCGCCGTCTCCAGCAAGGTCTGCGCGGCGGTCAGTTCACGCTCGGCCTTGCCGCGTCCATGCGCAATGCGATTCCGCTGCGCCTGATCGTCCTTCGCGCGCTTCTCGCGGGCTTTGCGGGCGCGGCGGAGATTGACGATGTCGCCCATCAGGGCTTTTTGCGGAAGGCGTCGATCGAGACGACCTTCTCGTCGCCTTCGTCCTTCGTTTCGACGGTCCTGAGCTTTCTTGGCTTCTCGCCGCTCGCGGCTTTTGCGGGCTCCGGCTTGTTTGATTCAATCTTGGTTGATTCAATCTTGGTCGATTCAACCTTGCCCGCCTGGATTTTGCCGGTCTCCGCCTTCAACGGCTTGATCTCCTGCGCCGGCGACGGCTTGGGCGCCTTCGCCGGCTCGGGCGTCTTGGCGACGAGGCTCGGTCCGACAGAGCGCGTCTCGTCTTCCGTCTCCTCATCCGCATCTTCCGCTTCCTCGAAGCTCAGGCCGAATTGGACCGCGGGATCGAAGAAGCCGGTGACGGATGCGAAAGGCACGTAAAGATGCTCGGGGATCGAGCGGAAGGACAGAGTGACGCCGAAGCCTTCGTCATCGACTTCGAGATTCGAATATTGATGCTGCAGGATGATCGTCAGTTCGCGCGGCCATTGCTCGGCGAGGCGGCGCGAAATCGTTACGCCCGGCGCGTCGGTGCGGAAGCTGATGGTGAAGTGATGATCGCCCGGCAGATAGCCGTTTTCGGCGACGTCGCCCAGCACCCTGCGCATGACGCCGCGCATGGCGTCCTGGACGAGAAGATCGTAGCGAATAATGTCCTTGGCCATTGCCCCGCGCCAAACCGCTAGCTGCATGGTCGTCCGGCTGCCGCTTCCGACCATCTCAATTGCCGCGCTTTGCGTCGCCGCGGCGCGAAAAGAATTAAGTGGAGGCTTCTGTTGCCAGGCGCCTCCGGACCCCGCCTAAAGGTGCAACCCCTTAGGACTTTAATCCCGGTTTGGGCGCTGCATTACGCAGCGACGGCCACCGGAGCATAGTTGTCGTTGGCAACTATAAGGTTTGACCCGATAACGGCGGTATCATGCCGAGCGAAAAATCACCCTTTACACCCTCGTCGATCCTATTTCGCCCCCGCCGAAACCCGCCGCAGGCGACGGGCTTGGGTGGAGGCGCCGGGTACCGCCCCCGGGTCCGAATGGTTTATTACGGTGTCCGTTTATCGCCATAGCCGCCGCAAGCGACGGCAAATCGAATATAGGGGTTTGCGGGATTTTGGGAAAGGGCCGCCTGTGCGCAAGTCTCTCGAAGCCTTTGCGGGCGCCGAGGCTTGCTGAAACGCGCCGGATCGGGCGACGCCGCGACTATGCCTCGCCCAGGCGTTTCACCGCGCTAAAGCCTTTCGCCTCCATGGCGAGATGCAGCCTGTTCTGCAGGCCGGCGTCGTCGTCCTTGACGAGCAGCGCGGCGTTGTCGGCGATCGCCTCGCAGAGCGCGGCGACCCAGGGCTCCTCGCTCTTGGCGAAATCGCTCAGCACATAGGAATGCACCAGCGCCTTGTCGCCGGGATGGCCGATGCCGAGCCGCACGCGCTTATAGTCGTTGCCGATATGGGCGGTGATCGAGCGCAAGCCATTATGGCCCGCGACGCCGCCGCCGGTCTTGATCCGGCACTTGCCCGGGGCGAGATCGAGTTCGTCGTGAATGACGACGATTTCGTCCGGTCCGATCTTGTGAAAACGCGCCGCTTCGCCGACCGAACGGCCGCTCTCGTTCATATAGGTTTGCGGCGCGAGCAGCATGACGCGTTCGCCGCCGATCGTTCCCTCGCTGAGAAGACCCTGAAAACGCCCCCGCGCCTGCGCGAAGCCATGGCGTCTGGCGATCGCTTCGAGCGCCATGAAGCCGATATTGTGCCGGTTCCTGGCGTAAGCGCGTCCGGGATTGCCGAGTCCGACAAGGAGCAGCATGGGAGCCTCTGACATAAAAATGGCCGGGCGAACCCGGCCATTAACACGGCGGCCTTGCGGCGCTTACTTCTTCTTTTCGTCCTTGGCGGGAGCCGCCGCCTTGGCGGGAGCGGCTGCGGGCGCCGCCGTCGCGGCCGGAGCTTCCTCCTCAACGCCGCCGCCCGCCGGCGGCGACAGGCTCGCCACGGTGAAATCCTTGTCGGGATTTGTCGGCCTGCAGCCTTCCGGCAGCGGGATCGCCGAAATATGCAACGAATCGTTGAAGTCCATGCCGGTCAGATCGGCGGTGATCGCTTCCGGAATATTGTCGGCCGGCACCCACATCTCCACCGTGTGGTAGACGATGTTGAGCGCGCCGCCGCGTTTGATGCCGGGCGCCGCCTCCTGGTTGATGAAATGCACCGGCACGTTGACGCGCAGCCGTGAACCCGGCTTCAGGCGCAGAAAATCGACATGGATCGGCGTATCCTTGACGACGTCGAGCTGATAGTCGCGCGGGATCGCGCGCTCTTTCTTGCCGTTGATGTCGAGCTCGAAAATCGTCGTGAGGAAGTGACCGGAAAAGATGAGATGAGTCACGTTCTTCTTGTCGAGCGAGAGCGGCTGCGGCGCTTCGCCGCCGCCATACAGAACTGCTGGAATACGGCCCTCACGGCGAACGCTGCGGGCGGCCCCCTTGCCTGTCCCGCTGCGCACCGCGGCCGCGAGCTTCTTGGTCTCGGCCATGTCGGTGTCCTTTAGTCAAAAGAAAAGGCGCTGCTCGCCTCCAGGGGTGTCGGAAACGCAGGCGCCGCGGCGCTTATAGGGGACCGCGCCACGGGAAGCAAGGCGAAGCGCCGGCGCATTGCCGACGCCACCTTTCGGGTCGCGGATTGCGCCACCGGGGCCGCGGGTTGCTCGGTCTGCGCGCAGCGCCCGTTTGGATGGCCGCTGGCGCCGCAGCCACACGATCCGCCGGCGTTCTTGCAGCAGGCTTAGGTCTTGCCCTCCGGCAGATTCAGCCTGATGTGCAGTTCGCGCAGATGTTTCATCGTCGCTTCCGACGGCGCGCCCATCAGCAGATCCTCGGCGCGCTGATTCATCGGAAACAGCGTCACTTCGCGTAAGTTTTCCTCTTCCGCGAGCAGCATGACGATGCGGTCGACGCCGGGCGCGATGCCGCCATGCGGCGGCGCGCCATATTGGAAGGCGCGATACATGCCACCGAATTTGTCGATCAGCACGTCTTCGCCATAGCCGGCGATCTCGAACGCGCGACGCATGATGTCGGGACGATGGTTGCGGATCGCGCCCGAGGATAATTCCACGCCATTGCAGACGATGTCGTATTGCCACGCCTTGATGTCGAGCGGGTCCATCGTATCCAGCGCGTCGAGCCCGCCCTGCGGCATCGAGAAGGGATTGTGCGAAAAGTCGATCTTCTTCTCGTCCTCGTTCCACTCATACATCGGGAAGTCGACGATCCAGCAAAATTCGAACACGCCTGTCTTCGACAGGCCGAGTTCGTCGCCGATGCGGATGCGCGCCGCGCCAGCGAGTTTCGCCGCCGCCGTCTCTTCGCCGGCCGAGAAGAACACCGCGTCGCCCGCCTTGACGCCCGCCTTGGCGGCGATCGCGGCCTGCGCCTCCGCGGGAATGAATTTCGCGATCGGGCCCTTGCCGGCGAGCGCGCCGTTTTCTTCCTCGAATATCACATAGCCAAGGCCCGGCGCGCCTTCGCTGCGCGCCCAGTCGTTGAGCTTGTCGAAGAAGCTGCGGGGCTGCACGGCGGCGCCGGGCGCAGGAATGGCGCGCACGGTCTTGCCCTTGAACGCCTTGAAGCTCACATCCTCGCGGGCGAATTCCTCGGACACGTCGGCGATGAGCAGCGGATTGCGCAAATCCGGCTTGTCGGACCCATATTTCAGCATCGCCTCGCGGAAGGAAATGCGCGGGAATTTCTGCGTGACGCTCTTGCCGTTGGCGAATTCCTCGAAGAGCCCGCGCAGCACCGGCTCGATCGCGTCGAACACGTCGTCCTGCGTCACAAAGCTCATTTCGACGTCGAGCTGGTAGAATTCTCCCGGCGAGCGGTCGGCGCGCGCGTCTTCGTCGCGAAAACAGGGCGCGATCTGGAAATAGCGATCGAAGCCCGCGACCATGATGAGCTGCTTGAACTGCTGCGGCGCCTGCGGCAGCGCGTAGAATTTGCCCGGATGCAGGCGCGAGGGCACCAGAAAGTCGCGCGCGCCCTCGGGCGAGGAGGCGGTCAGGATCGGCGTCTGGAACTCGAAGAAACCCGCCTGTTTCATGCGCATGCGGATCGAATCGATGATGCGCCCGCGCAGCATGATGTTCTGGTGCAGCTTCTCGCGACGCAGATCGATGAAGCGATATTTGAGGCGCGTGTCCTCGGGATAGGGCTGGTCGCCGAAGACCGGCACCGGCAATTCGGCGGCCGGGCCCAGAACCTCGATTTCGCCGACGTAAACCTCGACCTGTCCGGTCGGCATGTCTGAATTTTCGGTGCCGGCGGGGCGCTTGCGCACTTCGCCGTCGAGCCGCACCACCCATTCCGAGCGCAGCTTCTCGGCCTGCGCAAAGGCCGGCGAATCCGGATCGACGACGCATTGCGTCAGGCCGTAATGGTCGCGCAGGTCGATAAACAGCACGCCGCCATGGTCGCGGATGCGATGGCACCAGCCGGAAAGCCGGATTTTTTCGCCGACGAGCGCCTCATTGGGCGCGCCACAATTATGCGAACGGTAGCGATGCAAGGGCCGGCTCGTTGGGATTTCGGGTTAATAAGGGCGCGATCCCGGAAGGATCGGGCGTTTCGCGCGCAGAAAGGGCATGTGCCGTCGTCGGCTGTCAAGCCGAACGTCGCCGGCCGACAGAGGAATCAGGTGAAGCGTCGTTTTCCTCACCCTCATCCTGAGGAGGCCTCGAAGAGGCCGTCTCGAAGGACGAGGGTGAGGAAAACATGCGCAAAGTCGGGCTTCCTCGTCCTTCGAGACGCGTGCTGCGCACGCTCCTCAGGATGAGGAAGCCCTTCACTCGATAGCCCTGCGCCGACGAGAGGCTACTTCTTGAAAAACGCGTCGGCGGCGGCGCTCGCCGCCTGTTTCGCCGCGCGGGCGGCCTCTAACCGCGCGATTTCCTGCCGCAGCCGCTCGATGCGTTCGTCGAGTTCGGCGATGGAGAGAAGATCGAGCGGCTGGCCGATCTCGAAAGCCGCGAGGCGGGGCGGCGGATCGTCTGCTTCGCTTTTCATCACGCCCGACCTTCGCTGGAATTTTTCGATCGCTGACCAAAATAGCGCCCGAGGCGCAAAGCGCCAACTTGTCGGCGTGCGTCATTTGAGCGTAATTTCCCGCGGGCTTGATGGTCCGCGCAGGCGGGGCGTCGGCGGCCGTTCAAAACGCCGGCTGGAAGCGCTCATGACCGCTAAAGGCGCGGCGCGGCCACGCCTGCCTCTCTCGCCGGACGAACATCCGCATGACCAAGTGGGTATATAGTTTCAGCGCCGGTCGTTCCGAAGGGTCGGCGTCGATGAAGGAGCTTTTGGGCGGCAAGGGCGCCAATCTCGCGGAAATGGCGGCGCTCGGCCTGCCTGTGCCGCCGGGCTTCACCCTCACCACCGAGGTCTGCGCCTATTTTTACGCCAACGGCAAGACCTTTCCCGCCGATCTCGCCGGGCAGGTCGATGACGCGCTCGCCGAAGTCGGCCGCGTCGCCGGACACGCCTTCGACGACCCTCAATCGCCGCTGCTCGTCTCGGTGCGGTCGGGCGCCCGCGCTTCGATGCCGGGAATGATGGACACGGTGCTCAATCTCGGCCTCAACGACGAGACCGTCGAAGCGCTCGCGCGCAATTCCGGCGACGAACGCTTCGCCTGGGATTGCTATCGGCGCTTCATCGAAATGTATTCTTCCGTCGTGCTCGGCGTCGAACATCACGAATTCGAGGACGCGCTCGAGCGGTTAAAGGAGAGCAGGGGGTTCGCGCTCGACACGCAGCTTTCGGCCGGCGATTGGCGCAAGGTCGCGGCGCAATACAAGACGATCGTCGAAGAGTTGGCGGGCAAAAGCTTTCCGCAGGACCCGCGCGAGCAATTGTGGGGCGCGATCAAGGCGGTGTTTTCGTCCTGGATGAACAATCGCGCCATCGTCTATCGCAGCCTGCACAACATTCCCGAAAGCTGGGGCACCGCGGTCAATGTCCAGGCGATGGTGTTCGGCAATATGGGCGCCCAATCGGCGACCGGCGTCGCCTTCACCCGCAACCCTTCCACCGGCGTGCGCGAACTTTATGGCGAATATCTCATTAACGCCCAGGGCGAGGACGTCGTCGCCGGCATTCGCACGCCGCAGCCGATCACGCAGTCGGCGAGCCACGCCTCCGGCTTCGAGAAAGTGTCGCTCGAAGCGGCGATGCCGGCGATTTTCGCCGAGTTCAAGGGATATGCCGACAAGCTCGAACGCCATTTCCGAGACATGCAGGACATGGAGTTCACCGTCGAGCGCGGCAAATTATGGATGCTGCAGACGCGCGCCGGCAAGCGCACCGCGCGCGCGGCGCTGAAACTCGCCGTCGACATGGCCCGCGAGGGCCTGATCGGCAAGGATGAGGCGATCACGCGGGTCGAGCCGCAGTCGCTCGAACAATTGCTGCATCCGACCATCGATCCGGCGGCGAAGCGCCATATTCTGGCGACGGGACTTCCCGCTTCGCCGGGCGCGGCGGTCGGCGAAATCGTCTTCGATCCGGAAGAGGCGGCGAAGCTCGCCTCCAATGGCCGCAAGATCATTCTCGTGCGCATCGAGACGAGTCCCGAGGACATCGGCGGCATGCATGGCGCCGAAGGCATTCTGACCGCGCGCGGCGGCATGACCTCGCACGCCGCCGTCGTGGCGCGCGGCATGGGCAAGCCCTGCGTCACCGGCGCCGGCGCGCTGCGCATCGACTATGAGGACCAGAGTTTCACCGTCGCCGGCAAGCGCTTCGGCAAGGGCGAGCGCATCACCATCGACGGCTCGGCCGGCCAGGTCATCGCCGGCGAGGTGAAGATGCAGCGGCCGGAGCTCACCGGCGAATTCGCCGTGCTGATGTCCTGGGCCGACCAGAAGCGGCGCCTGAAAATTCGCGCCAACGCCGAGACGCCCGGAGACGCCCGCGCCGCCCGCCGCTTCGGCGCCGAAGGCATCGGCCTCGCGCGCACCGAACACATGTTTTTCGAAGGCGAGCGCATCGTCGCGGTGCGCGAAATGATTCTCGCCGACGACACAGAGGGCCGCCGCCTCGCGCTGGCGAAGCTCTTGCCCATGCAGCGCGAGGATTTCAAGCAGCTGTTCGAAATCATGTCGGGCCTGCCGGTCACCATCCGCCTGCTCGATCCGCCGCTGCATGAATTCCTGCCGCATTCGGATTCGGAGATCGGCGCCGTGGCGAAGGCGATGGGCGCCGATCCGGTGAAGCTGCGCCGTCGCGCCGCGCAGCTTTCCGAATTCAATCCGATGCTCGGCTTTCGCGGCGTGCGGCTCGCGGTGATTTTCCCCGAGATCGTCGACATGCAGGCGCGGGCGATCTTCGAGGCGGCGATCGAAGCCTCGCTCTCCACCGGCGAACCGGTCGACATCGAGATCATGGCGCCGCTCGTCTTCGCCCGCGCCGAACTCGATCTCGTCAAGGCGCGCGTCGCCGAAATGGCGAAGCTCGTCGAGGACGAGACCGGGATCAGGCCGAATTATCACGTCGGCACGATGATCGAACTGCCGCGCGCCGCGCTGCGCGCCGGCGACATCGCGCCGTCGGCGGATTTCTTCTCCTTCGGCACCAATGACCTCACGCAAACGACGCTCGGCATTTCGCGCGACGATGCGGGATCCTTCCTCAACGCCTATGTCGAAAAGGGGCTGCTGCCGGCCGATCCCTTCGTGACCATCGATCAGGAAGGCGTCGGCGAGCTTGTGCGGCTCGGCTGCGCTCGCGCCCGCGCCGCGAATCCGACGATCACGCTCGGCGTCTGCGGCGAGCATGGCGGCGATCCGGTTTCCGTCGCCTTCTTCGACCAGATCGGCTTCGACTATGTGTCCTGCTCGCCGTTCCGCGTGCCGATCGCGCGGCTGGCGGCGGCGCAGGCGGCGCTCGGCGAGAAGGCCGTGAGCACGGCGTAAGGCGCGCGATAACAAAAGGCGCCGCGGATAGGCGGCGCCTTTCGCATTCATCGGCTTTTCTATTTGATCATTTTCACGGTGCGGCCGACGTCGGACCCACCTTGTTCGCCTTGCGGCGCCACCCAGTCCGGGATCCAGGTAAGCGCGACCACCACGAAGAAGGCGAAGGCGGCGACCCACATGACGATCTTGCCGATCTCCGCTCCACTATGCACTGCGAGCGCCATATCAGACCCTCCATTTTGCTGATTGGCCACGCCGCGATCGGCGCTTCGCGCCGTCATCGATGCGGCGGGCGACATGTGCCCAAGATGTGGGCCGACTCAATTCGCAGACAAGCGGTTCTTGCAAAAAAAATTTAATAATGACAGTAGCTTAGCCAGACCGTTCGAGGTTCAGCTCCAGCAGCTTCGCGAGCGCGTTCTCGGTCGAAATATCCTCCGGGCAGCCATAGGCGGCGGCGACCGCGCGATCGAGTTCGGGCGATGGCGATGAGTCGATTATCGGCGCTAAACTTGATTTGCAAGCGCTCGGACATTCGGCGCTTTGCTGCGGCGGCCGTCACGATGTGACGCGACGTCTCTTCGCCGCCATGGCCGGGCTTGTCCCGGCCATCCACGCCCTTATGCGCGGCGGCCTTGCGTGGATGCCCGCGACAAGCGCGGGCATGACGCGCTAGGAAACCAGAACTCGTCCCACATTGCCGGACGCGGCTCGACATGGCGCACGATTCGCGCGCGCTCCGCCGTTCCCTCACGCGCTCTCCAGCTCTTCGTCGCGATGGTTCATCTCGAAACGGCGCACGATCAGCCGCACGAGATAAAGGCCGAACTCGGGGTTTTGAAAATAGAGCTGTTCGAACTGCTCATAGGTGATGACGAGCAGGCTCACGTCGCTCCTGCAGCGGGCCGTCGCGGTGCGCCTTCCCTTGGTCGTGAAAAGCGCCATTTCGCCAAAAATATCGCCGGGCGAAAGAACGGCGCCGCGCTCGACGATTTCGACCCGTCCCTCGACGACGACGAAGGCTTCGTCGGCTTCGTCGCCCTTCAGGAAGACGGCATCGCCGCGTCGCAGCGTGCGCGGATGCATGAAGGGCTTCAGCCATTCGATGTTCAAATCGGAGCCGTTGGCTTCGCGCACGCTGGCGATCAGCCGCCGCATTTCGCGCATGCGGGTGAAGTTCAGCGGCAGATTGATCGCATGTTTGGCGATCGTCGGCGGGCTGGCGATGATGAGCCCCAAGGTCACGCCGAGCACATTGCCGAGCATCGCCGTAATGCGCAACGGAATCATCCGTTTCATGTAGGCCGCGCCCACCACCGTCGAGGCCTCCGCCCAGGCGAGCGCCGTCAGCGCCGCCCCGCCGACCGCCTTTCCCGTGTCGGACGCGGCCCAGTTCGTCAGCGTATCGATCAGTTGAGACATGAAAGCTTCCATCTCCTGCGGCGCTTAACCTGCGCGCGCGAACAACACAAGCGCGCGGGGCTGGACTTTCCCATGCGTCTTCGCACATTCGCCCCATGCGACAAACAAGCCGAATGCTGCGGATCGAGACTTCGGGACGCGGATTTTACGAATTCTCCATGAACATTCGCGACTTTGCGCGCGACGCCCGCATGACGCAGGGACTGCTGACGGTTTTCTGCCGGCACACTTCCGCCTCGCTGCTCATTCAGGAAAACGCCGATCCGACCGTATTGCGCGATCTCGAAGCCGTCTTCGCAAGGCTCGCGCCGGAAGCGGCCGCTTACGCCCATGATACCGAAGGCCCCGACGACATGCCGGCGCATATCCGCGCCGCGCTCACCCAGACGCAGCTCTCGATTCCGCTGATCGGCGGCGCATTGGCGCTCGGAACCTGGCAGGGCGTTTTCCTTTTCGAACACCGCCGCAGCGCGCATCGGCGCGAGATCACCCTTCATCTCATCGGCGAATAGGCGGTTAGTTGCGTCATTCTGGCACGTTGTCGCCTTGCCGCCGGCAACGGTTCCGCAAGCCTAATGACCGATAAGATTTGCCAAAGATCGCATCCGGGGCAGCGCGAATCGCGGCGCCTTGCGAGACGCGTCGTCGCAGGTGAGCTGGTCTATGCGTCGTCAGTCGAGAGCGCGTTCCGCACGCAGAGGGGTGGCGCCCTGGGTCGTCAGCGTAACGGCGCCCTGGGCGCTCGGCGTCGGCATGCTGGTGTCCTTCACCGCCGCCGCCGGCCAGGATCCGACCACCGACTGGAAGGTTTCGCCGCTCGCGGCGCGCGCGCCGGGCGCGCTGACGATCGGCTTCAGCGAGGCGGCGAGCGGCGACTACGGTTTCTATGGCGAGACGCGCGCCAGGATCGAGGAGGCGCGGCTCATCGTCGGAGGCGTCCAGGAGAACGCGAAAGACCCCGACGAGCGCGAGCCGCATGTCGATCTCAAGCCCGACGTGAAGAATTTTCCCCAGGTCGACCGGCGGCACAAGGGCGATCCGGTGGTCGCCATGCGGCCAGGTTTCGAGACGCGCCGGCAAAAACCCGCCAATCTGGGACTGAACGAGTCGCCGACGCTGTCCTTCGGCATCGAGGGCAAGTCGACGCGGCCGACGCCGACGCCGCTCGCGCCGCGCGGCAGAACGCCCGGCGACGAAGCGCTAGAAGAAGTCGACGCCGGCGCTCCCGCCGAGCCGGCGACCACGCAAAAGTCGACGGCCGCCGCCTCGCCGTCGCAAAGCTCATCGATCTCGACGCCCCCCGCCGCCGACCTCCCGCGCGAGGCTGGTCGGGAGGCGCTGACTGAGCGCGCGCTGCACGGCGCCAGCCCTCAAACGCCGCGCGCCGTCGCGCTGGGGTCGTCGACGCCGGCGCAGCCCGACGCCGTGCCGATAGAAGTCTCGTCTTTCCAAGGCGCGACGCTGGCGCTGTCCGCTCCCGGCAAAAACCAGAGCGCGTCGCGGCCCGATTATGTCGCCTCGATCGATCCGGAGAAGCTCGGGCGCGAGACCCGGTGCCTCGCCGAGGCGGTCTATTTCGAGGCCCGCAGCGAGCCCGAGGCGGGGCAGGCCGCCGTCGCGCAGGTCGTGCTCAACCGCGTCCAGAGCGGACTCTATCCGGCAAGCGTCTGCGGCGTCGTCTATCAGAACCGCCATCGCTATCGCGGCTGCCAGTTCTCCTTCGCCTGCGAGGGCAGATCGCTGCGCATCACCGAAGGCGACGCCTGGGAACAGGCGGTGCGCGTCGCCAAGGAAGTCATGGTCGGCCGCACCTATATTTCCGATGTCGGCCGCTCGACGCATTACCACGCCAATTACGTTCATCCGCGCTGGGCGCGCGCGCTCAGAAAGATGGATGTCATCGGCAGGCATATCTTCTATCGACTGAAGCCGGGGCAGACGTGATTTTTCAATAATGCGCCAAATCAAATGGTCGCGTCCGTGGCTCGCTCCGGTCGCATGTTCCCTGCCGGCGGCGGAACAACTGGAGGCGAGCGTGCGGAACAACAAAGCGGCGGCGTTCGGCTGCGGGACAGTCATCGGAATCCTCGGCGGTCTGATCGGTTTGGGCGGCGCCGAGTTTCGGCTGCCGCTTCTGATCGGCGCATTTCGGTTTCCTGCTCTTCAAGCGGTGATTGTCAATAAAGCGACAAGCCTGATCGTCGTGGCTTCGGCATTGCCTTTCAGGGCCGCGACCGTGCCGTTGGCGGACGTCGCCGCTGAGTGGCCTGTTGTTCTGAATCTGCTTGGCGGGAGCCTGCTCGGCGCGTGGCTTGGGGCTGGCTGGGCGACCCGCATCAGCTCAGCGACGCTCTACCGCGTCATCGCCCTTTTGCTGGTGGG
Source organism: Alphaproteobacteria bacterium (assembly GCA_016869555.1). Classification (GTDB taxonomy): domain Bacteria; phylum Pseudomonadota; class Alphaproteobacteria; order Rhizobiales; family Beijerinckiaceae; genus Methylocystis. The sequence goes on along the minus strand of VGDY01000002.1, from coordinate 20,108 downwards.
CATCGCCGCGCTGCTGCTGTTCGGGCACCATCAGCACGCCGATGGTCAGGTGCTGGCCACCGGCGGCCTTCGGATCGTTGCGGGGACGGCGGCGGGATTCGCGATTGGCGTCGTCGCATCGCTTCTCGGCGTGGCGGGAGGCGAACTGCTGATTCCGACTCTGGTGCTGCTGTTCGGCGAGGATATCAAACTCGCGGGAAGTCTCTCGCTGGCGATCAGCCTACCGACGATGATGGTGGGATTCGCCCGCTATAGTCTTGACCGGAGTTTCGCCGTGCTTGCACGGAACCGATTGTTCCTCCTGGTCATGGCGCTTGGCTCGGTCGTCGGCGCATTCATTGGAGGACTGGCGCTCGGCATTGTTCCGAGCGCGATCCTGCCGCCGCTGCTGGCAGGCATTCTCCTCCTATCAGCAGTTAAAGTCTGGCGGCATGGTTGAGCGAGAGGAGAGGCGGGCCGCTCATCCCCAATCGACAAGCCGCGCGCGAATGAGCCCGCGCACCGAATTGCCGAGGAAAAATTCCGATTGCGAAAGATCTTCAAGCCGCAGGATCGATTCGCGGGCGCGCCCGTGTGCAATCAGCGCTGCGCGCAGCGTTCCCGGCAGCAGGCCGCAGGAAAGCGGCGGAGTAAGCAAGACTTCGCCTTGCGGAACGAAGAGGTTGCAGCGCGCCGCTTCGCAAAGCTCGCCGCGCTCGTTTTGAAAGAGAACTTCATCGGCCCCGCAGCGCTGCGCCGCATCAGTGAGCGCGTCTTCATAAAGCGCGCGCCGCGTCGTCTTGTGGCGCAACAGAGGATCGGCGGAGGAAAAGCGCCGCTCGGCGACCGAAACCCGCCAGACAGCGTCGGGCGAAATCGGTTCCATCGGCGTGACGCTGGTTTCGATCGTCCCGTCGCGTGCAAGCACCAGCCGCAAGCGAAGGCGCTCGCTCGCGGCTTGCGCGACGGCGGCGTTCAGCGCGCCGCGCACGCCCGCTTCCTCATAGACGAAGCCGAGCGCCGCGCTCGAAGCGGCGAGCCGCGCGAGATGTTCGGGCAGCAAAGAAAAGCCTTCGCCGCGCGTCCACAGCAGCGTTTCGATCAGGCCGAAGTCGCTCTCGCGCCCGTCAGGAAGCGCGCCTTGATCAGACATTCCTCATACTCTTCGCGCGCGCGGGAATCGGCCACGATGGCGGAGCCGACATTGCAGACGAGGTCGCCGCCCGGAAAAATCGTCAGCGTGCGGATCGCGACATTAAAGCGAATGTCGCCGTCCGGCGCGATGACGCCGAGCGCCCCGCAATAGACGCCGCGCGCCGCGCATTCGAGATCGCGAATGATCTCCATCGCCCGAATCTTCGGCGCGCCGGTCACCGAGCCGCAAGGGAAAAGTCCGGTAAACACATCCTTCAAACTCACCTCGTCGCGCAGCCGCGCCTCGATGCCAGATGTCATTTGATGCAGCGTCGGATAGGTCTGGATGGTGAAGAGATCGGTGACCTTCACCGTGCCGACGACGGCAAGGCGAGAGAGATCGTTCCGTAAGAGATCGACGATCATCAGATTTTCGGCGCGCGACTTTTCGTCTTCGACGAGATATTGCGCGCGCGCCATGTCTTCGGTCGGCAATGCGCCGCGCTGCGCCGTGCCCTTCATCGGGCGCGCGCGGATATCGCGGCCCTGCGCCTCGAAGAACACTTCCGGCGACAGCGAGACGACGGTTTCATCCTCCAGCGCCACGACGCCGCCATAAGCGACCGGCTGGCGCTTGCGCAGGCCGCGGTAGAGCGCAAGCGGATCGCCGTCATAGCGCCCGTACAGCGGGAAGGTGAGATTGATCTGATAGACGTCGCCGGCGAAAATATAGTCGCGGCACTTGTTGAAGCGGCTCGTGTAATCTTCCTGCGTCCAGGCGGGCGAAAGCGGAATGTTCGGCGCGGCGCTTTCAGCCGGCGGTAGCGACCAGGGCCGAGGCGCCCGGAATGCGCCGAACAGAAGAAGCGGCGTCCGCGCCGTCGGCGCCGCTTGGTTCGCGAATTTCGGCTCCAGGGCGTAGCCAAGCTCATAGCCGGCGTAGCCGGCGAGATAGAGGCCGCGTCTCGTCGCCGCCTCCATTCGTTCAAAGGCTGCCGAGACCTCATCCGCCGCGCGCGCGACGATGATCTCCTCCGGCGCGTCGAACAACAGCGCCTGCCCGCCGCCGCGGCCGTCTTCGAAAACGACGTAAGGCCGCGCCGGCGCTTCTCTTTGCGTCAGGACGGCGGGGCGTTCGGCGGCGTCTTGCATGTGCGGCGGCGCTTTCAATGGAAAGGGATGTTACATCAGCCCGCCCCAGTTATGAAACGCCGCGCCGCCGCGCAACCGCCGCGTCGCTTTGCTCTCGTGGCGCGCGCAGGCTAAGACGGTCCATGTCGAAATCTGGGCCGCTCCGCTTTCTCTTCATCGGCGACGTGCTGGGCCGTTCCGGCCGCGCGGCGATGTCGCGATTCGTGCCGCGACTGCGCGAAAAATGGGCGCTCGACTTCGTCGTCGCCAATGGCGAGAACGCCGCCGGAGGGTTCGGCATCACCGAAGCGATCTGCGACGAATTGCTCGGCCTTGGCGTGGATTGCGTGACTCTCGGCAATCACGCCTTCGACCAACGCGAGGCGCTCGTCTTCATCGAACGTCAGCCCCGGCTTTTGCGCCCGATCAATTACCCGCCGGGAACGCCGGGGCGCGGCGCCGGCGTCTTCTCCGCGGGCGGCGGGCGGCAGGTGCTCGTCGTCAACCCGATGGGCCGCGTGTTCATGGATGCGCTCGACGATCCTTTCGCGGCGATCGAGCGCGAACTCGGCGCCTGTCCGCTGGGCGTCGGCTGCGACGCCATCATCATCGACATGCACGCCGAGGCGTCGAGCGAGAAAATGGCGATGGCGCATTTCGTCGACGGCCGCGCATCCCTGGTGGTCGGCTCGCACACCCATACGCCGACCGCCGACGCGCAGATCCTGCCGGGCGGCACCGCCTATCAGACCGACGCCGGCATGACCGGCGATTATGATTCCGTCGTCGGCATGGACAAGGAGGAGCCGCTGCGCCGCTTCCTGCGCAAGACGCCAGGCGCGCGCTACGAACCCGCGAATGGCGAGGCGACCTTCTGCGGCGTGGCGGCGGAGATACGCGCCGACGGACTCGCGGCGATGATCGCGCCGGTGCGGCTCGGCGGCCGGCTGCGGGAAGAATGGCCGGTCGAATGGGGCGCGCCTTGAGCCGCCGCTAAGATTTCGTGCGAGTCTGTCAAGAAACTGCGCGATCGACGAAAGACGCTGCAAAATGTTGGATCAGATTATAGAAGATGACCGGCAGCATCACTTCGGGGTGTTCGGCTAGGGCCATTGAGGCGAGCACTAGCGCGGCGCCATTGTTGTTCATGCCCAGGCCAAACATCATCGAAGCCGTATCTGCTCGACTGGCGCTTAAAGCGCGCGACAGTCCATAGCCGGCGCCGAACATAACGAAGCATAAGCCGCCGACGATCGCCAAAATCGCGCCTAAAAAATCGAGGTCGGGCCGAGCGACGACATTCGGCAACGCCAATGCTGCGTTGGAATAGTTGAGGAGCGCCAGGACAGTCATATTGGCGATCTTCAAGTAAGGGCTCGCGGCTACGACGCGGGCTTGGCCCGCGAGTCTGTTGACCGCAAGCCCCAAAACCGTCGGCAGAATCACCCAAGCGCCGAGAAAGGCGAATGCGCCGCGGGAAGCGAGCTCATGCAGGTCTTCGGAATAATCCCCGATCGTCATGTATCCGACTCCGTGGAAAACGAACGGCGTCACGATCGGACTGAGCAGCGTCGTCAGCAACACCAGCGCCAGGCTCAATGCGAGATTGCCATTGGCGTTTTGAGACCAGGCTGTCGAGGCGCCGGCAATTGGCATGGAGGCGATCAGGGCCAGTCCTACGAGGATTTGTTGAACCTCCTGGGGGTTGTGCCAAAGGGTCAGCGTGGCGCTCATTGCGGCGATAAATGCGAGCGGAACGACAATGTTCGCCGCCAGCCCAGACACCAACAACTTCGGTCGGTTGAGCAGGTTTTTGATGTCGCCGGTTCTGGCGGCGAATCCGGCATTGAAGAGTAAGAGCGCTAACATCATCGTTGGCAGCGAAACATTCAATTGCACGGGAACCAGATCGCGCGAACTGAATTCGAAGCTGCGAATCTTCAGCCCCATTGCCGGCCAAAGCGCCGCTGCAACATAAGAAACGACGATAATATAGATGAAATAATGATGAATAACGCTCACGATTATTTGTATCTTACTTGAATCTGCACGCATGTTCATCATGAGAGGGCGCCGGTATTTTGGGGCTGTCTACGCGCGTGTTCTTTTGCGTGACCCCAGCTGGGGGCCGCAGGCCGCGCGCGTCGCGGCTCTTTACTACTCTACCCAGAGCCGGCAAGCTCGCTTAAATAGCAGTCAGTAGCGCCCCTGGGCGCCGGTTGGAGCGCGCGAATATGAAATGGGAAGAACTCCAGTCGTCCGAAAATATCGAGGATCGGCGCGGCCAGGGTCCAACGATCGCGGGCGGGCCGCGTATGGGCGCGGGCGGCATCGGCCTTGGCACGATGGTGATTCTCGGCCTCATCGGCTGGGCGCTCGGCATCAATCCGGCGCTGCTCATCGGCGGGGCGCAGGTGATCAACAATATGCGCCAAGAACGCGAAGCGGCGCCGCCTCGCCAGCAGGAGACCCGGCAAAGCGCGCCGGCCGATCAAATCGGCACTTTCGTAGCGAAGGTGGTGGGCTCCAACGAGCAGGTTTGGTCGCAGGTGCTGCCGCAGCAAAAGGGGGTGCGTTTCCAGCCGCCGCGGCTGGTGCTCTACAGCGGCTACACGCAGTCGCGTTGCGGAGCGGCGCAGTCGGCGATGGGGCCGTTCTATTGTCCGCTCGACCAGCGCATTTATCTGGACACCACCTTCTTCCGCGACATGCAGCGCCGCTTCGGCGGCGGCGGAGATTTCGCCTATGCCTATGTGATCTCTCACGAGATGGGCCATCACATCCAGAATCTGATGGGCATTCTGCCGAAAATCCAGCGCGCGCAGCAAATGGCGGGCAGCCGGTCGGAAGCCAATGCGCTTTCGGTGCGGGCGGAGTTGATGGCGGATTGCCTCGCCGGCGTTTGGGCCAATAACGCCAACAAGCAGAAGCCGATTCTCGAAGAGGGCGATATCGAGCAGGCGGTCGCTTCGGCGCAGGCGATCGGCGACGATCGCATGCAAAAAGCGACGCGCGGCTATGTGGTGCCGGACAGTTTCACCCATGGCTCCGCCGCGCAACGCACCCAGTGGCTGCTGAAAGGCTTGCGCACGGGGAGCGTCGACGCCTGCAATACATTCGCGAACTGACGCCGGTCAGACGCGGCGGGCGCGGGTCGACAGATCCGGGCCGCGCAATTTGCGCGCGAGTCGGCCGAAATCCGCGCTCCCCGCCGCGGCGAGCGCAAGTTTTGTCGCAATGAGGCCGACCGGCCGCGCCAGGCCGGGCGCCAGGCGGGTGATCAAGGAATCGGGCGCCAGGCGAAGCGTGCGGGGACGGCTTCGATCGCCGTAAGCGAAAAAATCCTGCGCCTCGTCGGCGAAGCCGCGCTCCACTGCAAAACCCGCGAGAAGAAGGAAGACATGGTCGCGCCGCGCCGCCTTCAGCGCCTGCGCGACGCCGTCGGCGCGCGACGCTTCGATCAGCGCGCAGCCGGCTTCATCGGCGACGCCTTCCAGACCTCCGGTGGGCTCAGCGACGATTAGGGCGTCGGCGACGAGCCCCTGCAAGCATGAGTCGATCAGCGACTCGAGGCTGCGCGCCACAGATTCGCGGCGCAGCGGCGCCTTGGGAGAGTCGAAGGCGATCAAAACAGCGCTGAGCATCTTGCTGACATAGCGGAAAGGCGCGCGTGGCGAAATGCGGCGCCGCATTAACGTGCGTTGCGTTTATCTTGTGGGCGGCGCCCATTGCGCGGGCGACGCCCTTCGGTCACCATCGCGCCATGCCCTCTGCGCTCCCGCTCGAAATCCTTACGACAGATCAAATGGCGCGCGCCGACCGCCTGACGATCGAGAGCGGCGTGCCGGCGATGACGCTGATGGAAAGCGCCGCCGCGGCGATCGCGCGGGCGAGCGGCCTAATTCTCCAGCGCACCAGCGGGCGGCGCGTGTTGGTGCTGTGCGGTCCCGGCAATAATGGCGGCGATGGCTTTGTCGCGGCGCGGCTGCTGCGCGCGCAGCGCTATAAGGTTCGCGTCGCCGCTCTGACGCCGCTCGACAAGTTGCGCGGCGACGCGGCGCGGGCCGCCGCCTCCTGGCCCTGTCCGGTCGCTTCCGCGCTCGCGTGCAGCTTCGAGGGAGTCGATCTCGTCATCGACGCGCTGTTCGGCACGGGGCTGGCGCGCGATCTCGACCCCGACGCCTGCGATCTGGTCCGCCGCCTCAACCGCTGGCGTCGAGAAAGCGGGCAGAATGTCCTCGCCGTCGACATTCCGAGCGGAGTCGACGGCACCACGGGCGCGGTGCGCGGCGCGGCGGTCGAGGCCGATACGACCGTCACTTTCTTCCGCGTGAAGACCGGCCATTTGCTGCTGCCGGGCCGCCTCCATTGTGGCGAACTCGTTTGCGCGCATATCGGCATTCGATCTTCGGCGCTCGAATCGATCGGCGTGACGGCTTTCGTCAATATGCCCCAGCTCTGGCGCGCCGCGCTGCCGCTGCCGCAGATCGAAGGCCACAAATATTCGCGCGGCCATGCATTGGTCGTCTCCGGCGGCGCCTCCTTCACCGGCGCCGCGCGGCTTTCGGCGGCGGCGGCGCTGCGCGCCGGCGCCGGCCTCGTCACGCTCGCCAGCCCGACGGAAGCGCTCGCGGTCAACGCCAGCGCGCTGACGTCGGTCATGGTTCGGCCGTCCGATGGCGCAAAAGGCCTCGCCAGGATTCTCGCCGACGAGCGCAAGAACGCCGTCGCCATCGGTCCGGGGCTGGGCGTGAGCGAAGAAAGCTGCAGGCAAGTTGAAACCGCGCTTGCGCCGCAGGCCTATCGCCGCGCCGCCGTGCTCGACGCCGATGCGCTCTCGAGCTTCGCCGGCGATCCGGAGCGACTGTGGCGCGCGACGCGCGCCGCGCCCGGGCCGGTGGTGATGACGCCGCACGCCGGCGAATTCGGCCGGCTTTTCGCCGCCTGCGACACCAGTTGCGCCTGTCGCTCGAAACTCGACAAGGCGCGCGCCGCCGCGCAGGCGAGCGGCGCGGTCGTGCTGTTCAAAGGGGCGGACACGGTCGTCGCCGCACCCGATGGACGCGCCTCGATCCTCCCCTATGCGACGCCCTGGCTCGCCACCGCCGGTTCGGGCGACGTGTTGACGGGAATCATCGCCGGCTTGCTGGCGCAGCGCATGGACGGCTTTCTCGCCGCGACCTGCGCCGCCTGGATGCATGCCCGCGCCGCCGAGATTTTTGGTCCCGGCCTGATCGCCGACGACATCATCGCCGCCCTGCCGCAGGTCTGGCGGGAGCTATGCGCCGTCTAGCCGAAATAACCAGTTGAAGCGATTTGGCTTTCAGCGCGGCCGGCGCCAGCGTGGCGCCACTCGAATGTTAGCCGGCGGCCTTGTCGCGACGATCGGACCTTCGTAGAGTCAGTCGTGCTTGAGCGAGGGCGCCTCTCAAAGCCGGTGCAAATCGTCTTGGTTCGCACTCCCATTCCAGGCGGCTTGCGTCGCTGTCATATTGCTGTCGCAGCCGCAACGCTTCTCATCGCGGCGGCAGAGAAACCATCGGGCCTCGGATGAAAGCCTTCGAAAAACTGTTACTCGAGAACAAGGCCTGGGCCGAAGAGGTTCGGGAGCGTGATCCCGGCTATTTCGAGCGCCTGTCGGCCGATCAGAAGCCGGAATTTCTGTGGATCGGCTGTTCCGACAGTCGCGTGCCCGCCGACATTATCGTCAACGCGCGACCGGGGGCGATTTTTGCGCATCGCAACATCGCCAATCAGGTGATCGCGACCGACTTCAATTGTCTCAGCGTCATTCAATATGCGGTGCAGGTGCTCAAGGTTCCGCATGTCATCGTCTGCGGTCATTATAACTGTGGCGGCGTTCGCGCCGCGCTCGACCGCCAGCGTCCCGAGCTGGCGCTGCTCAACAAATGGCTGATGCATATTAAAGACACTTATCGGATACATAGAGATGAGATCGATGCGCTCAACTCTCAATCCGAGCGCGCCGATCGACTGGTCGAAATCAACGTCATCGAGCAGGTAATGCGTCTGTCGCAATTCTCCATTGTACAGACCGCCTGGAAAGAGGATCACCGACCGACGCTGCACGGCTGGGTGTTCGGGCTCGACGACGGAATCCTGCACCAACTCATCACCCTGCCGCCGGGCAGCGACGTCGACGCCATCTATCAGCAACAGGGCGGCGAGGATTTCTGATCCGACGCTTCGGCGCGAAGCCGCCAAGTAGGAGAATATGGGCGTGTTCAGGAGGCATTTCGACTACTACTACCGCTATCTCGATCGCGACATTCCGGCAGGCGTCGTGGTGTTCCTCGTCGCTGTGCCGCTGTGCCTTGGCATCGCCGTCGCTTCCGGCGCGCCGCCGTTTTCCGGAATTATCGCAGGGATCATCGGCGGTCTCGTCGTCTCGGTTCTGAGCGGCTCCCAGTTGAGCGTTTCCGGCCCCGCCGCAGGCCTTACCGTCATTGTCGCGAACGCGGTCGAGAAGCTTGGCTTCGACGCCATGCTGCTCGCCGTGGCGCTGGCGGGTCTGCTGCAAGTGGCGATGGGCTTTCTGCGGGCCGGCGTCATCGGCGCGTTTTTTCCGTCCGCGGTCATCAAGGGCATGCTTGCGGCGATCGGTCTGATCCTGATCATGAAGCAGCTGCCGCACGCCGTCGGCTATGACGCCGACGCTGAGACCGATCTGTCCTTCCTCGAGGATGACAGCCACACCCATCTCTCCTTTCTCTGGGACGCCTTTCGCTCCTTTTCGACGGGAGCGGTCATCGTCGGCTTCGTTTCCGTGGCGATCATGCTTCTTTGGGACACGCCGCGAATCAAGAAACACCGTTACCTCTCGCTGGCGCCGGGTCCGCTCGTCGCCGTGCTGTTTGGCGTCGGCTACAATACCGTGGCTCAAACGCTGTTTCCCTCCTTGGCGATTGCTCCGCAGCATCTCGTCAATGTTCCGGCGATCTTCGGACCGATAGATTTCGCGCGCGAATTCAGCTTTCCTGATCTGACTCGGCTGATCGACGTTCATATCTATGTGACGGCTGCGAGTTTGGCGCTGATCGGCAGTCTTGAAACGCTGCTCAGTCTTGAGGCGGTCGATAAACTCGATCCGCTCAAGCGCGTCGCGCCCACAAATCAGGAGCTCAAGGCGCAGGGCGTCGGCAATTTCGTGAGCGGCATGCTCGGCGGACTGCCGATCACGGCGGTGATCGTGCGCAGCTCCGCCAGCATAGACGCGGGCGCGCATACCAAGGCGGCGTCCTTTTTTCACGGTCTGCTGCTGTTGCTCAGCGCAATGTTTCTGTCGAGCGTACTCAATATGATTCCGCTCGCCTGCCTGGCCGCAGTGCTGATTTTGACGGGCTATAAACTCGCAAAGCCAAAGCTGTTCATTCAGCAGTATGAAAAGGGCTTCAACCAATTCGCGCCCTTCGCCGTGACGGTCGGCGCCATTCTCTCGACGGATCTGCTCAAGGGCATGGCCATCGGCATGGCCGTGGGCCTCTTCTTCGTGTTGCGCGCCAATTATCATTCGGCGTTCACGCTGACGCGCGACGGCCGAAACTACCTTCTGCGACTGCAAAAGGACGTCTCTTTCCTTAATAAGGCGCAGTTGCGCAACTTGCTCGAGAATATCGACGAGAACAGCTACCTGGTGATCGACGGCACGCGCGCCGGATTTATCGATCAGGACATCATGGAGACGATCCAGGATTACATAAAGGCCGCGAGCGACTACAACATTCGCGTCGAACTCAAGGAAATGCGTGGGCTTGAGCCGGTCAATGGATTGGTTCCGGCCGAATAGCGCGTCTTTTGCGTATCGCGGCGCGCTATGGCGCAAAGCCTTCAAAGACGATCTGGTCGGTCCATTCTCTCGTCCGCGCCGCCATTTCCCGCGAGCGCACCGTCCAGGCGGTTACCGGAATCCTGAGCGCGTCGCGCAGCAGCAGCGGAATCGCATGCGGCAGATCGCGCATGTTCCATGACAGGAAATCCGGCAGCGTACGCTTGTAGTGCAGGAAATGCGTGAGCTCAGCGCGCTGCGCCGCCGACAATTGCGGCCAGTCCGCCTCGCTGTACTGCGCTTCGCCGACGATGCCGAGCGGCCGATGCGCAATCCCCAGCGCCGCGGCGCGGGCGCGAAGAAAAGCGATTTGATCAGGATCGAAGCTTTCTACCGCGACGGGCCCGTCATATCGCGCCAACGCCTGCGCGACGCGCTGCGCGGCGGTCGTGTCGCCGCTAAAGGCGCTCTTGATTTCGACGACGATCGGGGTTCGTCCGCCGATCGCCGCGAGAAATTCCGAAAACGTGGGAATGGCGTCGCTGCCGCCGCGCAGGCGCAGACGTTTCAGCCGGTCCGTTCTCTGCGCCGCGACCGCGCCGGCGCCGTCGGTCAGGCGCTCGAGCGTGTCGTCGTGAAAAACGACAAGGTCGCTGTCGGCCGATAGCTGCACGTCGCATTCAACGCTAAATCCGCCCGCGATCGCCGCGCGCGCCGCCGATATCGAATTTTCAATCACGCCCTTGGCGGCGTCATGCAGGCCGCGATGCGCGATCGGGCGCGCCGTCAGCCATGAAAGATCGGGCCTGGTCACGGCAGAATCTCGAAAATTCCCTCGACTTCAACGGCGGCGTCGAGCGGCAATTGCGCAACGCCGACGGCAAAGCGCGCATGTTTGCCGTTCTCGCCGAGCACCGTAGCGATGAGATCGGAAGCGCCGTTGACGACTTGCGGCAGCGCGGCGAAATCCGGCGCGCTATTGACATAGCCGCCAAGCCGGATCGCGCGTAGCTTGGAGAGATCGCCGGCGGCGGCATTGGCTTGGGCGAGGACGTTGAGCGCCGCCTGACGCGCCGCGGACTGCCCGTCTTCGAGCGAAACGCCGGCGCCGAGTTTGCCTTGATGCGCCGGGTCGACGCCATTGGCGCCGAGCGGCAGCTGTCCCGATATGAACAGCAAAGCGCCCGCGCGCACGAAAGGAACATAATTGGCGACCGGCGCGGCCGCCTTGGGGAGGCTCAGTCCCAGTTCTTTCAGCCGCGCAAGCGGCGTATCGGACGATGCGGTCATGGCGCCTCTTAAAAGGAAAAAGTCGTTGCTCCCAGGGAAGCGCGACCCTAGTTTCCTACTTCATGCGGCGCAATGGCGTCGAATACGCCGCCACTGAAAAGAGGTCCGATGATTTGGTTACGCGCGCTGGCCGTTGCGATCAGCGTAGGAACGCCGCTTGGCGAGGCGTTGGCGGAGCGCGCCGTTGCGCTCGCCAACCATCGCGCGGTCTATGAGCTGAGCCTCTTGAAGACGAGCGGCGCCAAGGCGCCGGCCCAGGCGCGCGGCCGTATCGCCTTTGATTTCGCGGGTTCGGCCTGCGAAGGCTATGTGCAGAATTTTCGCCAGATTACCGAACTGCAGCCCTCGGAGGGGGCGGCGAAGCTTTCCGACATGCGCTCGGCGACTTTCGAGGGCGGCGACGGCGCCGATTTCCGATTCAAGGTGGAAACAAAGGTCGACAATTCGCGGGCCGAGGAAGTCGACGGTAAAGCCAAGAAGGCGAGCGACGCCCGGCTTTCCGTCGATCTCTCCAAGCCCAAACGCGCGCGCGTGGACCTCGCCGGTCCGATGCTTTTTCCGACCGAACACTTGCGCAAAATCGTCGTGACGGCCATGGCCGGCGAACATCTGCTTGAAGCACGGGTCTTCGACGGCACGGGAGACGGCGAAAAGGCTTTCGACACTTTGACGGTGATCGGCAAACCGGCGATCGAGCCGCCACAGGAAAAGGCCGCGCGCGTCAACGAACTCAAGGATTTGCGCCGCTGGCCGGTGGCTATTTCCTATTTCGACCTCGGCAAGAAGGATGGCCAGCCGATTTACGTGCTGTCTTTCGACCTTTATGAAAACGGCGTCTCGCGCGCATTGAAACTCGACTATGGCGACTTCGTCTTGCGGGGCGATATGACCGATCTCGTCCTGCAGCCGACGCCGGCGTGCAAGAAATAGCGCGGCGTGCGACGGCTCACCGGCGCCGCAACATCGCCGCGATGCGTTTGGCGATTGATCGCGGCCGCCAGAAAATCACGGCGTGAATATCGAGGGTCTGATCCAGGAAAGGCGCTGTCGGCGGCGTAGCGAGGAGCGTCGCATTCTCGGGAGCGCGTCTGAGCGCCGCTTCATCGTCGGGCATGGCGATGGCGACGCCGCGGTTCGTGGCGATCGTGCCCGACACATAATGCAGCAGCATGAGATTGGCGACGATTTCCTGCATTTTCGAGCGCGGATTCTTGCGACGGGCGCACCGCGGCGCGCGGATGAGATATTCTCCGCTGGTCTCGTCGGAGCGCAGCATCAACGCGACGAGTCGGCCGCTTCCGGGCCAATGGCTTTCGCTCGGTCGCTTCAGGCGGATGAACGCGCCTTCGAAAACCTTTGATTGAATGTGACGCCGCTCGCATGCGCCGCTCGCCTGCGCGCGCGTCGCGTCGACATAGTCGAAGCGGATTTCCGCGTCATGCGCCTTGGGAACTCGGGCGTCGCCCAATTTGCTTAACGTCGCGGCGGCCACCGCCGCCGAGGCCTCGACCGTCAGGTGATTTTGATCCTGATAATGCGCCGCCGTCGGTCCGCCGGGAAAAATGTCTTCAAGCCAGATGGCGGGCGTCGCATAACGCGCCGCCGCTTCCGTATAGAGCCGGCGCGCGCGCCGCCTTGCGCCGCGCAGCTCTTTGGACGTCGTTTGGCACGGGTCGAGGCACAGAAACATCAGCCGGATTCCTCGCCGCGCGCAGCAGGCCGCGACACCCTCCAGCGTATCGGCGACGAGCTTTTGGCGCAGGCAGTTGGCCGCGAATAGCAGAATGTCGTTCAAGCAATATTCGAATATGACGACCTCCGGAGGCGCCGCACCCTCGCGCTCCATCCTCAACAGCGCCATCAAGCCGTAGAGCGATCCAACCGCGCCGAGAAATCGATTCTCGACTTCGTGCGCCGAAGCCTGCCGCTGAAACTGGAAGGCCCATCCATCTCTGATTCCGGCGTTGGAGCCGCCGAGCAGCAAAATTTTCATGTCGCAGAGATATCTTGCCAAGGGTAACGGGCCGCAGTTCACATGATGCTAGCCGGTTCGCGTGCGCGAGGCCATAGACGTATCTTGCATACATGCTTATGGCAAAGCGGTCTTCTCGTTCTAATTGAGGCGGTGGCCTTCCTTTCGCTATGGAGCGCGCGCGATGTTTCCCATACCACAATGCGTCTTCCTGACGCGCGGCGTCGGCGCGCATCGTCATCGTCTCACAGCGTTCGAATATGCGCTGCGCGATGCGGACATCGAACAGCAAAATCTCGTGGCGGTTTCGTCGATTCTGCCGGCTGGGTGCGACCTCGTGCCGGTTGAGAAAGGGGTCGCGACGCTTCAGCCCGGCGAAATCACTTTCACCGTGCTGGCGCGCGCCGAGACCGACGAACCAGGACGGCGCATCGCGGCGAGCATCGGCCTGGCGCGGCCGAGCGAGCCGACGCTCTATGGCTATATTTCGGAACATCACGGCTATGGCGTGACGGAACGCGAGAGCGGAGATTACGCCGAAGATCTCGCCGCGACGATGCTTGCGTCAACGCTCGGAATCGAATTCGATCCTGACGCCGCCTGGAATGAGCGCAAGAAGCTTTATGAAACGAGCGAACTGATCGTCGAAAGCCTGTCGCTGACGGCGGCGGCGCAAGGCGCGCCGGGCGGCGGGTGGACTTGCGCCATCGCCGCGGCGGTGTTCCGCTTCGTCAAACTGGACGGTACGGCATGAGCGATACGCCGACATTCGCCGCGAGACCGACGTTCCTCGGCGTCGAAGCGCGCGCCGATGCGGCGGTCGTCGTCGCCGGCGTCCCCTTCGACATCGGCACGACCAATCGCAGCGGCGCGCGCTTTGGGCCGCAGGCGATTCGTCACGCCAGCCGAATGCTGATCGACGGCGCACATCCCTTACACTGGATGTCGCCAGTCGATTTTCCGCTCGCCGACGTCGGCGATTTCGCCATCGCTCTGGGCGATATCGCCGCAAGTCTGAAGCTCATCGAGGCGCAGGCGTCAAACTACGCGCATCTCGTCGCGCTTGGCGGCGATCATGGCGTTACGCTGCCGCTGCTGCGCGCCTGCGCAAAAAGCCGCGGGCCGCTGGCGCTGATCCATTTCGACGCGCATGTCGACACATGGCCGGATAATTTCGGTCAGCCTTATGCGCATGGCTCGATGTTCTATCACGCGATCAACGAAGGCGTCGTCGATGCGCGCCGGATGATTCAGATCGGCATCCGCTCGCCCGTGCAGCGCGAGGTCTACGACTGGACGCTGGCGCAAGGCGTCACGATCGTCGCAGCGCAGGAGGCGCATGAAATCGGTCCTGCGGCCATCGCCTCGATGATCGTCGAATGCGTCGGCGACGCGCCGGTCTATTTAACCTTCGACGTCGATGCCCTTGATCCGGCTTTCGCCCCCGGAACGGGGACGCCGGAAGTCGGCGGCCTCGCCACCTGGCAGGCGCAGTCGATCATCCGCAAGCTTGCGGGTCTGAACTTCGTCGGCATGGACGTCGTCGAAGTCGCCCCCGCCTATGACGTCTCCGAAATCACCGCGCTCGCCGGCGCGACGATGGCGTGGGAATATCTCTGCCTATTGGCGACCTCGGCCGGCGCCTCATCCGCCTAGCCTATCCCGAGCTTCGCTTGCCAGCGTCAATGCGGCTCTTGCCAAGGCCGTCCTTCGGCAGCACTCTGCCACGAACAGCCCCGATGCGGCGGAGAGCTTTGGCGCGAATCGAGGCGATCGCGGGGGTAGGGAGGGCGGCATGAGCGGTGCGGACGGGCGGCGAGGGCGAGAGGTGGTCGGCGTTTTCTCAGACGGCTATGCGCTTGAAAGCGCAGTGAACGAATTGCTGAAATCAGGATTCGATCTCGGCGACATCAGCCTGCTCGCGGGCGAAGAAGCCGTCGTCGCCAAGCTTGGCCACAAATACGAGAAGGTCGAAGACGTCGAAGACGACGACCAGGCGCCGCGAGTCGCCTATGTGCCCAGAGAAGCTCGGGGCGTCAAAGATGGCGCGCTCGTTGGCGCGCTCGTTTATGTGGGCGCGACGCTGGCGGCGGGAGCGGCGCTCGCGTCAGGCGGAGCGCTCGCGATGCTTCTCGTGAGCGGCGTCGTCGGCGCCGAAGTCGGCGGGCTGATCGGCTCCGTGCTCGGCGAATTTATGGAGGAGCGTCACGCAAAACATCTCCAGGAGCAACTGGACCATGGCGGTCTGCTGCTCTGGGTGCGCGCGCGAGATTCAGCGCAGGAAGAAAAGGCGATGCGCATTCTCGCCCAGCATTCGGGCCGCGATGTGCATGCGCATGACGTGCCTGTCGCGACGGCGTAGCTGCGGAGCTGAATT
Source organism: Alphaproteobacteria bacterium (assembly GCA_016869555.1). Lineage (GTDB taxonomy): Bacteria > Pseudomonadota > Alphaproteobacteria > Rhizobiales > Beijerinckiaceae > Methylocystis. The sequence goes on along the minus strand of VGDY01000002.1, from coordinate 4,439 downwards.
CGCTCGACGACCCGCTTGGCGAATGGCGGGTTCGCCATGGCTCCAGCCGCTGCGTTGAAGTATTGGCGCCAGCGGTCGATTTTTAACGGAGCGACCTGTGCGCATAGCAACAATTGAGAAACAAATCGTTCGAGTCAAAGCTGATTGCGCGCGCTGACTGTCATAATAAAGTCGTGGTTCGACTCGCTTAGAGTATTGTGTTGATCAAGTTATGTCGCTTGTGACAGAAAGCTTGCATCTGGAATCGGTCGGTTGGACGGCAATCTGGAAGTGAAACAGGCGTTGAGTTTCGCAAGCCATATTTCCTTGAGCCGACGCCAATTGCTCATCGCGACTGCTGCGATTGGCGCGCTGGCCCTGACGGGCGCCCTATTTTATCGCGCCGGACGGGCAGCAGGCGTCTCTCGCGATGAAATGGGCAGGCCGTCGGATCACCGGCGCGTCCCCCCGCTTGTGCGCAAGGGAAAGGCGGTATTCATTCCCGAGGGTTCGCCCTATCGCGCCCATATCGCCGTCGCACCGGTCGAAAGCCGCGATATCAGCCTCAGCCGCGTCGTGCCGGGAGCGGTCGAAGCCGATCCGGCCCGGACGGTAAGAATACTGGCGCCGGTCAACGGACGCGTCAGCGAACTCGAGGTCGAGCTCGGCGACAACGTCAAGAAGGGCCAGCCCCTGGCGACCATCGATTCGGGCGATCTGGCGCAGGCCGTGGCCGACGCGGAAAAAGCCCGCGCCTCGGCAAAGCTGACCAAGAGCGCCCTGGATCGGGCCACCGGATTGAACAAGGCGGGCGGCCTTGCGCTCAGGGAGCTTGAGCAAGCGCAAAACGACTATCTCCAGGCGACGTCGGAACTGAAGCGCGCCGAAGCGCGGCTCGACGTGATCGGCGACAACAGCAAGGTCACCGGCCAGCGCAAGATCACCCTTAATGCGCCGATCGACGGCACCATCACCGCGCTCGACACCGCGCCGGGCGATTTCATCGACAATACGACCTCGCCGATGATGACCATCTCCAACCTCGATCGCGTGTGGGTTACGGCGAGCGTGCAGGAGAAGGATCTTTCCTTTGTGCAAAAGGGCGAGCGCGTCGAGGTTTCGCTGGTCGCCTACCCGCGCGAAGTTTTTCCCGGCAAGGTCGAAATCATCAGCCAATTGCTCGAAGCGGATACGCGCCGCAACAAAGTTCGCATCGCTTTTAGCAATCCCAACGGCATATTCAAGCTGAACATGTTCGCGACCGTGCGCTTTTTTTCGCCGCCGACGCCGCGCGTCGTGGTCCCGGCGTCGGCGCTGATGATGGTCAACGACACGTCGAACGTCTTCATCGAAGTCGCGCCCTGGACGTTCGAGCGGCGACCGGTACAGCCTGAAACCGACATCGATGGCGTGACCGTCGTCGCGGGACTAAGCGCCGGCCAGCGCATCGTCATACGCGGCGGGGTGCTCCTGAATGATTGAGCGCATCGTCGAGTTTTGCCTCAAGCATCGCTACGGGGTGATATTGGCGACGGCGATTCTTTTCGCCTTCGGCGTTTACTCATGGACGCAGCTCAAGATCGAAGCCTATCCCGAAATCGGCGACGTGACGGTGATCGTAACGACCAAGGCCATAGGCCTCGCCGCAGAGGAGGTGGAACAGCAAATCACCGTGCCCTTGGAGCGCGTATTGGCGAGCACGCCGGGCCTGCTGACGATACGCTCGACAAGCACCTTCGCGCTGTCGCTCATCACCATGGTGTTCAAGGACGGCGTCGAGGACTATTGGGCGCGCCAGCGCGTGCTGGAGCGCATCGCGCAAGTTTCGCTTCCCGCCAATATTCAGCCTGCGCTGGGTCCGCTGACCGGCCCGACCGGCGAAATCCTCAGATACACATTGGAGTCCGACGCGAAAAATATCGAAGACCTTTCGGAAATCCAGCGCTGGATCGTCATCCCGGCGCTCAACCAGGTCGCCGGCGTCGCAAGCGTCGCCAATTTCGGCGGCGTCACCCGTCAGTTTCAGCTCCAGCTCGATCCGGTCGCGATGCAGCGCTATGGGCTCGGATTGACGGACGTCACCAATTCCATCGTCGCCAACAGCGCCAGCGCCGGCGGCAGCCGCATCACGCGCGGCGAACAGTCCTACGTCATTCGCAGCATCGGTCTTGTGCGCACAAAGGAGGATCTCGGCAATATCGTCATCGCCGAGCACGGCGGCGTGCCGGTGCTGACCAAGGACGTCGGGACGCCCCGCTACAGCGCGCAAGAGCGCGAAGGCATGCTCGGCAAGGATTACAACTCGAACGCCATTCAGGGCGTGGTGCAGATGCTGAAAGGCGAGAACGCCACGGTCGTTTTGAAGGCGGTGCACGATAGAATCGATGAACTGAATCTCCAGCTCGCGCGACAGGAAGTCAGGATCGTCCCCTATATGGACCGCAACGAGCTGGTGCAGCTCACCGTCTCGAAGGTCGCGCATACGGTGACCGAGGGCATTGTCCTGGTCGTCGTCGTGCTGATGCTGTTTCTCGGAAGCCCGCGCAGCTCGCTCGTCGTCGCGGCGACGATTCCGCTGTCTCTGGCCTTCGCCTTTATCCTGATGAATCTCACCAGGTTGCCGGCGAATCTCTTGTCCCTCGGCTCGATCGATTTCGGCATTATCGTCGATGGCGCGATCATCGTGACGGAGTCGATTCTAAGATTGCGAGAGCACAATCCCGACCGCGAGCTTCGGGTCGTCGACGTTCAATTCGTCGTCGGCCAAGTGGTGCGGCCGATTTTTTTTGCAACTGTGATCATCATCGCCAGCTACGTGCCGCTCCTCGGCCTGGAGCGCGTCGAGGCGAGACTCTTCGCGCCCGTCGCCTATACGATCGCCTATGCGCTGATCGGCGCTCTTTTATGCACATTGCTGCTGGTTCCCGGGCTCGCCTATATGGCGCTGCGCTATCCGTCGAAGCCCTTTCACAATCGCGTGCTCGAATGGATGGAACGGCGATACAAGGAGCTCCTCTTTCAGTGCATTCAGCGCCCATCGATCATCTATGTCACGACGGCGCTCGCGGTCTGGGGCGTGGTCATGGCCGGCAGCGCGGTTGGACGCGACTTTCTGCCCAATCTCGACGAGGGCTCGCTTTGGCTCCAGGTGCAGATGCCGAGCGGCATATCCTTCGAAAAAGCGTCAGACATGGCGAGCGATCTGCGTCATGCCGTGATGGAGTTCCCGGAGGTCTCTTACGTCATCACGCAGATCGGGCGAAACGACGATCGCACGGATCCTTGGACGACGAGTCATATCGAAGCGCCGGTTGGGTTGAACCCCTATGATTCATGGCCCGACCGCGAGACGAAGGAACAGTTCATCGCCAAACTGACAAAGCGACTCAGTCAGATTCCGGGGATGGATGTCGGCGTGAGTCAGCCGATCATCGACAACGTCAACGACCTCGTCAGCGGCGCGCACAGCGCCATGGTGGTTAAAGTCTTCGGCGAAGACCTCAAGGAGACGCGCCGCATCGGAAACGAGATCGTCGCCGCGCTGAAGACGGTGCCGGGCACGACCCAAACGTCGATTGTCCAGGAGCCGCCAATTCCGCAAATTGCCTTTCATATCGATCGCGCCGCGGCGGCGCGTTACGGCATAAACGTCGCCGACGTTTCGAATATGATCCAGATCGGCGTTGGCGGCGCCTCGATCGGGCAAATCTACGTCAACGATCGCAGCTACGATATGACGGTGCGCTTTCCTCTTCAGTCGCGCAACAGTCCGGAGGAGCTCAGCGATCTTCTGGTGAAATCCTCCTCGGGCGCGCAGATTCCCTTGTCGGCTATATCGAAAATCACGCTGCAGAACGGCGAAAGCGCCATCTCACATGAGAAGACAAAACGGGTGCTGACCATTCGTCTCGACTATGCCGACCGTGATCTCAGCTCCTATCTCGCGGAGGCGCAAAAAATTGTCGCCGACACCGTTTCATACGACAAGCAGGCGAACAGCGTCGTCTGGAGCGGAAAATTCGAAAATCAGCAACGCGCCCAGGCGCGGCTGACGATCATCATCGGCGTCGTGCTCCTGCTGATGCTGCTGATCCTTTACATTGGCTTCGCCAAGTTGCGAAACGCGCTGCTGATCCTGGGGGTGGTGCCGCTGTCGGCGTTGGGCGGGCTGATCCTGCTGATCATGACGCGAGAGACGCTGAATGTGGCGACCGGCGTGGGGTTCCTAGCGCTGTTTGGCGTAGCCGTGCAAAACGGCATCATCATGGTGTCGCATCTCAATCGAGTCACCGCGGTGCATGTCGCCTCGGCCCGCGCGCGCCGTCTGGGGGCGAGAGCTGGTCCCGGTTGTTTGAACAGCGCCCCGTGGAAGTTAAGTGGATTCCTGCCGGGTTATTCTGAATGCGGGGCCTTGCGATTTTGATGCGGCGTCGGGAGGGCGAAGCCCGACCAGAGCTGCA
>VGDY01000001.1 GCA_016869555.1 Alphaproteobacteria bacterium | reverse complement strand
CTGCGCGCGATCAATCGACGCCGTCAGCGACGCAATCGCCCAAATCCTGACCACCTTCACGCCAGATGAGTGCGCCAACTACCTCGTAAACGCAGGATATGCAGATAGCTAAATGCAAAACGCTCTAGCTTTCCGGCACGCGCGACGGCGTCGGCCCCGCGCCGAGTGACAGATGCAGAATAAGCGCGGCTACCACCACGGATCGCTCAAGCAGGCGCTGATTGACGCCGCGCTGGAGATTCTCACCGAAGGCGGGCCGGCGGCGCTGACTCTAACCGAGGCCGCGCGCCGCGCCGGGGTGTCGCCCGCCGCGCCCTATCGTCATTTCAGCGGGCGCGACGCGCTGATCAGCGAACTGGCGCGCCGCGGCTTCGAGACCTTCGGCGCGCGAATTGAAACGGCATGGGACGAAGGCCGGCCCGACGCCAAAAGCGCGCTGCGGGCGATGTGCGCCGCCTATCTGAAATTCGCGCAGGACGAACCCGGACTTTACGCCGCGATGTTCGGACAGGCGCAGACGCTCGCCGATCCGGGCGCGGGCGGCGCCGCCGATCATGCGCTCGAAATCCTCTGGCGCGCGGTCGTCGCCTGGCTGCAGCAGGCCGGCGCGCCGGCCCAAGGCGCGCGTTACGCGGCGCTGCAAATCTGGTCGCTCGCGCATGGCGTCGCGATGCTCGCCATCTCCGGTCATTTCGATCCGGTCAAAAGCGCCGATCCCGCGCTTTTGCTCGATAGCGCGGCGCAAGGGGTGATGGAGCGCGCCGCGGCGCGCGCCAAAGCCGCGCCGGCATAATCTCTTAATAAGCCGCGATATTCGCCGAATTCCGCGCGCGCCTTAATCATTCGTTAACGTTAACGCCCTCAAATGACGGAAATCTTAATTGCGTGAGGCTGTCGTGCAGCAGGCGTCTTCAAGACACATCCGCTTCAAGGGACGCTCCTTTCCCGTGCTGACGCTCGAGCCCGAACAGCCGCTCGAAGGCTGGTTCGAGCAATTGGACGCTTTGCTTGCGCAGTCTCCAGCCTTCTTCAGCCGGAAGTCGATCGTCATCGACATCGCGAAACTGACGCTCGAACAGGCGCAGCTGGGCGAACTCCTCGCAAATGTCGCCCGACGCGGCATACGCGTGATGGGCCTTTCCGGCGTCGACCCTTCATGGGCGTCCGACGAACTGCCGCCGATTTTGGCGGGAGGCCGCGCCACTCCTCAAGCGCCGGCGGAAACCGACGCGACGCCCGCCAAGGACGCAAGCTCCGGAACGCTGACCCCAAGCGAAGAATCGGCTTTCAAGGACATTGCGAATGCGCTCGGCGTCAGCGGCGCGCCCGGCGGCGTCGCGTCGGCCGCGCCGCTCATCTTGCTGGAGCCGGTGCGCTCCGGTCAGTCGATCTATCACCCCGAAGGCGACGTGACTGTCATCGGCTCGGTCGCCTCGGGCGCGGAAATCATGGCCGGCGGCTCGGTGCATATCTACGGAACGCTGCGCGGCCGCGCTATGGCCGGCGCCTATGGCGAGAAGCGCGCGCGAATCTTCTGCCGCAGGCTCGAAGCCGAGTTGCTTTCGGTTTGCGGCGTATATCTCACCGCCGAGGAAATCTCGGCGAATGTGCAAAGCCAATCCATTCAGGCCTGGCTCGAAAACGAGACGGTCAAGATCGCACGGCTCGATTAATAGAGGACGAGACAATGTCCAAAACTTTGGTGGTCACCTCCGGCAAGGGAGGCGTCGGAAAGACAACGTCTACCGCGGCGCTTGGCGCAGCGTTGGCGCAGCAGGGTCACAAGGTCGCGGTCGTCGACTTCGACGTCGGCCTGCGCAACCTCGATCTCGTCATGGGCGCCGAGCGGCGCGTGGTCTTCGATCTGATCAACGTCGCCCAGGGCGACGCCAAGCTGCATCAGGCGCTGATCCGCGACAAGCGGCTGAGCAATCTCTATCTCCTTCCCGCCTCGCAGACGCGCGACAAGGACGCCTTGACCGAAGAAGGCGTGCAGCGGGTCATCGGCGAATTGCGCGAAAAGTTCGACTGGATCGTTTGCGACAGTCCTGCCGGCATCGAACGCGGCGCGACTCTCGCGATGCGCTTCGCCGACGTCGCGGTCGTCGTCGCCAATCCGGAAGTCTCGTCGGTGCGCGATTCGGACCGTATCATCGGACTCCTCGACGCCAAGACGGAGCGCGCCGAAAAGGGCGAACGCGTCGAGAAGCATCTGCTGCTGACGCGCTATGACGCGGGGCGCGCCAGCCGCGGCGAGATGCTCAGCGTCGACGACGTGCTCGAAATTCTGTCGATACCGCTGCTTGGAATCGTGCCCGAAAGCGAAGAGGTGCTGCGCGCCTCGAACGTCGGCGCGCCGATCATCCTTCACAACGCGATGAGCGCGGCGGCGCGCGCCTATACGGAAGCGGCGAAGCGGCTGTGCGGCGAAGAGCTTCCGGTGAACATTCCCACAGACAAGAGAGGACTTTTGGTCCGGCTCTTTGGTCGGAGGGCGGCATGAATATTTTCGGATTGTTCGGGCGCCGCGGCGCCACCGCGCCGGTCGCGCGCGAGCGCCTGCAGATTCTGCTCGCGCACGAACGAAAGTCGGCGCGCGCGTCCAATCTCATCGGCGTCCTGCACAAGGAAGTCCTCGCCGCGATCTCCAAGCACATCACGGTCGACCCCGACAAGGTGATGGTGAAGATGCACCGCAAGGCGGACATGTCGCTGCTCGAAATCGACATCGAGATCGATTCGGACGCGGCGCGCGAAGACGATGCGGGACTTGCGGACGATGATGTGTTCGAAGACGATTTGAGCGGCAAGGCGGCCTGACCGGCCGCCGCCCATTCATGCAAGACCGGGTCTTTGACGCTGGCGTTCAGCACCGAGCGGGCCGGCGGCGCGAATAATCGCCTCCCGCCTATTATCGTTTCCCGTCAATATGGCCGAACGATCAGACCCATATTAATGGCTGCCATTAATATGGGTCTTTTCTAATTCCAATTTTGCCTCCAGCGAATTTATGGCGGCTTGGTCCAGCCGCGGCCGTGTTGCCCTTGCGCCAATGTTAATACATATTACATTGCTGTCGGCCCCGCTTTGCGGCGGGCGGCCGTTGACCAAACTGGAGCCCATCATGAGCTGCCATCGTCATTCTCACATGTCGTCATCCCGAGAGGGCGGATCGCCCTGGGGCCCTTGCGGGCGCATGTCCTGGAGGCCCTATGAGATCGCGGCGGTGATCCTCGCGTTTTTCATCTTCTGGCCGCTCGGACTCGCGATCCTGCTGTGGAAGCTTTGGCAGCGCAGCCAGGGCTTCGAGGGCGATTTCTTCGCCTTCGCGCAGGAACAGGGCGCGCGAGTGAAGGAAGCCGTGAGCGGCGTCGCCCGAGAGGGCGCGGCCGGCTGGGGCGGTCCGTCCTTCATGCGCTCGACCGGCAATGTCGCCTTCGACGAATGGCGCGAGGGCGAACTCGCCCGGCTCGAGGAAGAGCGCCGCAAGCTCGCCGAGGCCGAGCGCGATTTCGCCGAACACATCGACCAGTTGCGCCGCGCCCGGGACCGGGAGGAGTTCGAATCCTTCATGCGCGGCCGCAAGCCTGGCGAGAGCAAAGGCGCGTAGAGCGGCCTGCGCTAAGCATAGAGGCGCGCCAACCGAGCAGGCGCCGCCCTGAACAAAGACAGGCGCAAATCGGGCGACGTCCGAATTGCGCCAGGACCGTTCATTTAGGGCGCGCCACTCCGATGACTTGTTGCGACTTATCCGTTATAGGTAGGGAACGTCCGTCGTCCGAGACGCTTGGCCGTGGCGTCGCATCCGGGACGCGTTCTGACCACTTTAGGACGCATGTGCAGAAGTAGGTCTCTTGAGCGACCTTCCCTGCCGCCTGCGTCGACCGAAAGATTTCCTGCTTCAATGCGCCCCACTCGTCCGTTCATAACGGCCTATAAAGGTCGGTCTTCCAAATCCCGGACCGTCAATCCATGGAAGATCGAAGAGACCGAAAATACCGATGGGCGTTCGTCGCCGAAGGAGCCGAGCCCTTCGGCTTACCGTGAGATCGAACGCGACCCCTCATATTTGGCGGCTCTAGACGCAGCGGACGCGGTTTTCGGCGGCAAGGCGGCTGAACTTCCCCAAATGCAGCCTCCGTCCACGGGCCGTCAGGGGAGAGTGCTCCCGAACTTGCTGCAAAACGACGCCGCAAGCGCTCCTCCGGCGAGCGCCGAATCAAACAGGAAGCGTCGGGTGGGGCGCCCCGCCAAAGTCGCAGAACCCATTCGTGCTGAACCCAAAAAGCCGAAGCCGCGGACAGTCGCGGTCGCGCCCACTCCCCCCGTGCAGCGCGCGAAAGAGCGCGAACCGGCAATCGTTCCAGATGGGTCATCCCGGTCGACGAGGACGATTCAGAAGAAGTGGGTCTGGAAGACCGAACTCAAGGCCGGCGAAAACTGGAAGCGGCGCATGAGCAGATTTGCGCGCTGATCACGCCTGGCGTATCGCCGGGCGCGATGATTCCGCAGGCGTGAGCATCCCGCGCCACAGCCGGCAAATATCTGACCATTAACCAAGATTTTCGACCCCGCTTTAACGGCCCGGCGGCAATTCTCGCGGCATGGTCTGCCGCGCCCGTCAATCGCTGCTTATGCTGGCGCTCGCCGCGGCGACGCTGTCCGCCTGCTCGATCGGGCAGAAGCCGCAGCGGCCGGCCTGGCGCACCCAGGCTGAAAACGCCTGTCTCGCGGAAAGACGCGTCGCCCCGTCCGAATACATCGCGCTTGCGCCGGAGGTCGACGGGCCGGGCATCTGCGGCCTCACCAAACCCTTCAAGGTGGCGGCGCTTCAGGGCGGCGCCGTCGCCTTCAATGCGATCGCGACGCTCGACTGTTCGATGGTCGCGGAGCTCGACCAATGGCTCGCCGACACCGTGCAGCCCGCCGCCCAGGCGCGGTTCGGGCAGCAAATCGTCCAGATCAATTCTATGGGCTCTTACGCCTGCCGCGGCATGAACAATCAGCGCGGGGCGCAGCTTTCCGAACACGCCTTCGGCAATGCGCTCGATATTGGCGGCTTCACGCTCGCCGACGGCCGCGAGATCACGCTGGTCCGCGACTGGAGCCACGGCGACGCGCAGACCCGCGCTTTTCTGATGGACGTGCATCGCGGCGCATGCGGCCATTTCTCGACGGTGCTGGCGCCCGGCTCCAACGCCTTCCACTACAACCATATGCACGTCGATCTGGCGATGCACGGCCGCTCCGGGCGCAGCATCTGCAAGCCCGAGCCGCAGGAGACTCTGCCGCCGCCGGAATCCTCGCCGCTCGTCGCGCAAGGTCGCGCGCCGGCGCCCGGCGCCGAGGAAGAGACCGACAATGACACGACCGGCAAGCCGCCGCTCGCCGCTTTCGAGGGACCCGGAGTCGGCGCGCGGGACGGGCTTGGATCGCTCGCCGGACCCGAGGCCTATGCGCCGCCGCCGTCCCCGCCGCTACCGCCGCGACGCGACGGAATCGGCCAGCTCATCGACGATTCGGATCAGACGTCGAGCATCGGCCGGCGCGGAAGACTGTAGATCTCCCGGCTTCAGCCCGGTTCGTTCGGCGATCCTCGCCTCGGGCGTTCGCCATGTTCAATCCGGTCGGCGATCACGCGCAGGGCGAGCGCCTCCGCCTGAGCGAGCGCCTCGTCGCGGGTGGCTGCATAGGTCAGCACGCCCGGTATTTCCATGATTTCCGCGATCCAGCGGCCGTCCGCTTCCTGTTCGGTCTCTACAGTCAGTTTCATCGCCGCCTCACCGCTTCGCGCCGGTCATATTCATCAGCCGCAGGATGAGCCACGCCGGGACGACAAAAACGGCGCCGGCGAGCACATAGCTGACCAGCTCCCGCACGGCGCCGAAGCCCAGCTGATAGATGCGGTCGAAAAAGGCCTGGACGCCATGCAAAATGTCGATCGGCCGCAGTTCGAGCCACATCAGCAAAGCGCCGACGACGAGCGAAATGACGAACAGCCGCACGAAAGTATTGAGCGGCGAGCCGCCGAGGAAATGTTCAAGCGTATTGTTCGACGCCATCTCTCTGGTTTCCTGTGAAATTTCATCGGTACGCGGCAGCAGGCGCGCTTCGGGCTCGGCTTCCTGCCGCTCGGGCCGGCGCGGCTTGTCGAGATGCGGCCAATTGGCGAAAGGTCCCCGATCGCTCACGCCTGGCGCATCCTCATGGCCTTCGCAGAGCCGGCCTTCACGGAGTTCGCCCTCACAGCGCGCCTCCGGGCGGCGCCTCTTCGCGGAAGAGGCGCATTATGCGGCGCAAAAACCGCTCGGTAAAGGAGAGCGCGCGCTCGAATTCCTCTTCGCCGGGCGCCGCGTTCGGCCTTGCCGCCGGCGGGGCGGGCCCCGCCTCGGCGCGGGCTTTGAGCGCGGCGTTCTCCTTGCGCAGCCGGTCGATCTCGGCTTCCAGCGCGGCGCGCTCCTCGGCGCCGAGCCGACACACGGTGACGCCGTTCGTCACCGAACAATAGGAGATCGCGCCGGTCTCCTTGTTCAGCCGGACATAACCGCCCTCGGCGGGGGTCAGCGTGAAGCGTTCGCCTTGCGGCGCGACCATCGGCGGCGGCGTCTCGGCGGCGGCAAACGGTCCAAAACTCCCGGCAAGGATGATGGCGAGAAACAGACGCCGCAATTGCCTCATGGGTCGCCGCGCGTTCGAGGAAGCTGGCTCGCAGATGGGCGCTCGGCCTTCGCGCGTCAACCTCGGGCGCGTCGGCCGCGCTTGAACGCCGCGGCGCGCTCGGCCATATAGCTGGAGCCGGAGCGCTTCACGGGCTCCGGCGAAAGAGGCGCCAACAGGGCTTCAGAAAGATGTCGCGTCCGCCGCTCAATTCGCCGTTCATGCTCGGATTCGATGAGATCGAACGGGCGCTCGACCGGGTCGCCCGCACCGCCTCCGACGGCTACCCCCCTTATAATATCGAGCGCCTTCCGCGCAGCGACGAGGCGCCGGAGCGGCTTCGGATCACGCTCGCCGTCGCCGGCTTCACCCGCGACCAGCTCGACGTCTCGCTGGAAGAGAACCAGCTCGTCATCCGCGGGCGCCAGACCGAGGAGCGGGAGCGGCATTTTCTGCATCGCGGCATCGCCGCAAGGCAGTTCCAGCGCGCCTTTCTCCTGGCCGAAGGCATGCAGGTGCTGGGAGCCGATCTCGTCAACGGGTTGCTGTCCATCGATCTGGCGCGGCCCGAGCCCGAGCGGGTGATCAAGAAGATCGAAATCGCGGCGCGTGATTGAGCGCCTGGGCGGAATGCCCTATCAGGACCCATGTTCGAGCTTGCCGTCGCGCTTGTATTGATCGTCATCAACGGGATTTTCTCGTTGTCGGAGCTGGCGATCGTTTCGTCGCGCAAAATTCGCCTGAAGACCATGGCCGCCGACGGTCGTCGCGGCGCCGCCGCGGCTCTGGCGCTTGCCGAAAATCCGGGGCGCTTCCTCTCCACGGTGCAGATCGGGATCACCCTCGTCGGCATCCTCGCCGGCGCCTTTTCCGGCGCGGCGCTCGGCCACCGCCTCTCCCAGGAATTGCGCGCGCTGGGCCTGTCGGGGACGGCGGCGGATTGGATCGGCTATGGCGGCGTCATCGGCTTCATCACCTATCTGTCGGTGGTGATCGGCGAATTGCTGCCCAAAAGCATCGCCCTGCGACATGCGGAAGCCATCGCCTGCCGGATGGCCGCGCCGATGACGTTCCTGTCGATGCTCGGCGCGCCGGTCGTTTGGCTGCTGGATGCGTCGACGCGGCTCGTGCTGCTGCTCGTCGGCCAGTCAGATGCGCTTCAGCCCACCGTCACCGATGAGGAAATCAAGACCCTCGTCGCCGAGGCGCATTCGGCGGGCTCGATCGAAGCCCATGAGCAGCAGATGATTTCGGGCGTGCTGCGCCTTGGCGATCGCGCCGCGCGCGCCCTGATGACGCCGCGCACCGAGGTGGATTGGCTCGATCTCAGCGCGCCGGAGAATGAATTGCGCGAGAAACTCGTCGAGACGACGCACGCGCGCCTGCCCGTCAGCCGCGGCGACATGGACGACATGATCGGCGTGTTGCTCATTCGCGAGCTGCTGGGGCCGGCGCTGAGGGGCGAACCGCTCGATCTCGAAGCCCATGTGCGGACGGCGCCGGTCGTGCCCGATTCGATTGATGCGCTCGACGCGCTGAACGTGCTGCGCGAAGCCGAGACGCCGATGGCGCTGGTGCATGACGAATACGGCCATTTCGAAGGGGTGGTGACACCGGCCGACATTCTCGACGCGATCGCCGGCGCCTTCCGGTCCAACGAGGGCGATGAGGAGCCGGAGGCGGTTCAGCGCGAAGACGGCAGCTGGCTGCTCGCCGGCTGGATGCCGGTCGATGAAATGGCCGAACTGCTGCACGTGACCTTGCCCGAGAACAGGAGCTTTGAGACCGTCGCCGGCCTCGTGCTCGACGGGCTGCTCCGCTTCCCGACGCTCGGCGAATCTGTCGACAAGCTCGGCTGGCGCTTCGAGGTCGTCGATCTCGACGGCCGCCGCGTCGACAAATTGCTCGCCTCGAAGCTCCCGGTCGAGAGCGAGTAGCGCCGCGCGCGTACCTGCAATTGCAGGGGCTTACGCCGCCGCGCGACGCGTTGAGGCGCTGATCAGCGGTCGTCCGTCGATTTGAATTCCGCAAAGCGCCGGGAGTGGACATTCGCCTCTTACTCGCGCGCGGACATCGGCTGCCGCATGCCAGTTCTCACGGCGCGAAGCGCATGTTTGCACCTCGAGCCACGATAGCGACGAACCGACGCTCGTGACGGCGCTCGCCAAGCTATGGTTTCTGCCCACAGAGTCTCTGCTTTACGGAACAGGTCGGGCATGATACCCGTTCTCAAGTTCGGGTATGTTGCCCGGACTCGGGAGGATGCGTGCGGCTGGTCAGATCTCGGGATGTGCTGGAGCTGACCGGACTGACCGCCGATCAGCTTCGCGAGTGGACGGTCCGTCGGGGATTGGTTCAGCCGGACGAGCCTGCGCAAAAGCGAGGCAGCGAGGCGAAGTTTTCCTGGCAGACCGTGCTAGTGCTGCGCTTGGCTGTGGTCCTCCGGACCCGCTTTCATGTCGAACTCCAAGCACATCGGGAGTTGCTGGCGGCCGCGCGCAAGCTGCTGGACGGGGCTTCTTTCCACGGCCTTTGGGGCGGCACGCTCGCGATCTATGGGATGTCGCACTGCGAGCTGTTAAGCGCTCGCGCGACGCTCCTCTTGGCGGAGGAAGACGCAATCCTCCTGCGTCTCAACCGTCATCTAGAGGCGCTCTCGCAAGGATTTGGGCTATCGGACCCCCTAGCGCAGTTGCCTCTTTTCCCGGCCGTCGGGCTCAAAGCCGCGAACGAGGGCACTACGGCGGACCGGCGCCGCGCCGAGGGAGCGCGGCTATGAACGCCCTTCGAACAATCGAGGCCGAACTGCGCCAGCTCGGCTATGCCTCAGAAGCGATCATCCGGGACTACTGCTTCGCGGATGTCCTCTCGGCGAAGGGAGAGCCGCGCCGGGTCGAACTCGCCGCCTTCACGCAGCTGCCTGAGTCCTACCGATCGGCGGCTTTCGGCATTGTAGTGGACGAGCGAGAGGAAGCGCTGCTTGAGCACCGTGCGCTCGGCGCACCGATCCTCTTTTCAATCGGGCAGCAGGATGTGGGGGTCTGGCGCGTGGGCGCTCAGGGCGCGCCGCGCCTAATCGAGCGCGTTCAGCTCGGTGCGCTGCACGAACTTTTCCAGCGCAACGCGGATCGCTGGCGGCCGCAGGCAGTGCATCGGGCGAAGTCGCTCGGCCAGGCGCAGACCGCCTACCAGCTCGATTTCGTGGATCTCGGGCTTATCCCGGCCATCGAGCACGAGGTCGAGGCAAAGCTCGATCGCCTTCTGCGACAGGTGGTCGAAGAACTCATGGCGGGACTAAGCAGCGAAACAGAGGAAGCGGTGTTTCGCACCACGTTCCGACTGCTGGCAGCAAAAATCCTGCTCGATCGCGAACATCCCGCAGCCTGCGAGTGGCAGGCCGCTTCGGTTGTTGACGTGCTCAAGGGGATCGAAGTCTATTATGGGCTGGGACGATATGCGTCAGCGCCGTTGCGCGGAGTTCCGAAGCGTTCAGCCGAGAGAGCTTGGCGGACGCTGCTAAAAGCGATCAGTTTCCGAAACATTTCCTCGGACAGCTTGGCGTTTGTTTACGAGAACACGCTGGTTACGAAGGATACGCGCAAGCGGTTCGGGACCCACAGTACGCCGCGCCAGGTGGCCGAGTATGTCGTCAATCGGCTGGACTTGAGCACGTTCGACCTGGACAGGCTGACCATTTTCGAACCGTTCACCGGGGCCGGCTCCTTTCTTGTCGCGGCGCTGCGCCACATGCGCGACCTGTTGCCGGAAGGTCTCTCCGGCGAACAGCGTCATGCCTTCCTCGTTCCGCGCATCCGCGGCGCGGAAATCGACGCCTTCGCCTGCGAGGTGGCGACGCTGTCGTTGATTCTCGCCGACTACCCGAACGCCAATGGCTGGACCATTGCCAATGAAGACCTGTTTCGACCGGCCGCGCTCACGCAGCAGATCGGCGCGGCGAGGATCGTGCTCTGTAATCCGCCTTGGGTAGATTTCGAGCTGGAAGAACGCATCTCCTACCCGGAAATGGCGGCGAAGTCCTTTTCCAAGCCTATGGCAGTTTTGCGAACGGTCTTAGAAGCCGGGCCGGAGGGGATCGGGTTCGTCGTTCCCCAGGGTTTTTTGCGCCAGCAGCAGTACAGCCAGTTGCGGCAGATGATCGCCGATCGCTATAGCCGAGTCGAGCTTACGTCACTTCCCGACCGCGTCTTTCAGCGCGCTGGCTTTGAAGCCGCGGTTCTGATCGCAAGCGAGCGCCGCTCCGTTGTTGAGGACAGCGCCGTCCGGCTGGTCTCAACCGTGGTATCCGATCGGGATCGCGCCGACTTTCTTGCGACCGGCAAGATCACAACTGAGCGCCGCCGGACAAAGGCGGTCCGCTCGGGCGATCTATGGATCGGTGAACTCGACGAACTCTGGGCGGTGGTCGAACGGCTTCCGCGTCTTGGCGGCAATGCGGACGTTTACCGCGGGCTCAAGTGGTGGAAGCAGCGCGACGGCGTAGCGCAATCGCCTCGCAAAGGCTTCGCGCCTGGTGTTTTTAGGCCCGCCGACTCTCTAGCGCAGTTCTCTCTGCGCAATTCCGTCTTTCTCGATCTGCGGCCGGAAACAGCGATGGTTCCCGGCCCTCTGACGCGAGCATGGGATCAGCCCAAGGTCCTTACGAACGTCGCACGACTGTCGCGTGGGCCTTGGCGGCTAGCGGCGGCGGCAGACAGGAGCGGCCTAGTCGCTTCGCAGGCGTTTTTCGGCATCTGGCCGACCACGGATGAGCTACCTCTCGAAGCGCTTGCGGCGATCCTCAACGGACCCTTAGCCAATGCCTTCGTGACTGAGCGCGCTTCAAACCAGCATCTTACCAACGAGTTGATGAAGCAGCTTCCGATCCCCAAGCGGCCGTTGGACCGTGTCGTGGAAGCTGTGAAGCGCTTCCGAGCGGTGCGCGAGACGGTGGACGCTCAAACTCTGAAACTGCCCGGCAGCGATGAGTATCTGAACAGACTGCTGATCGACATCGATGCGGAGGTGTTGCGAGCTTACGATCTGCCGCCGCGATTGGAGCGTCGCCTGCTCGAGTTTTTCCGGGGACATGAGCGTGAGCGCAGGATCGACACGCCATTCAAAGGATGGCTACCAGAAGACTTTACGGCCTACGTTCCGTTGCACGAGTATTACGGTCCACTGGTCGAAAAAAATCGTGGTGCATGGGCGTTGGAGACCTTCACGCCCGCGCCCGAGGGAGAAGTGGAGCTGCTGAAGCGGTACCTCCACTGATGGATGCCTATCTCCTCGACACCAATCTCGTGTCGGTCCTCTATGACGGAGGGCGCCCGAACCACCTTGCAGTGCGTAACGCGTTGTCGGCTTTGGACCCGGCTGCTCCGCAGCTCGTCTCGGCGATTACGATTGGCGAGCTGCGCTTTGGTCTAGCACTCTCGCGCGCGGCGGGCCGGCCGCTCTCGCACATTGAGGCGTGCATCGAGCGAACCGAAGAACATCCTCTGGCCGAAGTCGGCCGCTATACGGCCGAGGCATTCGGCTACGTAAAATCGAACTTGGCGTTGCAGCGGGTTGACATTCAGCGGCGCCTCCCGCGCTGGGTTGAGGCGTGGTCCGATCGAGTGACGGGGCAGCTCCTGCAGATCGATGAGAACGATCTCTGGATTACGGCTCAAGCCATGGAGCGGAATCTCGTCGTGTTGACATCGGATCCCGACTTCACTTGCGTCATCGCAAAGGCCGTGCCCGAGCTGAGGGTCCAGCTCATATAATTGCATCGCGCGCCAGCGGCGGCTTTCAGGACCATCTAGTCGGTCGCTTCAAACAGCCTAGGAACGGACGTCGTGAAGGTCCGCCTTGGGTCACGAGCTGAAATTCAATCTGACCCGCCGCCCGATCAGCACGATGTTTGAAGTCTTGAAATCACATGCCTTGATGTCGGGATAAATTCCCGATTATTGCGGGATTACGACCCGCAATAATCGTTATTTTTCAGAAGTGTAGATAGCATGTCACACCTTGGGAATTTTAGCTCTACAGCCAAGCTGACGAGGGACGGAAAGTCATTTCTGACGGTATAAACGCCCACATAACGCATGGGGCAGAAATGACCGGTTCCAAAAAACACGTTTCCTTCATCGCGCTTTCCGTCTCGCTCGCGTCCGGGGCGGCCTATGCCCAGCAGTCGCTCCCGACGATCGAGGTCGGCGCCACGCCGCTCCGCTCTTCCTCCCGTCCTTCGCCGCCGACCGCCGCGCCCGCGCCTCAGCGTTCAGCTGGCCAGGCGCGCATGACGACCGCCGCGCCACCCGCTCCCGCGCCCTATGTCTCGCCGCTGGTGAATTATCCGGTGCCGGCGTCCGTTCACGTCGTCGACAGCAAGGAAATCGCCAACACCCGCCAGTTCGACCTCGGCGGGGCGCTGCAACGCACCGCGCCCGGCGTGCTGATCAACGATGTCGGCGGCAATCCTTCCTTCCCCGAGGTCGATTATCGCGGCTTCGTCGCTTCGCCCTACGCCGGCGTGCCGCAGGGACTCGCCGTGTTCCAAAACGGCGTCCGCATCAATGAGATGTGGGGCGACACGGTCAATTGGGACCTGATCCCGAGCGTCGCCATCGACCGCGTCGCGATCGAGACCGGCAACCCGCTTTATGGTTTGAACGCCGTTGGCGGCACCATCGTTCTCGACATGAAGAACGGCTTCACCTGGCAGGGATCGGAGCTCGACATCCGCGGCGGATCGTTCAACCGCCGCCAGGGCGTGTTCCAATATGGCCGCAAGATCGCGGATTTCGCCCTCTACGCCGCCGGCGAGGCGTCGGGCGACTCCGGCTATCGTTATTTTTCCGGCTCGCAGATCAAGCGCTTCTATGGCGACATCGGCTATCGCGCCGAAAGCGTCGAGATTCACGCCAATGCGACCCTCGGCTCGAATCGTTTCGGCGCCTCGGGGCCGGCGCCGGTGGAGATGGTCGCGGGTGACAAAAGTTCGACCTATACGACGCCGCAGACATACAAAAATCAGGTGATGATGTTCGACCTCAACGGTCAGGTCGACGTCAGCCCGACGACGAAGCTGCTCGGCGACATTCATTATCGCGGCTATAATCAGGCGCGCGTCGACGGCAATACGACCGAGTTCGAATGCGAGGGTGGAGAGGCTTTCTGCACGACGGAAGACGATCAGCCGACCAATGTCCCGAATTTTTTCAATACCGGAAACGAGCTGATCCTGGGTCCGGCGCTGGGCGCGATCGACCGCACCTGGACGAAGATCGACACGCTGGGGTTCACCGCGCAGCTCAACAACACCGACAGGATACTCGGCTTCCCGAACAGATTCACCGTCGGCGTCAACCTGGAGCACGGATACACGGGCTTTAAGGCGAATCAGGAGCTCGGGATCATCAACCGTGATTTCACGGTCACCGGCTTCAACTACTTCACCAACGACACCGCCGCCGGCATCGCGCCGGTCAGCCTCAACGTGTCGAACTATTATTTGGGCGCCTATGCGCTCGACGCGCTCGATCTGACCGACCAGCTCACCGTCACCGGCGGCCTGCGTTACAACCGCGCCAGCGTCCAGATGTACGACAATATGGGCACGGCGCTGAACGCGACCCATGTCTTCAACCACGTCAATCCGATGGGCGGCCTGACCTACAAGATCACGCCGCAGATCGCCGCCTTCGCCAGCTATTCGGTCGCCAACCGCGCCCCGACCCCCCTGGAGCTCGGTTGCTCGGACCCGAACCGCCCCTGCGTGATCGACGCGTTCCTCGTGTCCGATCCGCCGCTGAAACAGGTGACGTCGAATACGATCGATATGGGCCTGCGCGGCGGCTTCAGACCGGCCGAAGCCCTGCCCGACTTGCTCTACCGCTTCCCCGGAACCGTTCAATGGTCGGCGGGAATCTTCCGCACCAACGTCTTCGACGACATTCTCAGCATTCCCAGCCAGATCTCCGGCCGAGGCTATTTCACCAACGCCGGCAACACCGTGCGTCAGGGCGTCGAACTGTCCATGCGCTACGCCGGCGAGCGCATGTCGGCCTATGTGAACTACTCGCTGACCGACGCCTACTTCAATTCGGAGAATATTCTCGGCGCGCCGGGCAACCCCGCGGTGATGGCGGCCGGAGCGACTGGCGTTCTGGTCAAGCCGGGCGCCTCGCTGCCGTCGATCGCGCATCATCGCTTCAAGACCGGCGTCGATTATTCGGTGACGCCGAAATGGCGGATTGGCGGCGACTTCGTCTATGCCAGCGGTCCCTATCTCGTCGGCGATTGGGCCAACCAGTTCGGCACGCTGTCGCCATACGGCCTTCTGAACCTACGCACGTCCTATGACCTGACGCCCTATCTGCAGCTCTATGCGCTGATCGAGAATGTGACGAATACGCGGTCGCGCAATTTCGGCACGTTTTTCGAAGCCGACGCGATCAACTTCGCGAATTTCTTCAATCCGAAGATGGTATCGGTCGGCCCGCCCACCGCCTTCTACGCCGGCATGAAATGGAATTTCGGCGCCGAGCCCGGCGGCTGGATGGCGCTGGCGCCCGACGAAGCCGCGCGGCCAGGGGCCGATGCGCCCGCCCCGCGCAGATGGGCCGGCCTCTATGCCGGACTCAACGCGGGTTACGGCTGGGGCGCAAAAACCGGCGCCCGCGTCAGCCCCAACGGCTTCGGCGACCGTTTCGCCGAGCTCTGGAACGAGAAAATCATCGCCGAGGAGCCGCCGGAAGACAATGCGGCCTGGTGGAATCTGTTCCTGCCCGGCGCGGCCGCGGGCGCCAACACCGGAATCGCCAACGTCAGCCGCAACGGCTTCATTGGCGGCGGCCAGATCGGCTGGAACTATCAGGACGAATCAAACGTCGTGCTCGGCCTTGAAACGGATATTCAGGGGACGCTGTTCCGCGGCAAGGGCTCCTATGCCGGCGCTCTCGTCGAAAGCGCGGGCTATATCGACAAGGAGGAGAACGGCGGGCTGGAGTCGCTGGTGCTGACCCGCCAGGCCACCGGTGGCGGCGCGGTCTCCGCGGGAACCCGCTGGATGGGCACTTTCCGCGGCAGGCTCGGCTATGCCGTCACCGAAACGCTTCTGGCCTATGGCACGGGCGGTCTCGCCTATGGCGACGTCTACGCCTCCGCCTCGCATTTCAATACATCCAGCATCCAGCGCCAAAACGATGTGGGCGTCACGGCCTGGAACTACGCCAATCCCGCCGCGTTTGGCGGCGGCGCCTATTCGGGTTTCATGGCCGGCTGGGCGGCGGGCGGCGGCGCCGAATGGATGTTCGCCGATAATTGGAGCGCCAAGGCGGAAGGCCTTTACTACAATCTCGGCAGCGTCGATCTCATGTCGTCCCCGCTCGTGACCACCTGTTCGAGCCAGGCGACGAACACCTCCGGCGGCGCCTGCGCTCGCGGCGCGTCAAGCGCCAACCGCATCGCGCCGGGCGGCCTCCTCTGGGCCAATATTCCGGCGACCAAGGTGGTGTTCGACGGCGTCGTCGTTCGCGCCGGCGTCAACTATCATTTCAATTGGGGCGCCGACCTTCTGAATTCGGCGCTTTGACTCCGACGGCCCAACGCCGGAGTCACGACCAATCGGCCTTGGCGTCGGCGGCATAATCTTGCCGCCGCGCCAAGCGCGCAGACTCGTCAACAAGGCCGCTGAGCGGAACCGCGCCCAACGGCTTCGATCGAGTTCGCCGCGTCGCCGCCGACGAAGGCGGAGTCCGACGCGAGATTTTCCTCCCGCCAGCGCAGCGCTTGCGCGACCGCTGAGTGATTCACTCTTTCGCCAGCAACCGCGATCAGCAGCGTATGTGCCGCGATTTTTAAATCGAGCCAAAAGGACGCGTGCAAAATATACCAAACGTCCAGCGCGTCTTTCTCTTTCGCCGTGACGGTCCTGCCGCCATTCAGCTGCGCCCAGCCGGTAATGCCCGGGCGCACGAGCAGCCGAATGCGCGGATCGGCGGGTTGATCTTGCGGCAGCAACGGCCTTGGCCCGATCAACGACATATCCCCGACCAGAACGTTGAGCAGCTGAGGGATTTCGTCCAGACGCGCCGCGCGCATCATGCGGCCGATTTTCGAGAGTCGCTGACTGTCAGGAATCCTGTCGCCATTTTTGTCGAATGGCGCCGGATAGGTGCGAAACTTGTATAGGAGAAATTTACTTCCGTTTCGTCCGACCC
This sequence comes from Alphaproteobacteria bacterium, assembly GCA_016869555.1. GTDB lineage: Bacteria > Pseudomonadota > Alphaproteobacteria > Rhizobiales > Beijerinckiaceae > Methylocystis. The sequence goes on along the minus strand of VGDY01000001.1, from coordinate 91,583 downwards.
TCTGTTGCCAGAAAATCACCGGCGATCCAACGTCGAGCAACGCCAAATAGGCGGCGAACAATGTCAGCGGCAGGAGCGCGATGAGCAGAACGATCGACACGAAAATGTCGATCGCGCGCTTCAACTTGAAATACTCGCCCACTTTGATCGAGGGGAGCGCGCCGTCATTCGACCGCTGAGCTGGCGCGCGATCGGAAGGCGACAAATTCAGCGCCTTGGATATTCCAATAAACTTTATGCCGCGACGATCACAACAGTCCGTCGCCGCCTCTATGACCTCATCCGGAATGCCGGTGGCCTCATCCGAAAGCCAAATTTCATCGATGTCGACGCCATGAACCGCGTATTCTTCCAGAACGCTTTCCAAATCCTGAAGCAGCCCGACGATTTTGACGCCGCAGATGCTTCGTCCGACGAATGTCGGACGCGTGTCGACGGCCGCAATGACCTGGAACGTTCGCGGCCGTTGATGATCCAGCAATTTGATTGTGAGCGACGCGAAGCGGTCGGCGCCAATAATGATGAGTCGACGCGGGTTGTATGGCGCCGCGGCGGTCTCCGCCGATCGACGCTGTTCTCTCCATGCCTTCTGATGAATGAGCGTTGCGACCGCGCGATCGACCATCAGGCCGCCGGCAAACGCCAGTCCATAAATCAACGGCGTCGATCTAGGGACGCCGTCGAGGCGCGTGAATATGAAGAGAATGACGCTGCTCGACGCGACAGCCAGCGCGACGGCGCCGCAGACCGATAGCGCGTCTTGAACGGAAACCAGATGGTTCAGTCCATCGCTGACCCGAAAGGCGAGCAAAGCGGGAATCGCGCAAAGAACCGCGACCAGGACATAAAGATATGTCGCCGGAATCTTTTGCGGGAAGTCGGCGGGATCGAGAAGACCTGGGTCGCGCAATGCGAGGGCGATCACCGGCGCCGCCGCCGCCCAAAACAAATCCGTAGCAGCCAACCTCGCGCGAAAATGCGACTTTGAGGTTGGAAAATGATGACGCGCCACGGCGCTAGCCCCTGCCTAAATCGTCTTGAACCGCTTCGCGCCGAACGGGCGTTGCGCCGCCATGCGCCGCGATTCGGGATGGCGCGCTCGGCTCCCGAGCTGCGATTTCAAGCTTCGATAAGTTTCGAGCGAGCCGGAAAGGTCTGTTCAAACGATAGAGTCTCCAGAGCGGATGCGGCAAAGAAATCGCGCCATAGTCGCTCACCGTGCTCGTGGCGGCGAGGAGCCGCCGGCCTCTATGTCGCCCATGATCCGCACAGCAAATCAAGCGCTTTGCGTCTCCGCTTCCGCCGCGTCCGCCACATGCCGAAGATACCATTGGTAGGTCGACGCCAGACCTTCTTCGAGCGCAATTTTCGGCTTCCATCCCAGCACGCGAATCCGGCTTGAGTCCATAATCTTACGCGGCGTCCCGTCAGGCTTGCTGGCGTCGAAGACGAGGCTCCCCTCATATCCGACGACGCGGGCGATGGTTTCGGCGATGTCGCGGATCGTATGGTCCATGCCGGCGCCGCAGTTGATATGTTCATATTCGTCATATGAGTCGAGGCAACACACGACGCCCCTGGCGAGGTCGTCGACATGCATGAATTCGCGCAATGGCGCGCCTGTGCCCCACACGACGACTTCCGGCGCGCGGCTGAGCTTCGCTTCGTGAAATTTGCGCATGAGCGCCGGCAGGACATGGCCGCTCTGCAAATCGAAATTGTCGTTTGGACCATAGAGATTGCACGGCATTACCGAAATATAGCGCCGGCCATGTTGGCGTCTGTATGCTTGACAGGTCATGACGCCGGCGATCTTGGCGATCGCATACCATTCGTTGGTCGGCTCCAATGGGCCGGTCATCAGCGATGATTCGACGATCGGCTGCGCCGCGAATTTTGGATAAATGCAGGAGGAGCCGAGAAAAACCAGGCGGTTGACGCCGGTCTGATGCGCGCCATGGATGACATTGGTCTGAATCGTCAGATTGTCGTAGATGAAGTCGGCGGGATAAGAGCTGTTGGCGAGGATGCCGCCGACCTTGGCCGCCGCAAAAATGATCGCCGTGGGCCGATTTGCGCGCAACCAGGCTTCAAGCTCGCTCTGACGCCTTAAATCGAGAGTCGAACGATCGACGGCAAGCAGTTTGCGACCCTGCGATTCCAGCAGGCGCGTAATCGCCGAACCAACCATGCCGCGATGGCCGGCGACCCAGATGCGTTCTTCCATCGATGCAAACTCCCTTATGCCGTTTGCGCAGCTACGCCTCTGCATGGACATTTGTCTCTTTCGACTCTCGTTCAACCCTCCGCAAGAGCGACTCCCAGCGTTCGAACGCGATCTTTCGGCGAAATGATCGATCGATCAGCGCGCGCGCATTGCGTCCCATCTCCTCAAGTCGAACATGGTCATGCTTAAACTCGCGAATCACCCGGGCGAGCGCGCGGCCATCGCCCGGCGCGACCACCGCGCCGCACTGACTACGCCCAACAAGTTCGGCGATTTCTCCGGCCGGATCGGTCACGGCGATGATCGGGCGCCCGGCCGCCGCGACGCCATAAAATTTGCTGGGCACGATCAGGCCTTCCATCGCTGGCAACAGTGAAATCCAATGCGCATCGGGAACGCTCAACGACCGCGCCAAGTCGCTCGCCGGCTGGTAGGGCCGAAACTGAAACATCGCCGTAAGGCCTTTGCGCTCGACCTCGGCCCGCAATGCTTGGGTCAAATGCCCGCCGCCAATGAACAAGAAGACAATGTCCTGCGCCATACGCAGATATTCCGCCGCATCGAGCAGGGTTGCGTATTCATGCGCTCTACCGAGATTGCCGGAATAGCCGATAATGAATTTGTCATCGAGTCCCCAGGCGGAGCGGAGCGGATTGTCGCTTGGGGGAGTCGGCCTGATCGACTCGTCATCACACCAGTTTGCGATGATCTCGATTTGCCCGGCGCTGACGCCGACCGTTTCGAGACGCCGCCGCATGCGCTCTCCGAGCACCACGTTGCGATGCGCCGCCTTAAGGCTGGCGTTTCGGGCGGCGCGAATCAGCGGCGCGATGGGCGCCAGCATGCGCATCCCGAGCGCAAGCGCCAATTCAGGATATAGGTCTTGCAACCAGTTGATGAAAGTAAGCTTTTTCAATCGCGCCACTGGCGCAAGGGCGATCGACAATAGCGGCGGATCGGTCTTGACGATCAATCGATCTCCGGGTTCCGCAAGCCGCCAGGCGGCGGCGGCGAAGCTTCCATACATGGCGAGATAGTCGATCGCCCTGCCGGCAAGCGAACCCCGACCAAATCGCGGCTTGTAGACGCGATGAATGTCGACGCCGTCCTTGAATTCGAACGCCGGCAGATCGGCCTGGGCGTCGTCATAGAGTCCGCGACTGGCGATCACGCTGACCGGCGCTCCTTTGCTCGCGAGATGAAAGGCGAGATCGGACAAAATTTGGCTCGTCGCGGAATGATCTGGAAAGAAAAAACGATTGACGAAGATGAGCCGTGGGCCGGTCATCGCGCGACTCTGCGGATACTTACTCACAGACCTGCATCCGCGCGTTTCGCGAGCGTATGTCAACTGCGGATATCCGACAGACGAAGTTTGAATTTAGCTTGATCTATTTGCCCCTGTTGGCCGTCGAATGACCCTAAGCAAATACGCCGGTCCGCAACTATAGCCATTGGCGCCGGCGGCCGGCAAGCGTCGTTAAATAACCAAATGGACGACGCATCTTACGCGACGCGCTCGATCACTGGACAAATGCGCGTTCGCATGGCCTATTCGCGACGCGTCTTCATTCGTCGCGATAGGATGGCCATGCAGAAACGAATTCTCGTGACGGGCGGCGCCGGATTTCTCGGCTCGCATTTATGCGAAAGGCTTATCGAACGCCGGCACGACGTTCTGTGCGTCGACAATTTTTTCACCGGCGCGCGGCGAAACATCGCGCATCTCCTCGATCATCGCAATTTCGAGCTGCTGCGTCACGACGTGACCTTTCCGCTCTATGTGGAGGTGGACGAAATCTATAATCTCGCCTGTCCGGCGTCGCCCATTCATTATCAGTTCGATCCTGTTCAAACGACCAAGACCAGCGTGATGGGCGTCATCAACATGCTTGGCCTCGCCAAGCGCGTGAAGGCGAAGATGCTGCAAGCATCGACCTCCGAAGTCTATGGCAATCCAACCGTTCACCCGCAGCCGGAAGAATATTGGGGCAGCGTCAATCCGATCGGATTTCGATCCTGCTATGACGAAGGCAAGCGTTGCGCCGAGACGCTGGTGTTCGACTATATCCGCCAGCACAAAATGGCGGCGAAGGTCGTGCGCATTTTCAATACCTACGGCCCCCGCATGCATCCCAATGACGGGCGCGTCGTGTCTAACTTCGTGGTGCAGGCGCTCACCGGCAAGGACATCACGCTCTATGGGGATGGCGGCCAGACCCGTTCATTCTGCTATGTCGACGACCTTGTCGAGGCGATGATACGGATGATGGCGACGGATCGAGAGACGACCGGTCCGATCAATGTCGGCAATCCGAGCGAATTTACCATCAGGGAGCTCGGCGAACTCATCGTGGAGTTGACCAACTCCAGGTCGAAGCTCGTGTTCATGCCGCTCCCTGCCGACGATCCCAAGCAGCGTCGGCCAGACATCGCCAAAGCGAAGGCTTTGTTGGGATGGGAGCCTTCCGTGGCGCTCAGAGACGGACTGATGAAAACAATCGCCTATTTTGACGAATTATTGCGTAGCGGGGACAGCCCGCATGAAATCGGCGCCAAGCGCCTCCTGTAGGCGTTCACGACTGTCGGCCTTCAAGCGAGGCGCCGGCGTTTGATCCGCCGCGCGCGATCATCGCGTTCCCAAGGACAAGAACGTCCATATTGGTTCTAAGGAAACAGTCCAGCGCCTCTCCCGGCCTGCACACGACCGGTTCGTTTTCGTTGAACGACGTGTTCAGGACCATGGGCACGCCCGTGAGGCCCAAGAAAGCGGAGATCAGCGCATGGTAGCGCGGATTGGCCGTCTGCTTCACCGTCTGCAGGCGGCCGGAACCGTCGACATGCGTGACGGCGGGAACGATCGGCCGCTTCGCTTCGCGGATCTGAAACGCCTGCATCATGAAAGGAACGTCGTCGTCGTCTTCGAACCAGTCCGAAACCGCTTCCTGGAGAACGGATGGCGCGAAAGGACGAAACGACTCGCGCCGTTTGATCTTGGCGTTGAGAATTTCCTTCATGTCGGCGCGACGCGGATCGCCAATGATCGAACGATTGCCGAGCGCGCGAGGCCCCCATTCCATGCGTCCCTGAAACCAGCCGACAACCTTGCCATCGGCGACCGCTTGCGCGGTTCGGCTGCAAAGCTCCTGCTCATCTCCGATTTGCGCAACAGCGCAACCGGCCGACGCAATGCGCGCCGACTGCTCGGTCAGGAGACGCTCAATGTCATCCGCTCCGAACTGCGGCCCCCAATAGGCGTGATCCATCACGAACGCCCGCCTGCCGCCGCTCTTGTGCCAGACGGCGAAAGCCGCGCCGATTGCGCCGCCGGCGTCGCCGGCCGCCGCTTGCACATAAACCTTCTTGAACGGCGTCATCCGGCGGATCTTGCCGTTGGCGACGCAATTCATCGCGCAGCCGCCGGCAAGAGCGATGTTGGCAATCTTGTGTCGGGCGTAGAGCACATTGAGCAGATTGAACAAGGCTTCCTCGTACATCGCCTGGGCGGAGCGCGCGATATCGCGGTGACGATCTTCGAGCGGCTCGGTTGATCCGCGTCTAGGCCCCAGCAGCGCCTCGAGCGCCGGCGTGAACAGGTCCGCGAACTCCGGCGCGCCGCCCTGCCATTCATAGGCGATCTTTTCCTTCTGATGCCGGAAATAGCGCAGATCGAGTTGATACGAACCATCGCTCTTCAGCCGGACGATCTCGCGCATCTGCGGCAAATATCGCGGCGCGCCATAAGGCGCGAGCCCCATAATTTTGTATTCGTCGCCATATTGCGGAAAGCCGAGATATTGCGTGATCGCCTGATAAAATATGCCGAGCGAATGCGGAAACAGACTTCTGCCCTCGATGTCGATGCGTTGGCCGCTACCGACGCCCCAAGCGCCGCTGGCAAAATCGCCAAAGCCATCGACTGAGACGACGACCGCCTCCTCGAACGGCGACACGTGAAAGGCGGATGACAGATGCGCCAGATGATGCTCGACGTGGTGAAGCTCGGCCCGCGGCGCAGCGCCCGGAAGGGCTTGCTCAAGGAACTCGGACGCGCGCGCGCGCGCGCCGCGAGTCTTGAGCTTTTCCATCAACAATCCAAGGCCGGGGCGGGCTTTGAGGAGGTAAGCGAGCTTTGCGGAGAAGTTGGCGCCGCCGTCTTGATTGATCGCAATGTGATCGACATCGGACACAGACAGCTGAGCTTGGGACAGGCAATAGCGAATCGCCTCTGAAGGAAAGCCCGCCCAATGCTTGACCCGCCGAAAGCGCTCTTCCTCTGCCGCAGCGACAAGTTGGCCATCGCGCAGGAGGGCCGCAGACGCGTCGCCATGAAAGGCGTTGACGCCAATGATGATCATCTCGCGCTTTTACGATATTTCCCGATGGCGGCCATCGACGATCGCAAGTGGATCATCAACGATGGCGATCGGGTTGTTCGAGATAGTTCCGCAGATAGCGGCGCAGACCTTCTTCGAGCGAGGTCGTCGGCTTCACGAAACCGGCCGCGCGCAACCGCTCCAAAGAGGCGCAAGTGTAATATTGATATTTGCCGGCGAGGTTCTCGGGCAGGTCAATGTATTCAATCTGTGGGACGAGGCCGAGTTCGCCGAATATGATCTCCGCCGTGTCGCGGAATGAACGGGCGACGCCCGAGCCGACGTTATACAGGCCCGATTGCGACAGTTTCGGATCGAGCGCCCACAGCGTCGCGTCGACGCAATCGCCGACCCAGACGAAATCGCGCGATTGCGCGCCGTCAGCATAATTCGGATTGTCGGATTTGAACAAACGCGCCTTTCCTTGCGCGCGGATCTGTTCGTGCAACTTCGCCGCTACGCTGCGCTGGTCACCCTTGTGATATTCGTTCGGACCATAGACGTTGAAGAACTTGAGGCCCGCCCAATGCGGCGGCGCCGGCTCGCCGCCCTGCGCGCTGCGCAGCGCAAAGCGGTCGAAGACATGCTTGCTCCAGGCATAGGCATTGAGCGGACGCAGACTCGCCAGATATTGCTCGTCGAAACGGTCATCGAAACCAAAGGCGCCGTCGCCATAGGTCGCGGCCGAAGAGGCGTAGACGATCGGAATGCCGTTCGTCGCGCAACAACGCCACAGATCGATCGGCGCTCGGATATTGTTGGCGACGATCGCGTCGATATCGATTTCGGTCGTCGTCGAGATCGCGCCCATATGCACGATCCCCTCGATAGTCGATCGATTGGCTTCGACGAAGGAGATGCACTCCTGCGGCTTCACGAGATCGACGAGGCGCCGCTTGGCGATGTTGCGCCACTTGAAATCATTTGCGCCCAACGCGTCGACGATGGCGATCGCCTTGCCGGCGTCGTCGAGGGCGGCTGCGACATTCGAACCGATGAAGCCGGCGCCTCCGGTGATTACATACATCCCGGCGCGCTCACACTGTCGGACCAAGCATGCTCATCGTGCGCTGTCTTCGGAACCTGCCGTGCGCCGCTCATGACGCGTTTTCCTTGGCGCCGCGAGCGATGATCGAACTCGTGCTGTGTCCGGCTTCGAGCGGCACGAGGAGCACCTTGCCGCCATAAGCCTGCACGACATCCGCGCCGACGACGGTCTCGATCGTATAGTCCGCGCCCTTGATCAGCACGTCCGGCTTCAAAAGGTCGATCAGTTCGAGCGGCGTGTCTTCCTCGAACAGGGTGACGAGGTCGACGCTGGCGATCGACGCCATGACGCGCGATCGCGCCGTTTCGTTCTGCACCGGCCGCGTCGGCCCCTTGAGGCGACGCGCGGAAGCGTCGCTGTTCAGCGCCACCAGAAGGCGGTCGCAACCGGCGCGCGATCGCTTCAGAAGTTCGACGTGGCCAGGATGCAAAAGATCGAAACAGCCATTGGTGAAGCCGACTTTGAGTCCTTGGCGCTTCCAGTCGCAAACGATCGCGAGCGCCGCGCGGCGCTCGACGATCTTGGGGTCGCCCTGCGCCGAACCGAACAGCGCAGCGGCGAGTTCGATTGCGCGGACGACGCCGGTGCCGCGCTTGCCGACTGCGATGCCGGCCGCCGCATTGGCGACGCGCGCTCCGCTCGTCACATCGAGCCCGGCAGCGAGAGAAAGCGCGAGCGCCGCGACGACCGTGTCGCCCGCGCCCGACACGTCGAAGACCTCGCGCGCAACCGCCTGAACGCTGATCGCGGCGCCTGCCGCGGCTCTATCGAAAATCGTCATGCCCTGAGCGCCGCGCGTCATGACCACCGCGTCGACGCCGGCCAGTTCGCAAATCCTGCGCGCAGCCGTCTGGGCGCTCTCGTCCGTCCGGCACTCGAGATGCGTGATCGCCTCGGCTTCCGAACGGTTCGGCGTCAGCGCGGTGGCGCCTGCGTAGCGCATTACGTCGAGCGACTTCGGATCGACGACGACGGGAATCATGTGAGCGCCGGCGAGCGCAATGATGCGGCCGATAACGCCGGGCGTGAGAATCCCCTTCGCGTAGTCGGAAAGGACCACCGCGTCGATCGTCGCGAGCGCCGTCTCGAAACGGCCGACTATGTCGTCGGACTCAGCCTCGGTTAATTCCTGCTTCCTTTCGACGTCGAGCCGCATGATTTGCTGGCCGTCCGAGACGAAACGAGTCTTGACCGTCGTGGGGACGCCCGGGCGGCGCAAGAAATAGCCCTCGACGCCTTCCTCCGCGATCAGAGGGCCGGCGATCAGCTCTGCGGATTTGTCTTCGCCCAGCGCGCCGATGAGAGTGACCTTGCCTCCCAGCGCCGCAATGTTTCGTGCGACATTGCCGGCGCCGCCGAGCATGAATGTTTCCGACTGAAAGTGGAGAACCGGGACGGGCGCTTCAGGTGACACGCGCTCGACCTGGCCGTAGACAAAGCGATCGAGCATGACGTCGCCGAGCACACATACGTGCTTGCCGAGCCAGCTTTCCGTCGCCACCTTCAGATTGCCGGATCGCATGCTTTCCAAGCGCCTTATCCTGCCTGCGCGCCCGGCGCGCCCGTGACGTCGCGCATCGCCGTCATCAGCGCTCGCGCGGCTTGTCCGTCGGCGACGCGCGCGTGGCGCCAGACGCGGCGCCTAGCGCGGCGTCCTGGCGCTGAAGGCGTCGGTCGACGATTTCCAGCGCGATCATCGTCTCGGCGAGCGTACGCTGCAACACATAAAGCCAGCCGGGCCAGCCGTCGAGAAGGCAGCGCTTCCAGATCAGAGCATATAAGAACACAAAAAACGGGGCCGCCCAGCCGGTAAGCCTGATGCGGTCGGTGAGCCGCATGTTTCCGCGCTGCATGCCGAGCAGGTGCAGCGCCTCCAGCCGCGCATAACGCTGCTGGGACTGCAGCCACCGGCAAAGTGGTTTGCGGTCGTCATGGTCGATCCGCTTCTTGAGCTCCGCGATCGCGCCATCGACGACAAGCCGCTGCGTATGGCCTTCCTGGACATAGCGCGCGCGGTCACGGCGAAAGAGCGCCGTGACAGGCGGATAGAGGGCGCCCGACAATGGCTGTCCATTAATGCAATAGCGAAAATTCGCGCGATAGGCGGATATGTGGTCGGACGGCGCCAACCGCGATATCTCATCGACGAGTTCGGCAGGCAGAAGATAGTCGGCGTCAAGCGCCAGCGCCCACGGGCGCGTCAGCCCGCACTGGGTAAGGCCCCAGCTCCATTGTTTGGCGTGCTCATCGAACGGCCGAGCGACGAGCCGCGCGTTGGCGAAGCCCTCGACGATCGAGGGCGTTGCATCGGCGCTGCCGCTGTCGAGCACGACGATCTCCGGGAACGCGTGCAACGCGCCGAGCGTTCGGCCGATATTGGGCGCCTCATCATAGGTTAGAATCAGCACGCTGATCTGATCGAGAAAATTCACGCCGGCCGCTCCCGGCTGGATTGGACCAGAGAAGCATAGAGCGCGATCAGTCGCTGGGCCATGACCTCTGTCGAAAATTCCTGTTGCGCAAAAGCAGCCGCCCGTCGCCCGATGCGCTCACGCGCCGCCTCGTCATCGAGCAATTGCGCAATCGCTTCAGCAAGAGCATGTGGTTCAGGCGCCGTCACATGGCAAGCGCCGGCCGCGCCCGCTTCATTGGCGATGCCGACGCCGTCAGCAAGGATGCATGGCAGTCCCGCGAGCATCGCCTCAACCGCAGCGATGCCAAAGTTCTCCGAATAGGACGGCAAGACGAATAGATCAGCCGCCGCGAGGACCGCGGCTTTGGCGTCTCCTTCGACATGGCCGAGCCATTCGACGCGGCGCTCGATCGACAGCGCGGCCGCGCGCGCTTTGAGCGTTTTGACATATTCGGCCGGTCCACCGCCCGCGATTCTCAACATCACGTCTTGGCGCTGGCGCGCAACGCTTGCAAAGGCGTCGAGCAAACCTTCGATGTTTTTCTTGCGGTCGATGCGCGACAGATAGAGCAAGGTCAGGCGAGGGCCGCCATCTGAAACAGCTCTCTTTGCTCTCTGCGCCGCACGGCCGTCGAACGATCGCTCGACCCCGAGAGGAATCACCCCGCCGTTGAAGCTCAACCCCAATGCCTGTGCTTCATCGAGTTCCAACTGGCTCGTGCAATGCACATAGGCCGCGCCATGCAGTATCGGCCCCTCGATCAACCTCAGAGAAATGCGCTTAAGCCAAGGACGCCGCTGCGTCACCCCATAGACCGACAGCGCGCCGAGCGGGCGGACGACATAGGGGATGCGCCTTAGTCGCGCGATGGCGCCGGCGACGATACTGGCGAAAGAGAATATCGCGTGGATGTGGATCACGTCGAAACTCTGCGCATTGCGCCACAGCCAGGGCGCGAACCCAGGCGCAATTTTGTAAAAGTCGACACACTTGCGAAAATAGATTCGCTTCGCGCCATTTGCCTCGGCCGCCTGCTCCTGGCGCGACAATCGGCGGCCAGGTCCGTCATCATCGGTCGTCGCCGTCGTCACATTCACGCCCGCCGCCGCAAGCGCGCGTTCCATTGCAATAATGGCCCGGCTTGGTCCGCCATCCGCGGCCGAGATCGACGGGATGACATGGAGGATGTTCAACGGCCGCGAACGCCGGCTCTCGAACGTGTCACGGCATCGCCAGATCACGCAAATCGCCATTGACGCGAACATTGCGCGGTCGCTTGTGCCTGGCGCGCCTTCACGACACGAAATCGGCCTGCGCGACCTGTCGGTTGGGCCGTTGTACCAGCCGTCGGCCCAAGCTTGCGCCGCCAAAGCGCAATACAGCCGCCAGCACCAGGAACGCCCAAATTAATCCCCCCAGTTGTTTGTCGAAGTTCGCTTCGAATCGTAAAGCGTTGAATAGACAAGCGACAGCGAAGGCCTCGCGGATGAGCGGCGGCGCCGGTCTCGTGAGAAAATAGGCATAGACGGCGCCCAACGCCGCGCCGAGCAGGATCATCGGCGCCAGCAGGCCGGGAAAACCAAAATCGATGTGGGCCTGCGCGACATAGCCGAGACCGATCGACGTATCATCCGCGATTGACCAGCCGAGCGCCTGCGCCGTCTGCGCCGAATCGTCGAGGACCGCCTTGTCGGGGAAAAGCGCCCGCGGCGTGACGATATGCACAAGCGCGCGGTAATAGATGCCCTGTAGGCTTTCGGTATTGGCGTCGATGATCATCGCGTAAAACTTATTGTAGCCAATACGATCCAGAAGGTCGACGGCCGCCGCGCCAAGATCGATTTCGCCGCCGAAATATTTGTCGGCGAGCCACGTGAGAGACGTCCAGACGTCGCCCCCGACAATATTGCGACGAAACTCTTTCTTGACCGCGGTCCACCCCAACGAGAGGTAGAGCACCGCCGCGACGCCGGCAAGCGCGACGCTGACCTGCTGGACGGTAAGGCGACGTGACGTCGTCATGAGCGCGATCATGACGACGAAGAAACCCTCCTTGTAGGAGGCCCAACCGCCGATGCTGCCGTTCACCATCTCGGCGACGATGACGAGCATCAGTAGATAAGTGTCGCGACCGCTCGCAAAGACTCTCGCGGCGAGCAGATAGATCAAGGCGAATTTTAACAAGCCAAAAGCATAGACCGGCTGCGAGAGTCCTGGCATGAATTGGCCGATCACGCCGACGACGACCGAAATGGGCAAGAATGCGAAATAGGCCAGCGCGATGCGCTTCGCCGAATAAGGGGCGTTCGCGGCCTGGTCCTGAACGGCGTCGCCGCGATACCCGAAGATATTGCGGCCGAGCAAAAGACCGCATCGCATGCCGATCGCCAGGAACGCGATCGCACATGAACTGCGGACGATGGCGTCGGGAAGATTGGCGACGACGCCAACCATCACCCAACCGTTGTTGTTCAATTCGATCTGGCCGATATCCGCCCAAATCGTCAGCATGTTGATCGCGATCAACCACACCAGGACCGGAGGCGCCCTAAGCCAACCAAGGGCCACAAGCGCGGCGACGAAAGCGAAGATCGATGTCGCCCACAGCTCAGGCGTGGAGGATTGCAACACGCTCAGATAGAGCGCGATGGCCACCAGCAGGCAAAAGCCGGGATCGGCGAAAATGCGCCTCATGCCGGCGCTTTCGATGCGCAGGTCATTCTGAACTGGCCAGCAGTCGCGAAAAATCGTTGATGAAGCGCTCATGATTAAAGTGCCGCGTCGCGCGCTCGCGCGCCGCCGCGCCCATCCGGCGACACAACTCCGGACTCGCCAGCAGCCGGTCGAGCCGATCGGCGAGCTGAGTTGGCGCGCGCGCATCGACAAGAAAGCCGGTTACGCCGTCGACGACGATTTCCGGGAGTCCGCCTTTGCATGTGGCAATGACGGGCAGGCCGAAGAATGAGGCTTCAATCGCCGACGTTGGCAAAGGATCGTCTGCGCGGCTCGGCGTTACGCAGATGTCTAGGGCCTGATAAACTTTTGTTCTGTCGGCGATGTAGCCATGCCAGATGACGCGCTTCGCGATACCGGCGCTCTCCGTCCGCTCGATAAGACGGCGAGCGAATTCTCGGTCGGCGCCGCCGAAAATGTGAAGCCGAGCGTCTGGGCGCCTGTCGGCGATCATGGCGAAGGCCTCGAGCAGGTCTTCATGCCCTTTCCATTCGCCAACCTGGCCGACGATGCCTATGTTATTGCCGGTCGTTGCACGACCGTCTGTGTTTAGTCCCAATGCCGGATCATTGAGGCCATTTCGAATGACGTGAATCTTCGCGTTCGGCACACCGATCTGCCGCAGCGAACAGGCCACAGCGTCCGAGACGACGACAAAGCACTGCATGCGGCGTCCCAACCCACGGAACAGGCGTGCATAGCGCGGCATGTCGGGCACGACTTCGTGTAACCAGAAGATGTCCCGCTCAGGCCGAAGGAACGGCCATAGCAGGAGCGCGTGGTGCCAATTGGTGTGGATGATTCGTCGTGGTTTCTCGCGCTTGAGAAAGTTTGCGTAATCATAGAGAAGCTTCGGCCACCGAACGAATTGGTCCGCGGTCATCCTCATACAGTCCCAATTGAGCGCGGCCGAAATGAAGCCGAGCCGCATGCTATAAAACGGGATTGCATGGCTGGTGAGCCGTCGGCTGAAGTCTTTGTCCCCCCATAGGCTGGTCACATAGACGATCCTGTCCCCCCTCGCGCGCAATCCGTCGCCGAGTTCCAGCGCCATAACCTCCTTGCCCGACACGATCCCAGCGCCACAGATGATGGCGACGTTCACTGGACTGGGGCTAATGCGCAATCGGCTTCATGCCGATGAATGTGAAATGCCTGCCGAAGGGCTTGGCCAATCGCTTCGCTAACGGACTATCGAAATTTTGGGTGCACAGGCGCGCGGGGTCCACCCGCGGAAGCAAGAGCCATTGGTAGTGTGAAGCTTCGGTCTGAGCAACAATCAAACCTGCCTTTCGCAAATAGCCGCTCACCATCCAGAACACGAAGAAATTTTCTCTTGGCTGTACGCCAGAGCCCGAGTTAAACGACTGGCCGCGAACCCAGCTCATAAGCCAAGCGAGCAGCATGCCGTTGAAATAGTTTTCGGTCGTCAGCAGGAAGCGACCGCCTGGCTTGAGCACGCGTGCAATTTCACGAGCCATCTTGGACGGGTTCGGCACGTGCTCCAAACACTCGCAGCTCACTAGGATGTCAAAGCTGTCGTCGGCATAGGGCAAAGCCTGCGCGTCTCCCTGCATGAATTTGACGCCCGCCCGTTCCGCCATCGCTCTTTGCGTCGCCAAATTTATCGCCGCTTCCGAGAAGTCGAGGCCGATAATCTCAAAATTCGGCTTTTGCTTAGACAGCCAGACGGCGAACTGTCCCCGCCCACACCCCACCTCAAGCAGGCGTCCTGTCGAAATTGGCCTTAAGCCACGGTACACAGATTCATACCATGGATAGTCGAGCGGGCTCCTTGTTTCGGCGCGGACCATATGTTCATGCCATTCGTCATAGTCCGTCCGACCGCTGTCGTCGGATAGAATCTGCTTGTCGTTCACGCCATCCGCCTTCCCTCGTCAGCCTATGCCATCGAAAGCCGCGCATACGGTCTCTACGCTGCGCTGGAACGAGAACGCCGCCAGCGCCTCGGGCGCGACGCTTGCGCGTGGCTCAAGGCGCGCCAAGACTTCAAGGCGCTCAGCGAGGGCGTCGACGTCGCCGAACGGGAAAATCAGATTTGGGCTAATGACGCCGAGGTCCTCGGCGCAGCCGCAGCGATCGCTGATAATGCACGGCAGACCGCTCGCCATCGCCTCATTGACGACCAAGCCCCAGGTCTCTTTGAAGTCGGAAGGCAGCACGAGACAATCTGCCGCCACATAAGCCTTGGAGATTTCCGTCTGATTGAGAAAGCCGGCGAAGGATGCGGGCGGTCGCTCATCGTTGGGGGCGCTCGTCTTGGCGCCGCCTTGATCGACATCGAAGACGACGTTGCACGACCGGCGCAAGTCGTCCCCCAACTCGCCCGAACCGACGAACAGCACATGCGCGTCAAACCCGTCCCTTCTCGCCTGTCTCGCCGCCGAGACGAGATCCTGTGGATGCTTCTTGACGACGAGCTTGCCGCAGAACATCGCCACGAAAGCCGTCTCGCCGATTCCCCAGCGGGCGCGGAGAGCGGCTCTCTGCGGGCGCAACGCCGCCGCTTGCGCAGCGAACCGTTCATTGTCGACGGCGTAGGGCGCATGGCCGAGGCGGCTGTCGGGAACGCCGAAGCGCTTATAGAGGCGCCTGTTGGCGGCGCCGATGCAGAGAAATCTGTCGACATGCGCGAAAAGCTGGCCAAGCAGTAGGCGCTTGATCGGCGCCTTCCACCAGGTCGGCGGCGCCAGATCATTGCTTTCTCCGCGCAGCCAGACCTCGCACCCGGCCCGTTTGGCCGCCCACGCCGCCTGCCAGTAACCCAGCGCCTGCCAGCCTTGAATCCACACGGCCCGCGCGCCCGCCGCCCGCAACATCGGCTCGAGCGGCTCGATCGAGCGACAGCGCATGAAAGTCGTTGGCGTCGCTCCAGGGGCGGCGTTCATCAGACGGTGCGGATAGCCCGCCAGCAAATCGATATCCCAGGCGAAGCTCTTGCCGAATTCAGCGTCGTGGCTCGCGGTTACGGCGTGATGGGTGAGGTACCAGACCTCGAAGGGCGCGCCGCCTTCCTTCGCCAGCGCCTGCCACAACGGCGCATGATATTGGATGGGATGGGTGGCGATGATGACCAGCATCAGACGAATTCGTCCAGGACTTCCGCCCAACGCTCGCCATAAGCGGTCCAACTCAGCCGATCGCGTTCGGCGCGCGCCGTGCGTCGCATCGCATCGAGCAGGTTCCGGTCGGTGGCCGCCTGCAGCATCCGATCTCTCAAAATCGTGGCGTCTCCAGCAGGAACGAGGAATCCGTTCGCGCCGTCGCGAACGATGTCTTCCGCTCCGGCTTCGATCGTGCTGATCACCGGCAGGCCGGACGCCAGCGCCTCGACCTGGACCTGCGCCAAGCCTTCAAAGAAGCTCGGAAACACAAATATGTCGGCGCGCCGCATCAATTCGGCGATCTCCGACCGGCTCCTGCGTCCCAAGAACCGGACCGAGGCGGGCAAATCGACGGTTGCGGCTTCCGGCGCCACGCCAGGTCCGACCAACCACAATTCGGCGGCGTCGATTCGCATCTGACGCCAGGCTTCGAGGAGGATCGGGACGCCTTTGCGCGCCGAGATCGAACCCACGAAGAGAAACACGATCGGTCCGGTTCGCCTCGCCGCCTCTGCGGGGTGGAAGCAGCCGAGGTCCGTGCCAAACGGTATGACGCGGATTTTTGCCTCGGAAACGCCCTGCGCCGTCAGCGTTCGGCGCACGAAGGCGCTCGGAACCACAACGAGATCGGCAAGCTCGTGCTCTTCTATTTCCTCGTCGATATGGGCGTCCGACTTGCGCGGCGCCGTAGCGTTCCACTCCGGAAAGCGATCGCGGAGGGAACGAAAGATCCGCTCCTTCTCGATCGGATGGCCGATGCTCTGGTCGAGAATGAATGCGCCGTTCAACCGCTTCACACGGCGCGCAAGCAGCCAGGATGACGTATCGTATCCGACAACTACGTTGGACGCTTTAATGTCTCGGTCGGGAATCGAGAGCTGAAACTGCTCATTGCGACGATGCAGCGCCGCCTCGCTGCGACCGCCTCCGAATCGACCATGTAGGAGAAGTCTGATCTCACCCCATGGATGAAGGCGAACCTTGGCGGCAGGCAGATCGCCAAGCCAGCGATTAGCCAATTGTCCCCGCGCCCAAGCTGGCAAGCCGGCGGCCAGCTTTTTCAAAGCGAAGTCGCTTGTTATTGCGACTCCAGTGTGGAAGGCGAACAGTCGGCCCCGCCGCTCCAGCTCTCGCGCCAGATGATAGGAATATTGGGTTCCAGGATGCGCGAGCAGAACCTGTCGCCGCCGCACGTCGATGTCATCAAACATTGCGATTTTCTTGACGGCTTCCTGGGAACTGGCGGGCTCGGTCAAGGCTCGTCGCCGCGCCTTGATTCCACCGGCTGAGGCGGTCGCGTCGCCCGACCGGCCGCGAAAGTTCCGCCAGCGCATTCTCAAACCGGCTTCGTTCCGAATGCGCGCTTCGCCATGCGAGCGAGTCCCGCGCCGTAGCGGTGAGCGTAGCTCAAATGCAGCCTGCTCAGGAAAGGCACATTAATGAGATTGCGGTTGAGCAGTAGGACATCGCCATAGCTGTGCCAGCTCATTTTCAGCACAAGGAAGCCGAGTCGCTCCATCCGAGCAATTACGCGCCGAATGGCTGGCCGGCTTGCGGGATCGAGGAAGTCGTGGAATTCAACCGTCAGCTGCGCAATACGCTGCAAAAGCTCGTCCGCCGCGCCTTCGAGAACCGGCAGCTCTTCACCTTCGATGTCTAGCTTGACAAGATCAATGACGCCGGCGGGGTGCAGGGAGAGCGCGTCTGCGAGGGTAATGGCGTCCACATCCGCCAAAGTGTGGCGACCGTCCGCATAATGGAGGGATGAACAGGTCGTGGCGTTGACAAAGAGGCGGATCGTGCCTCGCTTCGCAGCGACCGCCTTCTCGAACAGAGTGACGTTCGATGGCAGATCAAGGCGGCCGCGCCAGGTCGGATCTGGCTCGAACGCGAAGACACGCCCGCAGCGCGACGCAATAGCACATGAGAACCCGCCGTAATTTGCGCCGAAATCGAAAGCGACGCCATCCGTCCGGACAAGTTCTGGAATGAACGAGTGGCTCCAATAGGTCGCGACTTTCCACCATGGCGTCCTACTTTGCATCGCAAGAACTCCTTCAAATCTGGAAAAGTCTTCAACGAGAGTGAAAGCGGCTTCTTGGGCGGAATGTAAGTTGCGAAGGGCTGTGTCAGGTCCGGTTCATCAAGCGCGCCGGAACGCCCGCAATCACGCTTCCGGGCGCGAAGCTTCGGGTGACGACGGCGCCGGCCGCAACTACGCAGCCGTCGCCGAGCTCCACGTCCTTGAGGATGATCGCCTTCGCGCCGATCCAGCAGCGGTCGCCGATCTTCACGCGTCCCTTGTTCATCGGCGCATGGGCGGGCGCGACGCCGGGTCCGAAGGCGTGATTGCTGTCGGTGACATAGACATCCGGGCCGAACATATTCTCGTCCCCGATCTCGATCGAGCCGCAGGCGTCGATCATGAGATTGCGGTTGAAATAATTTCGGCTGCCGATGCGAATGCGAACGCCATCGTGGTCGGTATCCTCCGGCCACAGCCAGCAACCCTGGGTGAAGGCGTTGTCATCGCCGATTTCGATCTGCGCGAGACGCCGGCAACGGCCGCCGCCCTCCATGCGGTTGCGGCGACCAAGGCGCATGCCGAGCGCGCGATAGATGGCGAGCCGGAGTCGACTGGCCAGTCCGCGCGGAACGCGCAAGAGCATCGGCTCGATTCTCATGATCGTTAATGCTTCCGCGACATTGCTGAATAGGCGCGAAGCGTGCTGAGTCGCACCGGTTTCCGCCAGCGCCACACCAGGGGCAGCGATCCCGCCAGGAGCATCAACCCTGACAGGCATGGCTTCATCAGCCCAGCCCGCCATGAGAATGAAAGGTGCCGGAACAGCTTGATCGGGACGATGGCTGGCAACAGCGCCAGCGGCGCGCGACGCATGGCCATGGCAAGATCGTTGCAAACTCCAGAGCGGTGCTGGCGCGCGATATCTCGAGCGACCATGGTCTTGTCGTGCCACACATGCACGCCAGGAAGCAGAGTGATCTTCCTGCCCGCATCGATGAGACGCAGACAAAGGTCCTTTTCTTCTCCGCCATATCCGCCGGGCGTCGGCGCATAGTCTCCGACCGCGCGGATCGCGGACAAGCGCAACATATGACCGCAGCCGATGAACGTTGCAGCCGGCTGCGCCGGACCGCGCGGCCGCGGCTGCGGCCGGTCTGGCGAGAGAATGTCGAAAGCGATGGCCGCTAAAGATGGATCCCTGTCGAAATGCGCAAGCGCGATGTCCAGCTCGTCGCCTTGCAGGAACCATGCATCGTCATCGAGACTGACGAAATAGTCGAAGCCTTCGCGTCCCATGAACTGATTGCGCGCCGACATATGGCCTTGCGGCGCAACGCGAAACGTCCAGTCAACTTGAGGGAAGGCGCCCTGCAGGCGCGCCGTGTCGTCGGTGGAGGCGTCGTCGATCACCGCGATTTGGACCCCGCCTGCTGATTGCGACAAGGCCGACGCCAGCGCTTTCGGAAGAATCTTTGCGCGATTGCGCGTTACGATTCCAATGAGAATGCGAGCGGCCATGCCCTGTCCGTTCATCGCTTCCATTTCGCTCATCAGTTTTGGGCGGATGTTGAGCGCTGGCGCCAGTTCCACGCCGTCCGCACGATCTCATCGATGTCGGTGAAATGCGGCGTCCAGCCGAGCGCCTGCCGCGCCGCGCTGGCGTTTGCGATCAAGACCGCCGGGTCGCCCGGCCGCCGCGCGGCCCAGCGCACGGGAATTTCGCGCCCTGTGACGCGCGCGGCCGACTCGATGACCTGCCGCACCGAGAACCCGTGACCGACGCCGAGATTGAACGCCGTGGACCGCGATCCCGCCTCGATCGCCTGAAGCGCCTTCACATGCGCGTCCGCGAGGTCCGAGACATGGATGTAGTCGCGAATGCATGTTCCGTCATGGGTGTCGTAATCGGTTCCGAAAACCGTCACCTGTGGGCGATGACCGGACGCGGCCTCGAGCACTAGCGGGATGATATGCGTTTCCGGCGCGTGCGCCTCGCCGATTTCGCCGTCGGGATCGGCGCCGGCGGCGTTGAAATATCTCAGCGCGATCGAGCGCATCCCATGCGCCATCTCGAAGTCGGCGAGAATGCGTTCGACCATGAGTTTGGACGCGCCATAGGGATTGATGGGACGCTGCGGCGCGGCTTCGCGCAGCGGCAGTTCGTTCGGATGCCCGTAGGTCGCGCAGCTGCTCGAAAACACGAACCGGTCGATCCCCGCGTCTCGCGCCGCTTCGATCAGCGTCAGCGAACCCGCGACGTTGTTGCGATAGTATTTGCCCGGATCGGACATTGATTCGCCGACATAGGCATAGGCCGCGAAATGCAGGATGGCGCGCGGACGATACAAGCAGATCACGTCGTCGAGACGGCCGCGATCCGCGATATCGCCGCGCTCCAGGGGCCCCCATTTAACCGCCCACTCATGTCCGTGGACGAGATTGTCGTAGGCGACAGGCAGATAGCCCGCCCGCGCCAGCGCCTTGCAGGCATGCGAACCGATATAGCCGGCGCCGCCCGTCACCAACACCGTGCGCGGCTCGCCGATCATTTTGCTGGCGCTCGCGCCATCAGGCGATGCGATCGTCCCTTCCGCACGCGCTCGACCGCGACGGCATAGTCGAAGCGTTCGTGACGCGCGCCGGATTTCAAAGCGCCGCCCGCAAGCGATTCAGCGCCCGCAGCTTGCCCCTCAGGCGAGCGCCCTTGCTGGCGCTGCAGGCGAATTGGAACGCTTCCCACAATGCGAGGCGCGCATAGTCCGGCGCGCGCGCTCTGCCGAGCACTTGCGTCATCACATAATGCCGGTTGACGAGCTCCATCTCGTCCAGCGCCGCAATGTCAGACTTGTGCGCGCCCGGCTGGCTGTCGTGGTAAATTCGCGCCGTCCGCGCATTGGCGAGGCGCCATCGCTTTGCGACGCGCAAGGACAGCGTTAGATCTTCCATCATCGAATAGCCTGTGAAGATCGAATCGAAGAGCGGGTCGGGCAGCGCTTCGCGGCGGTAGATCGTACAGGTCGTGTTGAGCCATTCGGTCGGGACGACCTCGGGCAGGTCATCGCGATCTTCGGGCAGAAGATTTACGGCGGGCCCCAGCACCTTTCCGGCGAAGGTCGGCTCGTTCCTGCCGCTCATCAGAGCGAACATCATGCGGCTGACGCGGCCCGGCGGCTGATAGCGCTGATTGACGATCATGGCGTTGACGCCGCCGAGCGCCCCATCGGACTCGATCGCCCGCCACAGCCGAGCGACGCACTCCGGCTCGAACAGTATGTCATCGTCAAAGAACCAGACGAAAGGCTGCGTCGCGATCGCCACGCCCTGATTGCGCTGGGCGGCGGCGCCAAGCGTCGTCGCGCGCAGCCAGATCGCCTTCGTGGCCGGCGCAACCTCCGCGGCCCATTGCTCGACGATCGCCCTGGCGTCGTCCCGCGTCGAGCCGTCCACCACGATCAGCTCCGCCGGCAGGACGCTTTGCGCCGTGAGCGACTTGAGCGTGCGCAGCAGGACGGACGCTCTGTCCCTGGTCGGCAGGACTGCGCTCAAGGGCAAACATTGGAGCGGTCGCGACATTGCGTCAGTTGAAAACCATCGGGCGCTTACGCTCTCAACCATGTGCAACTTGGCCGGCGGCGCGAGGCTCGGCTGTCGCTTTCCTCAGGAACTCTTCGCATCCCGCGACCACCTCCTCGACCGTGATCCGGGTCAGGCATTCGTTGTGGCGATCGGCGCATTCAACGAGATAGCAGCCCTCGCAGTCGAGCGGGACGCGGAACACGCGCCGAGCGACTCCGTACGGATACCAGGCGCCCGGCCAGTCGCGGGCCGAAAAAATCGCGACGCAGGGCGTGCCGGCCGCCGCCGCCAGATGCATCGTGCCGGTGTCATTGCCGACGAACATTGCGCAGTTCTTGAGCGCCATGGAAGACGCGCGGACGCTTAACGCGCCGGCGGCGTTGTAGCCGCGTCCCCAGCGCGCCAACAGGACTTCGCCGTCGCGCCGATCTTCCGGTCCGCCGAACGCCACGGGCCATATGTCGTAGCGCGCGATCAGCCTGTCGATGACTTCGCCGAACCGCTGAAGCGGCCAGCGCTTCGCCGGCATTTTCGAGCCCGGCCCAACGCCGATCCAGGTTCGGCCGCCGTCGGCGCCCAGCGTCGCGCGCCATTGAGCGACCGCCGCGGCTTCGGCGTCGCCGAGCGCGAGATCGAGCGAGCCCTCGCCAGGCGAAGGCGCGGGGATTCCATCGGCGGCCAGACGCGCCAGCAGGAGATCGGCCTCAGGCAGGCCTTCGTCGAAGGGGCGACCCGGCCTCTTCACCGGCACGGGCGGAAAATGAGCGGCGCCGTAGATGCGGCCGATCCCCGCCGCTCGAAAGAAGGCGACGTCGCGCCTGACCTGTTCCGGCGTGCGTATGCTCGGCGCGAGATAGACCAGCGCATCGAAACGCAACGCCCGAAGCTTGAGGACCAGCGCCAGGCGGCGGCCGAGCCATCGGACGCTCTCGCCCTCGCCGGACGGCACGGCATAATGCTCGATGCTGTCGAACAGCCCCGTCGGACCGAGAACGTCCGAACCGAGCACATATTTGCGGCGAGGATGCACATCGCAAAGCAGAGTCAGCTTGGCGTCCGGCCAGTATCGGCGCACCGCCCACAGCGCCGGCAAGGCGACGATCATGTCGCCAAGCTGGCCGACTCTAAAAACCAGAATCTTCCGCGCAGCTTCGCTCCCGGCCAAGTTCGTCGTCGCGCTCCTCGGGACCACGGCGCCTACTTGCGCGTCGCCTCGGCGACGATCATCGACCCCCACCGGCCGAGCACGGCGGAGGCGAGCGCATCCGGGGTCACGCTTTCCAGCCAGACTTTGAAGCCTGTGCGCGGGATCGGGTAGAGTTCGGCCTTAAGTCCGATGACGCTGAAGGCGACATTTTCGAACGCCGGAGCGAGATGGGCGCTCAATTCGCGCTTGTTGAACGTTCGAGCGTAAAAACCGTCGCCCGCATCGACATAGATCTGCTGCAACGATTTGCGCAGCAGATGGCCCATGAGAACGCCGCGGATCACGCCGTTGTGAACATAGTAGACGATGCTCGGACGGTAGTAGACCATCATCATCAGATGGCCGCCCGGGCGCAGCACGCGCGCGATCTCCGAAAGGCAGCATTCAAAGCGCGAACTGTGATGGATCACGCCCCAGGTCCACACGGTATCGAAGGATTTATCCGGAAACGGCAGTTGCTCGGCATCGGCGCGCTGGATGTCGGCGTTCAGCCCGAACACTTCGAAACGGCGTCTCGTGACCTCGACGGCGCGCGCCGTGAGATCGATCGCCGTCAGCCGCGCGCCGGCGCGCGTCAGCATCGCCGCATGCGCGCCCATGCCGCAGCCGATTTCGAGCACCTCCCTGCCGGCGATGCGCTCCGGCTTCATGAAGCGCCCGAATGGCGTCCCGTCCGCGCCTTTGGCGAAGTAAGAAGCGGATAAAAAACGGCGGTCGATTTCCTCATACCATTCACGGCTGCCCGGCGTCAGCCGTAGTGTGTTCTCCCAGTCGTAGGTCATGGGGTTTTCTTCCCACCAGCCTACGTTCTTCTGCTGGGCTTCGGAAAGCAGTAGGGCGGACTTGTTCACCGGGAACGACCGTCGATTAGCTGGATAGGGCTCACAGCGCCGGCGTTCCTCGTCTCAGGCGGAGATTTGCGATCTCCCCGCGAGCAGCGACCACCACGAGTGGACGTCGCCGCACTACTCGCACACTTTCGACAGACAAGTCGCCTCTCCTTTCGTCACCTGGCGCAGATGTCGTGCAAAAGCAGTCTTTATCGATCGTGGATCGAATTCTTTCGTCCCGGCTATGATCGCCCTTTCCCCCAGGCGAACCCGAAGTTCGGGCTTCTCTCTCAACTGTGTCAACGCCTCAACGAGTTCCCGACCGTCTTGTTCAGTCACCAGGACGCAGCAATCCTGATTGCGCTGCGCCCACTTCACCCCGGTGGCGTAATCTGGTCCCGTCACCACGACCGGCATGCCTAACGCCAAGTATTCGACCAACTTGCTTGGAAAATGTGTCTGCAAGAGCGACGCATGGCCATGATTCGCATAGCAATATGGCAGGAGCACAGCATCGCACTCCGCCTTGATTCGCTCCCACGCCTCTTCCGGCGTAGGGAGTCTACCATGCGAAATCAGCACATCCGAACATTCTGCCGTCTCCAGGCTGGATCCATATATGATGACTTTTGCCTTCGCCGACCTGAGCAACGGCGCCATTTCAATTAATCTTGGACCGTAGCCGTAACTCAGCGCGCCTGCGTAGCCAATCGTCAAATATTCGCGATTTTTTAGATTTGCATTTTGAGTTGGCGATCGCGCCTTCAAAGTCTCGCTGCGCAAAGGATACATGGTTAGTCCTGGAGCGCCATAGCGGCTGCTCAGAGTCGATTCTAACTCCGAAGACACACAAAGCCTGCTTGCGCCTGCGCGATACATTTCCCGAAATTTTCTCCGCGCCAGCGCATCCCCAACATTGTAGGTCTTGTTAAATTCCTCCGGATCGTCGTGCACGATCCAAACCAAGGGGATATTCTCTCGCTTGGCGACGGCGGTTGCGGCCATCGCATGCGAGAGATTTGACATGACGCTGAGCACGATATCCGCTCTGAACCCGCCAACCGGAACATGGCCGGTGGAGATCAAGTGACTTAGTCTGGCAAGCAGCAGGGCCTTCCTAAACCGGGTCGCGTTCAACCTCTCGAACGAGGGGTTGAATTCGACAAACTTGCAATCAAGTCTCTTGCTGCCGGGCGGAGGAGGAGGTCCAATCGCCAGAATGCGATCTTCTGGCCAGTCAGATAGAAGTCGATAGAGCACAATGCTGCCGGCGGATCCCGTGTGGGGAAGATCAAACCCAATCACGAGCACTCTCGGCGTCATGACTTAGAGTCGCTGAAGCCTGTGTTTTAGGTTTCCTGCTTTCACCGCCAGTCGCCGCGCTTGCTGCTTGGCGGCGATCTCGCATCGGCCGGCGAAGGTGAGCGAACGTATGAAATTTCCGACTACTCTGTTGTCCTGCCCGCCGGCGCCTTTGAAAGTCCGGAGTCCATACTTATAGGCCAATAAAGAAAGAACTGACTGATCGCCGCGATTTTCGACGAAGCCGGGCAAATCCGGAAGCCCGCACACTCGATCATTCTGATAAGACGCAACCCGCTCATCCAGCGAGTACCGTAGGTATTCGTTTGTAAATCTCATTGTGAATTCGTTTTTTTCTAAGACAAACCACGTCGCTTGCATTGCAATTGCGTTATGCGCCGACGGGTGATCGAGTTCCATAAAATGGAAACAGTCCCTTTTTGTCCATTTTATATTTGTATCTCCCCATTGATGGATCAAGACGCCATTGTTCGTCACACATATTTCAACAAGTGGCGATATGTCTGTATCGAACAAATGACTCCCATCCCCCGCATCATAATATATAAGAATGTCTCCATAGTTCATTTCTTGTAGGGCGTGATTGACGATAAACGGTTTAAAAACGAAGCCATTGAGATGGTATCTGCGATCAAAGTAGCATTGGCGCTGACGATACAAGTCGGTACTGGAGAGCATCGTCCAGTCCCAGGAAATTACGGTATCAACCCCATGCGCGAGCGCGGATTCCGACATTGCGCGTTGCGCCGCCCGAAATGGGCTTCCCTTATGTCCAAATCGATCATCCGCATAGTTTACCAGGATCACGCGACGCCTGATCGTCATTCCACGATTCCGTTCCCTAAATATGTTACTGGGCCCGCTGAGATACAGGAGGTCTTTTACGCGGCGCCAACAGAAGGCTCTCCGTGACCAAGGCCTGCAAGTCAACCTCAACGCAATTTGCGACTCGGATCATGCCGGGCAATGCATAAATATCATAATCAAATTGTTCGACAACGCCGATCAAATCACTCGACGTGAAATTATACGCTTGGATATTGATCCTATTCCATTCCATGAGGATATATGGACGCGTCCGATTGATGCACTCCACTGCGCCACGAAGCACGGCGATTTCTGCGCCCTCAACGTCGCATTTTATCACGGACACTTCTGGATAGGCCCGACGCTTCCACTCCGCGTCGATGGTGGTCATCGGCACTTGGCGCATTTCATGGGATTGGACGCGCTTGGTGTGACGTATCCCATCAAATTCGGCGGTTGTTTCTTCGGACAGCGTAAACTCGGTCGCGCCGACTTCCGCTCCGGCGCATTGCTCGATCAACTCCCATCTGTCCTTGAAAGAGACATTACGCATTGTGCGACGCAGAAACTTTAGAGCAATTGGCGAGGGCTCAAACGAAAGCACCTTAACCTCCGGACAATTGACAAGAACAGGTATTGACGTGAGCCCGAAGTTTGCGCCGACATCTAACATCATGGTTTTGGGGAGAGCCAACTGAACGAGTATTTTGCAATTGTCCGGCTCATATTCGCCAAGGCAACGAAGCGCTATATCGGAATAGCTGGCCCGTGGCAGAAACACGGTCTGCCCATAGTATCTCCGCAATACCGTTTTGATAGGCCATCGTTTGGCGATACGACGATAAATGTCCTGTTTCATTTCTCCGCCGACGTTCTGTTTTTAGAATCGTATCCGGATCTCCAAAGTGGCGGCGCCTGGAAAGGCTTCGCACCCTGCTTGCTCGCGGCCCTCGATATCGCCCTGTGCCGGAAAAACGAAGTGTCACGGCCTGACAAAGCATCTGCACGACGTGTCTATTCTGTTTAGAAATATCGGTTCGCCGCATAAGGAGATAAATTCATCCACGGCGCGTCTGGCGCCCTGCCAATAGCCGTAGTCGTCTATTATCACAACGCCGCCTCGACATACTTTTGGATATAAATATTTCAGTTCGTGCGCTGTACTTTCGTACCAATCAGTGTCCAATCTGAGTACGGAAATCTGATCGGGGCAAATTTCTGAGAGAGTCTGTTCGACTTTTCCTTGGACAAAGTGAATCCGCCCACTAGGATAGCCGATTGATAAGAGATTTCGTTTCACTTCGGGCAAGCTGGCGATCGCCCAGAAATAGCTATTTTCTCTGTTGCCATCATCAGCCAACAATATTTGGGTCGCTTCGACCGATCTCCAGTCCTTATCTGCGCTCGACGGTGCCGGCATGCCTTCAAACGTATCGTATAAATAGAGGTCACGGGAGGTGTCGCCGCAGTCCAGCAGCGTCCGCGCCGCGAGCATCATGCTTCCGCCCCGCCAGACTCCGCATTCAACTACCGCGCCGGGAATTCTGTGCTTGACAACGTATCTGACCGCTTCGATCAATTGATAGCGCCGCGCCGGGCCGGTCATCGTATAGTTGTCAACTGAGAGAATTAATTCTTGATCAGCCTGCGCAATGTCGTTGAGGCCATGCCATGGATCAATATTGCGTGGATTTCCAAAGGCTCCAATGACTTTTTTCGCTCCTCTTCCCAAGGCGCGCCGGAGTAGCGTCACGACGCTGTCAATTTTGCTACCGTGCATCTACTGTCCACTCCATTACTGGCCGTAATACTCCGGGAAATGAACCCTCATAACCTTGACGGGCTATTGCATCGATGTCGTCCACGACCTGGAGAGTCAGAACGTCCTTCAACGCGAAATGCAAATGCGCGGGCCGGACAGAAGTAAAATAGATCGATATATGGTAACGCATTGCGTTGAGAAAATTCGGCGGAATCCACATGCGCGCCGAGAATCGACCAATCCTACGAGGCGTTGCCGTGTTTTCGAATGAAGCGAACGCATGTACGCCGTCTTCGGCAATTAAATGAAGATTCAATCGTGGCAGCGGATTTGATTGTAAAATATCATAATCTATTTCGATCCATACGCCTTCGCCGATTGCAACGCACCCTGAAACTTGTCCACTTTCATGTCTGATGCGAGCGCCGCGCACCGCCACAGCTGAATTTCCCGACGATGCATCCTGCTTCGAGAATTCGACGCTGTATCCATGTTCGATAGCCGCAGTTAAATAGGCCTCTGTCGCTGATCGCACATCGCCAAAAATTCTCTTGCGGCCAGAGTGAAGCAACATACATTTGGAGCAAAGCGCATTTACAGCGCCGATATTGTGGCTCACGAACAGCACCGTGCGACCCTGCCCCGCCACATCCTGCATCTTCCCAAGGCATTTCTTCTGAAATTCGGCGTCGCCGACCGACAGCACCTCGTCGACGACCAATATCTCCGGCTCCAGATGCGCGGCGACCGCGAAGGCCAGCCGCACATACATGCCGGACGAATAGCGCTTGACCGGCGTGTCTAAAAACTTCTCGACCTCGGCGAAAGCGACGATTTCGTCGAACTTCCTACGGATTTCCGCGCGCGTCATGCCGAGGATCGCGCCGTTGAGAAAAATATTCTCGCGCCCGGTGAGTTCCGGATGAAAGCCGGTGCCGACTTCGAGCAGGCTCGCGAGACGTCCCCTGATCTCGACCCTGCCCCGCGTCGGCTCGGTGATGCGCGAGAGCACCTTTAGCAGCGTCGACTTGCCGGCGCCGTTGCGTCCGATGACGCCGACCACCTCGCCGCGCCTGACCTCGAAGTTCACATCCTTGAGCGCCCAGAACTCCTCGGTCGACGCGCCGCCGGAAAGGCTCACGCCGCGCGCCGGATCGCGAATCCTGCGCATGGCGCCGCGCGCCGCGCCGGCCAGGACGTCGCGCAGGGCGACGTATCTTTCGTTGCCGCCGGCGCCGTGGCTGATCATATAAGCCTTGCCGAGGCCGTCGGCCCGAATGACGACGTCGCCGCTCAAGCCGCCGCTCCTACGCGCTCAGATGACATCCGCGAAGGACCGCTCGAATTTGCGGAAATAAGCGACGCCAAGCCAGGCGAGCGCGACGGCGACGGCGCAGCTTCCGACGAATCCCGGCATATAGAGTTGGCTTTCGCCGCCGAGCAGGCACCAGCGAAAGCCGTCGATGACCCCGACCACTGGATTGAGGCTGTAGAGGAACCGCCAGCCGTCAGGCACCACGCTGCTGGAAAAGCCGACCGGCGAAACATAGAGCCCGAACTGCAGCAAGAAGGGCAGGATGAAGCGAAAGTCCCGGTATTTGACGTTGAGCGCGGCGATGAGCAGCGCGGGCCCGAGGCTCGCAACGACCGCGAAGGCGATGAACGCTGGAAGCAGCGCGATCCTCCAGCCCGGCAGAAAGCCGTAGAACGCCATCAGGGCGAGCAGGACGACAAGATTGATCGCCAGGTCGACGAGCGCCACGACCGCTGTCGAAGCGGGAAGGATGATCCGGGGGAAATAGACTTTTCCGATCAAATTGGCGTTGCCGATCATGCTGCTTGAAGCGTCGCCCAATATGCCCGAGAAGAGGAACCACGCCAGCATCCCCGACAGCACCAGGATCGGATAGGGCGTCGCGCCATCGCTCGGGAGCTTCGCGAGCCTGCCGAAGATGATGGTGAAAATGACCATTGTCGCCAGCGGGCGGATGACCGCCCAGGCGACGCCGATCATGGTCTGCTTGTAGCGCACCGAAACGTCGCGCCACGCGAGGATCAGGAACAGCTCGCGATAATTCCACAGATCGCGCCAATAATTGCTCTCGGCGCGTCCGGCCTCAAGCACCACCACGCGTTCGCCAGTCATCGTCGCGCCAGGCGCGCGCTCGACATGCGTCTGCATGACGTCGCCTGCCGGGCTTGCGCCGCCATGCTCGGTTTGCGGCATCGTCACGCTATGGCGTCCGCCAGAACCCGTTGCGCCCAGATACGCGAGTCGATTCCCCTGCGGGAACGATCGCCGCCCGACGCGGATCGCGATTGTCCCATGCTGTCGGCGGCGATCCAGGCATGCGTTGGCGCAACGAAGCCGGTCTTTGACCGTCGGACCACCGCGTCCGGAAGCGGGCGCCGCGGCGCCTGCGCAAGAAGCGATTTTGGCGCGTCGCTCCGTGGGGGTTCGCCAAGCGCGACGATCCGCTCAAGCAGCGTCGCGTCAACCAGCGGAACGCGAACCTCCAATCCATGCGCCATGCTGGCCCAATCCGTATCGCGGAGAAGCTGATTGCGCATATAGAGCGACGACTCAAGCGTCGCGACCGTGGCGAACGGCGTCGCCGGACATGGCGTCATCGCTTCCTGCACGCGCTCGAGCGGTTGCAACGTCGCAAGGCCCTCGCGCAGCATGTCGGCGTCAATCAGGCGATCAAGCTCCCAAGGCATGAAGAGGCCGCGGCGCAGCATATAGGCGCCGGCGAAACTCCCCCCCAACTCGAGGAGTCCAGCGGCTTTCGGGCTCGGCAGCCGCTGGTCGAGCCCGCTGGCGACCAGCAAGCGGCGTACGACCGCGCCAAGTTTCGCGAGGCGCGCGGGCGCGCCAAGACGCGCCACCCATCGCGGAATGTCCCGGAACGAGGGATAGCCGCCGAACAATTCGTCGCCGCCAAGGCCCGAAACGACGACTTTGAGGCCAAGCTCTCGCGCGGCCTTCGACGCAAACCATGTGTTGACGCCGTCGATCGAAGGCTGGTCCATCGCGGCGAGGATTTTGGGCAGCTCTGCTCGCAACTCTTGTTCGGCGACAACGCGCGTCGCATGCGCCGCGCCGTAGGTCCGAGCCACTTCGGCGGCGAGCGGCGCTTCGTCTTCCGGGCCGCCCCGAAATGCATCGAACGTGATTGTGACGGTCTTGATTTCAGCCTGGCCCGCGTCTCGCATCAAGCCGACAAGCGCGCCTGAGTCGATTCCGGCCGACAGGAACGCCCCTACAGGAACATCGGCCACAAGGTGGCGCCGGACGGCGTCAAGCAGCGCGTCTCGCGTCTGCTGCGCCAGCTCGTCGCGAATGGCGAATTGACGAACGCCTGGCCCCCGCATGCGAGCCTGCGCATCGCAATAGACCTGTCCGATCGAATGATATCGGGCCGGCGCGCCAACGCCGCTTTGATTGACGACAAGCCGACATCCGGCAGGCAACATGCGAATGGCGCGGTATGTGGTGAAGGGCTCCGGCACGCTGCCCCACAGCAGGAAACCGACCTGACCCGCCGGATCGGGGTCTCGCGCGACCGCGCCGCCGGCGATGAGCGCCTTCACCTGTGAAGCGAAACGGAAGGTTTTGCGATCGTCGGCGTAATAGACTGGCTTGACGCCGTAAGGATCGCGCGCCAGCAAGAGTTCGCGCTTGGCCTCGTCCCAGATCGCGAAGGCGAACATTCCCTGCAGCGCATGGACCATGTCGGGGCCGCGATCGGCATAGAGGTGCAGAAGCGCTTCGGTGTCGGAACGCGAACGAAAGACATAGCCTTTCGCTTCGAGTTCGGATCGCAAATCGCGGTAGTTGTAGATCTCGCCGTTGAATGTCACCGCCAACCGACCGTCCATCGTGCGCATCGGCTGCGCCCCGCTCTCGGATAGATCGATGATCGCCAGGCGACGGTGCCCCAGGCCGACACGTTGATCATCGCTGATCCAGAAACCTGCGCCGTCCGGCCCCCTTGCGGTCATGTGGTCGCGCGTCGCCAACAGCTCCCGACGGTCGACCGGGTTGGCGAGGCTTTGGTAAGCAAAGACGCCGTTAATTCCGCACATCAGCCGGTTCGCATGGGAAGCAATGACTTGGCCTTGATCGTGACATTTGCGAGATCGCCTCTTATTGCGTCGGCGTTTTGCGGATTGGCCCGAAGGGCCGGTCGAACCGGCTTCGACGCCATCAGCTGCAGGCGGCGGCGCATGCGCGCCACGCTACCGCCGTTCGGGTGAAGAGGGTCTCCTCACTCGCTATCGCCGACTATTGGCGCCGCGCCATCCTGCGCGACGCCGATCATTTGCAAGCCGCTAACGGCTCATGCGGCGTCGGATGATCAACCGCGACGCCGCCGGGCTCCTGCTACCGTTGTACGCGTTTGACGCTCTCAACGCCTGACGCCTTCGCCATTCGCTTTGCGTCACGCCGCCTCCAACGCGAGGCGATCGAGATGCGCGGGCACTTTGCCGTTCATGATGTCCAACAACACGCGTACGCGCCCATTGGCGTCCAATCGCTCCAACACGCCAATTGCATTTGCAAAAACGCCGGCGACGACTCGCACCGTTTGACCTTCGCGCAAATTGCGATCGAACCGGACCATGCCTTCCTCGTCGACAAGATCGAGCAGATTTTCGACGACGCCGACAGGAACCGGCTGGGGCGTATCGCCCTGCATGATCAAGCTCGCGACGCCGCCGGTGCCGTTCACCGACCGCCAGCGATCGCGTTCGACGTCGAGCACGACGAACATATAGGTGGGAAATACGGGGCCTTTCACCATGCGCAGCTTTCGCGCATGCCGGACGGTTTTTATCGCGCGCGGGGAAAAAACGGGAAAGCCCTGCCGAAGAAGTTGGAACTCGGCTCTCGCTTCCTGTCGCGGCAAGGAGCGGACGGCGTACCACCGCTCTCCCTTCTCAAGGGGGCTCCGAACATCCCACGTTCTCGGAAGCATTGTCTCCGATCGCTCAATGCGCTCCAAATACACGCTTGCCTCCCAGCCATGGTGCGCGGCTCGCGAAAAAGTGGAACCCGGCATTTCGCAGCGCGCGCTCAATATTTTTTTCGAGATCGATCACGCTACCTCGCCCTCGACCGATTCCGTGAAAAGGCGACGCGATCCCAATCTTTCTTCGCTGCGCTCTTGGCCTCCGCCAAGACGCCAAAACGCATTCGCCTACGCCCACCCCGACAACGGCTGATTCAGCGATGCGCGCCAAAATGGTCCAATCGTCGAGAATCTGGCTTTGGCCGAGCAATTTATACGCCGTTGGGAAACGATCAAGACGTGCCAAAAAAGCGCGCCGTCGCGACAGCGTGAAAAAGCGCGTCTCGAATGTCAACTGCCCAATAGTTATGGGGCTTTAGGATAAATTGCCGAAGGCCGAAGAACGCGCCGCGCTATTTGTGCGCTTCGGCGCCACGCGCAAGCGTGGCAGGTCTCGTCTTCAATTTCGTTGCGCTTGTCTCGACGGCGGCGGCGTTCTTCGCCGGCGCGCGAAAGGGGCGCGGCCCGAAACCGGCGGCGGATCGATCAACAGGCCGCAACAAAATGCGAAGACCGCCGTCATCGCGCCGGTACGTAACGGATAATCGACAAGCGAATGGCAGAGAAGCAGAAGAATGACAATGACTGACGCCTGCGCCAAAGGCCGGTCAACGGGGAGCCGGCCAGGATCCGGCGTCGTCCAGGCGGCGATCGCCTTGCGCGCCAGCCAAACCAGAAACAGGCCGAGCATGATTGGACCGATGAGTCCCGTCTCGAGCCATAATTCGAGAAAATCATTATGCGCGTGATTGGCGTATGCGTCCGCCTGCAGATCGGCCGGCTTTTCGAACGTCATGTAGAAGGAGGGAAAGCTTCCCAATCCCGCGCCGATGGGAGTCACGCTCTTTGCGGCCGTTATCGTATTTCTCGCAAACACCAGTCGCGCGCCGGCGAGGGGGTCGGCGTCAAATCGGTCAAGCAGTCGAGACAGCGCGGCCTGTCCGAGGAGAAAGATCGCGGCGACGACAATCGCGGCCAACGCCCGAGGGAAGGTTTTTTTCTCGACGATTCGACGCCTTTCGTCGCCGATGACGAAACACAGGGAAAGACCGATCGCGGCTAATATTACGCCGGCCCGGGAACGGGCGGCGACTTCGCCGGCGATCAGCACGATCAGCGCGACGCCGGCGGCGATGGCGCCCACGGGACCAATGGCCGAAGACGCGTCGATCCCGCGGCGAGACGACCCGGATCCGGGCGAAAAGGCGGCCAGGCGAGGCGCAAGCGCCGCCGCGGCCAGCAACATCGAACTATAGAGCAGCGCCGCGAAATGATTGCGGTTCGCGAAAAACCCTACTGGATCGCCGGCGTTGGTAATTTCGTAAAAGCGCAGCGGGCTTGTCTGCCCCTGCGCGAGCTGAATCAATCCGAGAAAGACGCTGATGACCCCAACAATGACAATCGCATAGCTCAGCCGCCGACGATCGCGTCGATCGAGCGTTAGAACCGCAAGAAAGATCGCGAGCGGAGGCAGAAGCGAAAGAGCGGCGAGCCAGGTCGCCTCTGGCGTCATGCTGATCGGCGCCCATGTAGGCGTGCGGTCAAGCAGTTCAAAACTCTCGACGACGAGCGCGCGCCCTGGCAAACGCGTCCAGATCGCGGGCGGCAACGGCGCGAGCTGCAGGATTGGGACCGCGACGATCGCTGCGCAAAAGATCAAGGGCCAACGCCGGTCGCGGCTGAGCGGCGCATCCAGAAGGCGCCAAAGCGCCAAGAGGAAAACGGGGATTGAAAGAAGTTGAAGAACCGCGTCGGAAAGCAACCCCTGGCGCGTTCCGCCGCCCAAAAGGAGACAGGACAACAGACCGAAAGCTGAGACGAAAATGAACAATTCGTCCTACCGACGCGAGGTCAAATCGGACCCATAGGGACTTGCCGGCTTCCGTATGAGGATCAAGAGCGGATTGCCGGAGCCGCCCTTGGCGTATGCGAACGGCGCCTCGCGGCGGAACGGTCTGGAGCGATCTACCTCTCCGCGACAACGCATCACGCCGCCCTGGCCCGAAAATTATGTGAGCGCTCGCCAAAACGCAAGTCGATGCGCCTATCTCCGTCGCCGTTGTGATGGGGCGAACAGCGGCCGCGATCGGCGCCGAGAAATACCCGGAGTGAATATGGCGGAGAGAGAAGACGTCAGGCGCCAAGAATTCGGCGCCAGCCGCGGAATCAAATTCAATAAATGCCAGGCACCAGACGCGGCGTCCGTTTCGCGTAATCGCGATAGGAGGGAAATGTTTCAGCCAATATTTTCTCCTCAAAATGCATGCGAAGGATTTGAATGCCGACGGCGCAAACCAATATGACGAGCGGCCAGGGCTGTCGGATGTCCCAAAGAGCGCCCGAGATCACCGCGAGTTCCGCAAGATAAAGCGGGTGGCGGACCACTCTGTATGGTCCGTCAGTCGTCAGCCGCCGCGCTTGCGGAAAGACGCTGAAGGCGCGCCCGAGGAAGAATACCGCATAAATCGCCGCGCCAGTCCCTATGAGGGCGATCGCCGACGCAAGAACTATTGTCGTCGGGGACGCATCGGTTCGAGGCGCCAAGGCGACAAGCGACGGGAAGGCGCAGCCGATGATCGCGACCAGTCGTGGCGTCACGCCCGGCGCTTTCGCAACCGTCGGCCTGCGGATGACGAGGCAGGCGATAACGAGCCCCAGGAGGACGATGGTTGCGAGATGAGAGGATATTGCGAGCGCCGCGCCCCATTCGGGAATCATCTGCGAGATGCTTACGGCTGATCCGACAATGCCGAGTCCCAACCACATGATTAGCGGCGACGCCATCGCCAAATCATAAAGTCTATTTCTCATGGCTGTATCAATCATGCCTGCTCTTCTTGTTGACGCCTGGTTGCGCCGCTCTCATTCAATCAGCGCATTTCCTCAAACACCCTGATTCTACCATCAAAGTTTGCGCATTCTACTCAATTCGATTATTGTCCCGCGCGTGCGCATGTTGAATCCCAGCAGCAATCGCGGTAATAAGAAAGCGGGCGACGCATCCTTGGCGAAGGATGACTCGCGCCAAAATCAAACGCGCTATTTACCGTTCGGCCTTAGACATTGTCCATCGGGCTGATGTCGGGGGCCACGCGATGATCGATCTCCATTCCCATATTCTGCCAGGAATTGACGATGGCGCCCCCGACCTCGGCGTCGCGCTCGAAATGGCGCGTCTCGCGGTCGCTAATGGCGTGGTCGTCCAGGCCTGCACGCCGCATATCTTCCCGGGACTGTTCGACAATTCGGGACCTCAAATTCGACTTGCGGCGCAGGAGCTGCAGCGCCATCTGGACGAGCGGGGAATTCCCCTGCGGCTCGTCACCGGCGCTGACGTTCATGTCGTTCCAAATATGGTCAAGGGATTGCAGACGGGCGCAATCCTTTCGCTCGCCGACACAAGATATGTGCTGGTCGAACCGCCGCATCACGTGGCGCCCCCGCGACTGGAGTATTTCTTCTTCGAATTGCTCGCCGCGGGCTATGTGCCCATTCTGACTCATCCCGAAAGGCTGACCTGGATCGAGACGCGCTATGAGACGATCGTTCAATTGTTTCGCGCCGGCGTCTGGATGCAGGTCACGGCCGGCGCATTGACCGGCGCTTTTGGACGAAGACCCAGATATTGGGCCGAGCGCATGTTGAGCGAAGCGCTGGTGCACATATTGGCGTCGGACGCGCATGGCGCGCGTCGCCGGCCGCCCGACCTCGCGGAGGGCCGCGCGGCGGCGGCGAAATGGCTTGGCGAGGAAGAAGCCGAGCAGCTTGTCTCTCTACGCCCGCGCGCGATTTTGGAAAACGCCGCGCCATCCGACGTGCGCGCGCCCGCCGGCGCTTCATCTATGAGCTCTGAATTCGGAACGCCCGGTCTCGAACCAGAAATTCGTTCCGCCAACTCAAGGTTCCCTTGGCTGGGCGCGCGAAATAGCGGCAAGCCGCAGGCAGGCCGCAACAATGAATCCGGCCTTTCCGCATGGTTTGGACGATTTTTCTGACGCGGAACGGAGCGCGCTGCATACCGGCGTGATCCGGCGCCACGATGCGCCGCGCGCCTATTCCTCCAGCGCGCCTTCTTCATTGACCGCATGCGCCAGGCCGGCCGTCGCCAATAGACCGGCGACGCTGACCGCGACCATGACCGCGACGACGCCGACGAGCCCCCAGGCGTCCTGCAGTTGCGGCACGACAAATGTGCCAATTGTTGCGCCGATCTTGGCGCAGGCCGCCGCAAAGCCGCTCGCCGACGCGCGGATCGCGGTTGGAAACAGAGTCGGCGCGAGCGTGAAGGTCGTGGCGTTCGGTCCGGCGTTCATCGCAAAATTGAACAGCATGAAGCCGCCGATGACGAAAGCGAGATGGGCCTTCGCGCCATCGTCGGTCATCGCGGCGAACAGCAGCAGCAGCATGCCGAGCGCCATGCCGCTGAAGCCCGCAACCTGCATGGTGATCCGGCCAAAGCGCGGAACCGCGTAGAGACTCGCCGCAAAGCCGATGACGAGGAAGGCGTCGACGGCGGCGCTGCCTTCCGCCCCGACAAAATCCGCCGCGATCGGACCCGAATCTGCGCCGCCGAAATGCATCGCGCCGAGAATGACCGGGGTGAACAGGCCGACGCCATAGGTCGCCACGTCCATCAGCATCCAGGGCAGGGAGACGAGAATCGTCCGCGCGCGATATTTCGCCGCGAACAGCGTCGAATAGCCGACCTGCCGCGCGGCCGGCGTCGCAGCTGGACTCGACGCCGGCGGGTCGATCGCTTCGGCGCCGACGTTAGTCGCAGGCTTCTCCCCGAACTCGATCGACAGGGTCTTGAGCAGCGCCGTCGCCTCGCCGATGCGCCCCTTGGCCGCCAGCCAGCGCACGCTTTCCGGCGCCCATAGGCGCGCGCCCAGGAACAGCAGCGCGATCGCGCCGCTTGCGCCAAACAGCAGCCGCCAGTCTTCCGTCGATGGCCGCAGCTTCAATATCGCCAGGCCGGCGAGCGCCGCCGCCGCCATGCCGACCGACTGCAGGGCGATGGTCGCGACGGTCATTCGGCTGCGCGCCTTGCGCGGCATGAGCTCGGAAACATAGGCGCCGCTCGTCGGAAAATCGATGCCGACGCCGACGCCGAGTAGAAACTGCGAGAGCAGGATGAGGCGCGCGTTCGGCGCCAGCGCGCCGATCAAGCAGGCGAACGCGATGATCGCCATGTCGGCGATGAATGTGCGCTTGCGACCGAATCTGTCCGCGCCCAAGCCGCCGATCGCCGCGCCCAGCACCGCGCCCAGCACCAGCGCCGACCCGATGAGCCCGACGAAAACCGGGCTGATCACGAATTCGCTCTTGAGCAGCGGCAGCGCGACGCCGAGCCCCGACACCGAAAAACCGTCGAGGAACGCGCCGCCGCTCGCCGCGAGCCAATAGGCGTAATGGCGCCATGTCATCGGCGCTTCGTCGAGCGCCGAAAAGACCGAGGCGGCGCGCGCCGGCGGCACGGTCACTGCGCCTTGCTCCCTTTCTCTTCGACTTTGGCCTGGTGATAGAGCTTACGAATCTCTTCGATGTCGACGGTCGGCTTCGGCAGCTTCAGATCGAGACTGTCCAGCGCATCGGCGATGATGCTCGACACGGCGAGATTACGAAACCATTTGTGATTCGACGGGATCACGTACCAGGGCGCATGTTCGGTCGAGCAGCGCGACAGCGCGGCCTCAAAGGCCTTGATGTAATCGTCCCATTTTTCGCGCTCGGAATAATCGCTCGCGCTGATCTTCCATTGATGCGCCGGATCGTCGAGCCGCTCCTTGAAGCGCTTGAGCTGCTCCTCCTTCGAAATATAGAGGAAAAATTTCAATATGGTCGTCCTGTTCTCGACGGTGAGCAGCTTTTCCCATTCATTGATGAAATCGTAGCGCGGCTTCCAGACGTCCTTGGGCGCGAGTTTGTGCACGCGCACGACAAGCACGTCTTCGTAATGCGAGCGATTGAAGATCGACACATAGCCGCGGCGCGGCGCATGCGGGTGAACGCGCCACAGGAAATCATGCTCCTGCTCTTCGGGAGTCGGCTGCTTGAAGCCCGTCACCTCGACGCCCTGCGGGTCCATGGCGCTGATGACATGCCAGCAGGCGCCGTCCTTGCCGGCGCTGTCGATGCCCTGCAAGACGATCAGCAGGGAATGCGTGCGGTCGGCATAGAGTTTGCGCTGCAGTTCGGTGATGCGCGCCAGATGGCGCTGCAGCTCCTGCGCCGCTTCCGCGTCATTGGCGAAATCGCCATGGAACCCCGGATCGATTGATCCAAGATCGACATCCGATCCCGGATCGACTCGGAGCTTCTTGAGGAAATTCATGTGCGCCGCCTCCTTCGTCCCGTCGCTCTCCGTCAACCGGCGAGCGCGACGCCGCCGGCCTTCAGGTCTTTGTCGCGCTTGTCAGCAAGACGCCAGTAAATGACCTTTACAATTTCCGCCGCCACAACCCAGAGCAGGCAATATAGCCACACGCCGACGATCGCCGCGCCGGGGACGGCGTCGACGCCGACGCCATAGAGGCAGAGCAGCACCGCCGCGACCTGCGTCGCCGCGATCGCCCAGAACAGCCTTGCGCTCGGATAGGGCGGGGCAAAGATCGCCTTCTTGGTGCGCACGCTGAACAGCAGCAGATGACCGCCGACGGCGAGCTGCAAGAACAGCAAGGTCCGAAGTTGGCCCGGATCGATCGGGATGATCGCCTGCAGCAAATCGTCGAGCGTCCAGCGCATGCCGATCAGCAGGAAACCGAAAGTCTCGGCCACCGCCAGCAGTCCCATCAGCGAAGAGAAAATGAAGATGCGATGCATGTCCCATCTCACCGGCTGCGGCGCGACCGGGACATTATCATAGGCGATGGTCATGATCGGAATGTCGTCGAGCAGCGCGAGCGCGACGATCATGATCGCGGTCAGCGGCTGAAAATCCAGGAAAACGATCGAGGCGACGACGACGATCATGATGTCGAGCGTCATCGCGATGCGGTAGTGGATGTAGCTTTCGATGCGCTGGAAAATCTGGCGCGACACGCGGATCGCATTGATGATGGTGGAGAGTCCCGGCGCCGTGAGGATCAACGCCGCGGCGCTGCGCGCGGCGTCGGTCGCGCCGCTGACCGCGATGCCGCAATCCGCCTGTTTGAGCGCCGGCGCGTCATTGACGCCGTCGCCGGTCATCGCGACGATATGGCCGACCGATTGGAGCGCCTTGACGATCTCATATTTGTGCTCCGGGAATACTCTGCCGAAACCGTCGGCGCGTTCCACCGTTTCGACGACGCTGCGCGGCAGAGCGTCGGCCTTCGCGCCGCCTTTGAAGACGTCGCTGGCGACGAGCAGATGGGAGCCCATGCCGAGCTGGGCGGCGATCTCGTCGCCGATGGCGACGTCGTCGCCGGTCACCATCTTGACGTTGAGGCCGAGCGCGCGCGCCCTGGCGATCGTCTCCTTGGCGTCAGCGCGCGGCGGATCCATGAGCGAGATCAGTCCGACCAGCGCCCATTTGGCGCCGTCTTCCGACATGGCGACGCCGAGCGCGCGCTGGCCCTTGGCGGCGAGCGCCGCGACGTCGTTGTGATAGCGCTGCAGCGTTTGCGAATCGGGCCGCACGAGGGCGGAGATCGCCTGCGGCGCCCCTTTCGCGTAATGACGGATGCCGCCGGCGGCGTCGGCGACGGTCGAAATCGTGCGCTTGCTGACGGGATCGAACGGCGTAAAGGCTTTCTGCTTGAAGCCGTCGAGCGCGTTATGCGCCGGCAGCGCCGCCATCACCGCGAGGTCGATGGCGTCTTCGCTGCTTCTTTGAGTCGCCAGCGCGGCGAAGAGCAGCACGTCGTCGCTTTTGAATACGCCATAGGGAAGGGCGTTTTGCACCGTGAGCCGGTTCATCGTCAGCGTGCCGGTCTTGTCGCTGCACAGCACATCGACGCCGGCAAGCTCCTCGATCGCGCTGAGGCGCGAAACGATCGCCTTCTGCAAGGAGAGCGTATAGGCGCCGATCGCCATCGTCACGGACATGACCGCCGGCAGCGCGACCGGAATTGATGCGATCAGCAGCACCAGCACATATTGGGCGATGGAGCCGACGCGATCCCAGCGCCAGATATCCGGCGCGATGACTTCCCGATAGAGCTGCGCGCCGACCAGAACCAGCGCCAGCAGGAAGGCGAGCAACAGCAGAAAATCGCCGACCTGCGTCACCGCCCGCTGCGAATGCGAAACCGCGCCGGCGGCGCCGACAAGCTTGGCGGTGCGGCCGAAGAAGGTGCGATCGCCGGTCGCCGTCACCACGCCGGTCATCGCGCCCTGCTTGGCGATTGCGCCGGAATAGGCGTCGTCGCCGATCTTCTTGGCGACCGGCAGCGATTCGCCGGTGAGCGCCGCCTGGTCGCAGCTCAAATAGTCGCCTTCGATGAGCAACAGATCGGCCGGGATGATCTGTCCGGCGGCGACGCTGACGATATCTCCCGGCGTCAGTTCGGCGGCGGCGATCGTCGTCCAGGCCCCGTCGCGCATCACGCGCGCGCGGGGCGCAAGGTTTTTCTTCAACGCCGCAAGCGCATTCGCGGCCTTGTTGTCCTGCCAGAAGCCGACGACGGCGTTATAGATCAGAAGGCCGGTGACGACGCCGAAATCCGGCCAGTCCTTGCGCAGGCCGGATATCAGCGCAGCGGCTTCGATGAGGAACGGCAGCGGCCCCCAGAAATATTTCAGCAGACGGCGCCATTTGCTTTCGGTCCTGTCCTCCAGCGCGTTGCGGCCATATTCGGCGAGCCGCCGCGCCGCTTCGGCCGAGGTCAGGCCGGTCTCGCTGGTCTTCAGCGCCTCGAGCCGCTGCGCGATTTTCGCCTGCGTCGGGTCCAAGGAAAACGCTGGCGAAGCTTGGCCTGCCGACGAATTCGCGCTGGCGTCCGGCATGCTTTCTCTCCCACGGCATCCGCGTCAAAATATCGGCGCCGATGTTACGGCGTCATCCGGCGCGCGCCAATAGCGCCGCCGAAAACGGCGCGCGCTGAATCAAAACCGAGCTCGCGCAAACTATTCGGCGGCGGCGCAGGCGACGCCGTCGTCCGACGCGCCGGCGACGTTATCCTTGACGATCTTCTCCGCGTGCGCCTTCGCATCCGCGAGATCCTTGTCGTAGACATTGGTCAGATATTCATTCGCCGTGGTCTTCACGATTGACTTGTTCGGCGATTGCAGCGGCCCGGACACGTCGATCGAAGCGGTGGTGGACAGGCCGGGACGCAAGGGCTGTTTCTCGAGCTCGTCGGCCCGCAATGCGATTCGCACCGGAATGCGCTGAACGATTCGAATGAAATTGCCGACGGCGTTGTCGGGAGGCAGAGTGGCGAAGACGGCGCCGGAGCCGGGAACGAGTCCAACAACTTCTCCGTGATAGATCTGTTTCGATCCATACAGGTCGACCGTGATGATCGCCGGCTGCCCGGGACGAACCCGGGCCATTCTGTTCTCCCACAGATTCGCTTCCACCCAGAGATGGTCGAGCGGCACGATGTTGAGAATCGGATCTCCGGGGCGCATCCGATCGCCGACCTGGACGCGGCGTTTGGCGACAAAGCCGCTCGCCGGCGCGCGAATGTTCTGGCGCGCGAATTCAATATAGGCGTCGTAGTATTTGGCTCGCGCCGCCGCGATGTCGGGATGATTCATGCGGGTCACGCCGCCGACTCGCGCCTCGACCGCCTGATATTCCGCTTGCGCCTCGCGCAGATCGGCTTCCAGCGCGGCGAGGTGGTCCTCGGTGTTCTGCAGCACCTGCCGCGACGACGCGCCGCTCGCCGTCGCCTGCCTGTATCTCGCGAGATCGTGTCGGGTCCTGTCGCGAATCGCCGCGCGCGAGATGACCTTCTGGCATATCTGGCGTCGCTGGGCGTAAAGCGCGCCGACGGCGCGGACGGCGCGGCCGAGATCGGCTTCGGCCTGCGCGAGCGCCGCTCTGGCCCGTTGTCCGTCGAGGCGCACGAGCACTTCGTCTTTCTTCACGAACTGGGTTTCTTCCGCCAGAACGGCGGCGACGACTCCCGTTGCGTCGGCCTGCACGGGAATAATGTTGCCGGCGACATAGGCGTTGTCCGTCGTCACCCAGTCGCGATCAAAAAACAGCCATCGCGCCACTGCGACGACCGCGCCGATCGCGACCGCCGCAATGACGATCCTGAGCAGAAATTCCCTGCGGAAGCGGATGTTTTTGCGGGAGAGCGGCATCTATCGGGATTCGCGTTCTTCTATTCGAGTGAGACGGTAAAGCGAGGCGCTCAGCCGCCGCCGAGCGACTGAATCGCCTCGACGGCCGGCGTCAAAGGGTCGGATTCCGGCGCCGGCTTCGGCGCGTCGGGCGGCGGACCGCCGGCATAGCCGGCGCCCAGCGCCTGATACAGATCGACAGCGGCGACAAGCCGGTCGCCTTCGAGCGCGCGCTGGGCGAAGCCTGATTCGAGGAGTTCGGCGCGTTCGACGACGATTTCGCGGCGGTCCTTCAGCCCGTCGCGCAGGCGCGTTTGCGCGAGATCATATTGCGCGCGCGCCGCGCGCAGAAAGCGGCTCTGCGCCTCATATTCGGCGGCGGCGCGCCTGAGATTGGCGCCGGCGTCGGCGACCTGCTGCGCGGCCTGCAGCAGCGTCTCGTTATAGGAATCGACCGCCTGATCATATTCGGCGCGCTGGGCCTCCAGAATGCCGCTGAGCCTGCCGCCTTGAAAAACCGGCAGGCGCAGGGTGGGCATGACCGCATAGCCGATCGCCGAAGGCGTGAAGAGATAGCCGGCGAGCTTGCTGATTTTCGTCGAGGTCACCGAGCCTTCGAAGCCGCCCGTGATCGCAAGGTCGATCGAGGGAAGAAACAGCGTCTTGGCGACGTGAACGCGGGCCGCCGCGGCCTCGGCGCGGCGCAAAGCGGCGGCGAGATCGGGGCGGTGGATGAGCAATTCGATCGGCAGGCTGCGCGGCAGCGGCGGCGCGGCCGGCGAGGGCGCCTT
Source organism: Alphaproteobacteria bacterium (assembly GCA_016869555.1). GTDB lineage: Bacteria > Pseudomonadota > Alphaproteobacteria > Rhizobiales > Beijerinckiaceae > Methylocystis. The sequence goes on along the minus strand of VGDY01000001.1, from coordinate 48,045 downwards.
TCGGCCGGCGTAAAGATCGTGCGCGGCGTCAGGTCCTTCGCCCATGAGACGGGCGATCGCATCCTTCTGCAGCGTCAGAAGCGCCTGAACGGCGGCTTCGCGCCGGACCGCGGTTTCGAAATCGGCGCGGGCGACCTGCACCCCGTCCAGGGAGTCGAGGCCCGCGCCATATCGAGTTTCGGCGAGCGAAATCAAATCGCGACGCACCCGCGTCAGGGCTCTCGCCACTTCGAGTTGGCGCGCCGCGGCGTAGCCGCGCAGATAGGCGCGCGCGACCGAAGCGGTCAGCAGCAGCCGCGCCTGCTCCAGTTCGGCCTCCTGAGCCGCCGACTCGCCGATCGCCGCATCGAGCAGCGCCCGGTTCTTCTGCCAGAAGTCGAGCTCATAGGTCAGCGCCAGCGGATTGATGAAGGCCATGGTCTTCTGCAATCCGCCCTGCGCCGGATTGTAGGACGCGACGACGCCGTGCAGAGGATTGCGGGATTGCCGCATGCCGAAGGTCGCCTGGACTTCGGGGAGCAGCCTTGCGCCCGCGACCTGCACCATCGCGTCGGCGCCATGCAGCGCATCCACCGCCTTTCTCAGGCTCTGATTGTCGCGCAGCGCCTTGTCGACAACGCCGTCGAGTTCGGGGCTGCGGAAGGCGCGCCACCATTCTTCGCGCGGCCAGGACGTTTGGTCGGCGACCCTGAGCCCGGATCTTGCAATCGAGCGCTCCATGGCGGGGGGACCGAGAAACTGCGCGCGCTCGTCTTGCATGGTTGGCGCGCAACCGCCGAGCGCGAGCGCGACCGGAAGTCCGCAGAAGAGATGTCTGCGCCGCGCGCCGAACCGCAAAACGCCGTTACGCCGAGCGGCGCTCATGCCGCCGCCGCAGCGCAAAACGCAAGGCGCACGACGGGCTGCGGGCTGTTGATGCACGAAAACGCTCCTACCCTGCGCCAACGGTCGGTGAACGCGGCGACGAGTTCGTAGGAGTCATCAGCCTTTCGGCGGTTATCGGGGAACTCCATCCCCATCTGCTAACATTTAGTTTACGAGACCTGCGCCGGTCAACAAGTCCAGATCGCACTCGCGTTATCCCCACAGCTTTGCGTCCGGGGGTTTCAGGATCGAGCCCTCGTAGATCAGTCCGGGATCGCGGTCGCGGGCGAGAAGCAGCGGCCCGTCGAGGTCGACGAATTTCGCCATCTGACCCACGAGAACCGCCGGCGCCATGGCGAGCGAAGTTCCCACCATGCAGCCGGCCATGATCGAAAAGCCCATGTCCCGCGCCGCGCGCGCGAGGGCCAGCGCTTCGGTCAACCCGCCGGTCTTGTCGAGTTTGACGTTGACCGCGTCGTAGCGGCCCTTCAGCGCCGCGAGCGAGGCGCGGTCATGGACGCTTTCGTCGGCGCAGATCGGCACGGGATGCGCCAGACGCGCGAGCGCTTCGTCCCGGCCGGCCGGCAGCGGCTGCTCGACGAGCGCGACGCTGAAATCGGCGCAGACGGCGAGGCGGCGGGCAAGCGTCGCCTCGTCCCATGATTCATTGGCGTCGACAATGAGAGTGGAAACGGGCGCTCCCGCCCGAACGGCGGCCAGACGCGCTTCGTCGCCTTCCCCGGCGAGCTTGATCTTCAGCAACGGCCGGTCGGCGGCCTTCGCCGCCGCGGCGCGCATCTCCTCGGGCGCGCCGACCGAAATCGTATAGGCGGTCACGAGCGGCGAAAGCGCTTCGAAGCCGGCCGTCGCATGGGCCGGGACGCCGGACAGCTTGGCCTCGAGATCCCAGAGCGCGCAGTCGAGCGCATTGCGCGCCGCGCCAGCGGGCAGGAGACGCTGCAGGTCAGCCCGGCCGGCGCCGGCTTCAATCGAGTAGCGCAGGCTCTCGATCGTCGCGACGACGCTGTCGACGCTTTCCCCATATCGGGCGTAGGGCACACATTCGCCTCGCCCCGCGCCCCGGCCTTCGATCAAAATCGCGGTGACGACCACGGCTTCAGTCTTGGCGCCGCGTGAAATCACGAAGCGGCCGGCGATTGGATAAGTCTCTATGGCGATGGATAATTTTCGTGACAATCGGCTCTCCGGCGCTGGCGCTGCGTAGCGCGCCTTCGCTGCGCTGTGCGCCGACGCGCTTGCTGGCGTCAATTCACGGCGTTATCACGTTTTTCCTTCGGCCGCGCCTGCCGGCGTCGGCGCCGCGCCACAATCGGCGGATAGGATGACGCCATCGATGAGCCGAATATTGACGCGAGCGCAGAGCGAATTCCGATGACCGTCGCGGCGATGGAACGTCCGCCCAATCTCACACGCCAGTCTTCGCCGGAAGGCGCGCGACTGTCGCTGTCTGGCGACTGGACTCTCGTCGCCTCGGATCGTCTCGAAGCGGCGGCGGCGCGCATTGTCGAGGAGGCAAGCCGCGATCGGATGATCATCTTCGATCTCGCGCAGGTCTCGCGGCTCGACACCGCCGGCGCCTGGCTGATCAATCGCGCTCGGCATGAACTCGCGCGCCGCGGCGTCGCCGTCGCGCTCGAACATGTGCGCCCGGAATATTCCACTCTGCTCGAAGAGGCGCATTATCGCGCTTTCGAGGCGCCGGCCCGGCCGCGTTTCAATCTGGTTTTCGTCCTGCTTTCGGACCTCGGCGAATCGACCGTCGACGCCCTCCGCGAATTCTATCGCGGCGTCAGCTTTCTCGGCGAATTCATTTCGTCGATGATCTATGTGGCGAGCCGTCCGCACCGTTTCAGACTGACCTCGCTTGTCGCACAGATCGAGCTCATCGGTTTTCGTAGCGTTCCGATCATCGTTCTCATCAACGTGCTGGTAGGCGCCATCGTCGCGCAGCAGGGCATCTTCCAGCTGCTCAGGTTTGGCGCGTCGAGCTACACGGTCAGCCTGATCGGCATTCTGGTCTTGCGCGAACTCGGCGTTCTGCTCACGTCAATCATGATCGCCGGCCGCTCGGGCTCAGCGATCACCGCCGAACTCGGCTCGATGAAAATGCGCGAGGAGGTCGACGCGCTGCTGGTGATGGGACTGTCTCCCATCGAGGTGCTGATCGCGCCGCGCGTGCTCGGCCTGATCATCTCCTTGCCGATCCTGACCTTCATCGCGGACATGGCGGCGCTCTTTGGCGGCATGATCGTGTCCTGGTGGTACGGCGGCATCAGCCCGGTGGCTTTCGCGTCATTGCTCAAGGAAGCGATCGCGCTGCATACGTTCCTCGTCGGCATCATCAAGGCGCCCTTCATGGCGCTGGTCATCGGCCTCATCGCCTCGATGGACGGGCTCGCAACGAAGGGGTCCGCCGAATCGCTCGGTCGCCAGGTCACGTCCTCGGTGGTTAAATCCATCTTCATGGTTATCGTGATGGATGGCTTGTTCGCCATATTTTTCGCGTCGATCGACTATTGAGCGCGCAGATGAGCAGCCCCTCGACCTCCGCCGACGGCGCCGTTCAACAGCGGCAAAATCGCGATGTCGTCATTGGCGTGCGCGACCTCGTCGTCGGCTTCGGCGACCGGACCATCGTCAAGGGGCTCAATCTCGACGTTTTTCGCGGCGAGGTGCTTGGCGTCGTCGGCGGGTCGGGTCAGGGCAAGTCCGTGCTTACCCGCGCCATCCTCGGACTGGTGCCGGCGCGGGCCGGAGCCATTCGGATTTTCGGGCAGGACCGGGACGCCCTGACGCCGGCCGAACGCCGTAATCTCGAACAGCGCTGGGGCGTGTTGTTTCAGAATGGCGCGCTTTTCTCGGGGCTGACGGTCAAGCAGAACATCCAGATGCCGATGCGCGAAACGCGCGAAATTTCGCACCATCTGATGGACGAACTGGCTATGCTCAAGCTTGAGCTGGTTGGCCTTCCACCGGACGCCGCCGACAAATTTCCGTCAGAATTGTCGGGCGGCATGGTGAAGCGCGCGGCCCTGGCGCGCGCTCTGGCGCTTGATCCCGAGCTTGTATTCCTGGACGAGCCGACATCGGGGCTCGACCCGATCAGCGCCGCCGAATTCGACGAGCTGATCGGCACGTTGCAGCAGACCCTCGGACTGACCGTGTTCATGGTGACGCATGATCTCGATAGTCTCTATTCTATCTGCGACAGGGTGGCGGCGCTTGCTGAAGGTCGGGTGATCGCCGCAGGGCCTCTGGAAACCCTGCTTGAGTCCGACCACCCGTGGCTGAAAGCCTATTTTCACGGCGTGCGCGGCGGGCGGCTGTCCGCGGCGCGCATCGAGCACAAGGACGAGGAATGGAAACCCGCGCCAACTACGCGCTGATCGGCGCTTTCACGCTGGCGGCGGCCTTCGCCGCCTTCCTCTTCGTCTACTGGTTCTCGGGACCGAGCCAGCTTGGCCGGCAGGAGACCTATCAGATCGTCTTCACCGGCGCGGTCTCTGGGCTGACCCGCGGCTCCTCGGTGCTGTTCAATGGCGTGAAGGTCGGCGAGGTCACCCATCTTGGCATTTCCGAACAGGACCCGAGCAAGGTCGACGTGCTGGTCAGGATCGACAGCCGGACGCCGGTCAAGACCGATACCCGCGCACGGCTTGAGACACGGGGCTTTACCGGCGTCTCCGACGTTCTGCTGGTTGGCGGCACGCATGGCGCGCCGGCTCTGACGGCGCAAAACGATCAGAAATATCCTCAAATTCAGGCCGAGCGCTCCGAATTCCAGAATCTGCTCGGCAATGTTCAGAACCTGTCGACAAAGGCCGCCGAACTCCTCACCAAACTCGACAAGCTGATCGACGACAATGGTCCGGCGATCACGGCGACGCTCAAAAACGCCGAGAAAGTCAGCAAGACTCTCGCCGACAATTCCGCTTCCATCTCGAGCTTCATCCGCGACGCGTCCGATGTCGCGCAATCGATGAAGCCCGTGGCGGCGCGGCTCGACAAGGTGTTGGCGACCGGCGAAAAATTGATCGCGGCGATCGACCCCAAGCAGATCAAGGCGATCACCGGCAATATCGCCGGCGCGACGGAACGTATCAACCGCTTCGCCGGGACAGGGCTTCGCGAGTATGAGCAGCTAGCGGTGGACGGACGCAAGGCGGTCGACACATTCGACCGCACGTTGCGTTCGGTCGAGAAAAACCCGTCACAATTCATCTTCGGACCGTCCGAGTCCGTGCCGGAATATCAGGGCCGCTAGAGCATTTTCCGCCGAAGCGGCCGCCGGTTCGGCGCAGAAAATGCTTCAAATCAAGAAACGAGCGCGCGGCTCGCGAAAAAGGCGGCGGCCGGCATCTGGCGTTAAGCGCGCTCTAAGTTTTTAAGATCGATCATGTCATGCGCATTTGTGCGAAGACGTCTAAATGCGGCGTGATCCAGGACCGCAAGCGTGGCTTTGAGCCGATGCGCGGATCGGATAGAAGGACGTAGCCCGGCGCGGCGCGCGGGCGGAATGAGGCGACGGGTCGGCATGAATCTGAAGGCGTCTACGGCCACGCAGCGCAAGGCCGCGCGGACGACGGCGCTTGCATCGCTCGCGCTGTTCGTCGCCGCCTGCGCCAGCGCGCCGCGCGAGACCTTCGATCTGACCGCCGACACGGGCGCTTTGCGCAGCGCCGCCCTGCGCAGCGGCCCCGCGGTCTTCGTTCCGGAGCCTGCCGCGGTCGCGCCGACCTCCACGGATCGAATCGTGGTTCGCGCGGCGGATGACAGCGTCGCCGTTCTTCCCGGCGTGCAATGGTCCGACCCGCTGCCGCGTCTGTTTCAGCGCCGGCTGATCGAAGCGCTGCAGCGATGCGGTCTTTCGGCCTCATCCAACATCGGCGCGCCAAGCACGCTGCAGACCGACGTGCGGCGCTTCGAGATCGACATCGCCCGCGATCTCGCCGTCATTGAAGTTTCCGTCGAGCTCGTCGATGGCGCGGGCGGCCGGGCGCGGGCGGCGCGAGTCTTCGTCGAGGAGACGCCGGCCCCCGAGCATGTCGGGTCGCAGGCGGCGCGGGCGCTCAGCGACGCCGCCGCGCGCGTCGCGCTGCGCATCGGCCAGTGGACGCGGGCGCGGCTGTAGCGTGGCCGACGCCGACGCGCCCCGTTCAGGGGATCGAGCCGTCCCACAGCATGATATTGAGGCAGGCGAGAAACGCGCCGCTCTCGCAGGCCGCCTGAGTCGCCAGGCGCCAACGTTCCGCCTCGACTTGCGTCAACACGCGCGCGGCGACGCAATTGTCCGTCACGCGCGTCAGATCGAAAATAATGTCCGCCGCCGCCTCGTCCCTGACGACGAGCGCCTGCGCCTGACAGCCGATGCTCTCGACGCCGCACTGCTGCAGCAGAACGCCGGCTTCTCTGCCGATATAGGGATTGGCAAAAGACTTTTCCCAGAATCCGGCGATCTTGGCGCTGCTTGCGAGATCGCCGTTGTAGACGAAAAAAGTTCCCCAATCGGGCTCGGCGACGACGATTCTGCCGCCCCTGCGGGTCACCCGAACCATTTCGCGTAACGCCTCGACAGGGGCGCTGATATGCTGCAACGAGCGGTCGATCCGGACCGCGTCGAAGCGGCCGTCGCCGAACGGCAGACGGCGCGAGTCGCCGCCAACGAAGCGCGCATTGGCGAGGCCCTGCGCTCGTTGCCGCGCCAGCTCGAGAAAGCCCAGCGACGGGTCGAGACCGCAGACATTTGCGTCTGGGAAACGCCGCGCCAGTTCGATGACGTCAAAGCCGACGCCGCAGGCCACGTCCAATATTCTGCTGTTTCCCGATATCTGCAGCGCGTCCCAGGTCTCCTGCTTGTAGCGCCTGAAAAAGGGCGTCCGGTTCATGAAATCGAGACAGCGGGTCAGGTCGGGCCGCATGGCGCCGTCGGCGTTGCGAAAGCCTAAAGCGATGTCCGTCATCAGCGCGCCTCTTGCGGCTTCAATCCGCTAAGCCACTGGAATGCGGCCCCGGGGGCGCGCCAGGAGGGGCTAGCGCCGTCAACGGGCGGGTGGTAACTGGACGGCGACGATTTAGGCGCCCGCCGGCGAACCGCGCGCGGCGCGAACGAACAAAGATCATGGCTTTCCGCCCTGCGGACATCGGAAGCGCCGGGAACTTTGAGCATGTACGAGGAAGAGACAGGCGTCATGGCGAAAATGAGCTTTGAGGATGCGGCGACCCGCTATGGCGCCGAGCCCGGCGGCGGCGCGCCGACAAAGGTCAAGATCACCTTCATCGATTCGCACGGTCAAGCCCGCACCGTCGAGGGCGAGGTCGGCTCCACCGTCATGGAGACCGCGCGCCGCAACGACATTCCCGAAATCGCCGCCGAATGCGGCGGCGCCTGCGCCTGCGCCACCTGCCATGTCTATGTCGATGAAAATTGGACGGAAAAGGCGGGCAAAGCGTCGCAGATGGAAGAGGACATGCTCGACTTCGCCTTCGACGTGAAGCCGAATTCCCGGCTGTGCTGCCAGATCACGGTGAGGCCGGAGCTCGAGGGACTGGTCGTTACGACCCCCGCCCAGCAGGGCTGACGCCAATTATTCCATATCTCGCCTGCGCGGGTTTGAATCTCTCGACATATGCGATAGACGAACAAGGGCGGCGCCGCGTTTCCAAGTCGGCGCGCGCAGATGCGTCCCGCGCGGTCGGCGTCGGTTCGCGACGCGACGCCAACGGCGCCCCTCCTCATCACGGGTTTGAGATTTTACCGGGAATTGACCATGAACCAGCTTAAGGAAGCCGCGATCGAAACCGATGTCGTCATCGTCGGCGCAGGCCCCGCAGGTCTTTTCTCGGTGTTCGAGCTTGGCCTTCTGGACATCAAGGCGCATGTCATCGACATTCTGCCGCGCGCCGGCGGCCAATGTTCCGAACTCTATCCCGAAAAGCCGATCTATGACATTCCCGGCCTGCCGGTCTGCACCGGCCAGGAGCTGACGGATAATCTCCTCAAGCAGATCGAGCCCTTTCGCCCGACCTTTCACTTCAATGAAATGGTCGAAACGCTGGTCTCGCTCGGCACGCCCGAAAAGCCGGAATTCCGGCTCACCACTGACGCAGGCAAGATTTTTCACGCCAAGGTGGTTTTTGTCGCCGCCGGCGGCGGATCGTTCCAGCCCAAGAAACCGCCCATCCCGAAGATCGAATCCTATGAGGGCAAGTCGGTGTTCTACGCCGTGCGCCGCATGGAGGATTTCCGCGACAAGAATGTCGTGATCGTCGGCGGCGGCGATTCGGCGCTCGACTGGACGCTCAATCTGCAGCCGGTGGCAAAAAGCCTCACGCTCGTGCATCGGCGCGACCAGTTCCGCGCCGCGCCGCATTCCGTCTCGGCGATGCAGGAGCTTGTCGCAACGGGCAAGATCAATTTCCGGCTCGGTCAGATCACCACCGTCGAAGGCGAAGACGGCGAGCTGACGCGCGCCATGCTCAAAGGCAATGACGGCGTCGAAGAGCAGATCGCCTGCGAGCGGCTGATGCCGTTCTTCGGCCTCACCATGAAGCTTGGTCCGGTCGCCGATTGGGGACTTCAGCTCAACGAAAACCTTATCCCCGTCGACACGGAAAAATTCGAGACGAGTCATCCCGGCATTTTCGCCGTCGGCGACATCAATGCCTATCCGGGCAAGTTGAAGCTCATTCTTTCGGGCTTTCATGAAGCTGCGCTCGCTTCGCAGAAGGCGCATCGCTACGTCTATCCCGACAAGAAGCTTCTCTTCCAATACACGACCTCCTCGACCAATCTCCAAAAGAAGCTCGGAGTTTCCTGACGTCGGGGAACGCTGCTCTCGAAACGCCCGCCGGCGTCGTCGATGCATCGTTCATCGACATCGCGGCGATCGCCGACGATGAATGGCCGAGGCTCGCGGCGCTTCTCGATGAATCCGAATCAGCGCGGGCGGCGCGCTTCGCGTTCGAATCCGACCGCCGCGCCTATGTCGCCGCCCATGCGCTGTTGCGCGCGCGACTTTCCAGACGCGCGACGAATATTTCGCCCGCCGAATGGCGTTTCGGCGCGACGCCGCACGGCAAGCCCTTTCTGCGCGCGCCGCTTACCGGCCTCGACGTCAGTCTCTCGCATACGCGCGGCATGGCCGCCGCGGCGATCGCCTCCGGGCGCCAGATCGGCGTCGACGTCGAATCCGCCCTGACGCCGCGCAACGCGCTCAATGTCGCCGAACGCTACTTCGCGCCTCAAGAGGCGGCGCTGTTGCGCGCGGAGTCCGATCCCTTCGCGCAGACCGAACTCTTCTTTGCGATCTGGACCCTCAAGGAGGCGGTCTTGAAGGCCGACGGGCGCGGCCTCGCGCGCGGGCTCGACAGCCTTGTCGTCAACCTGTCGCCGCCCGCCGTTAGCAGCGCCTCCGGCGAGACCTACAGCGTCGCCCAATGGCGGCGCGGCGGTTTTTTCATCGCCGCGGCGGCTTGCGGCGACGGCGCCGATTTTCGTCTCGAGGAAGCTCATGCGGCCGCGCTGATTGACGCAGGCGGAATGGTTTGAAGCCCAGGCCCGGCGCGCTAGTTCAGTCGCGGGCTCGCGCGGCGCAGGCATTTGGAGGCATTGATGACCGGCTTGCTGTTTCTCGTGATTTGCTACGGCGCCGCTTTGCTCGCACTGGCGGTTTATCTTCAGCCGGATCGTTTCGTGGTGCGGCGCGAGACGGTGATCGACGCGCCGCCGCGCGCGGCGTTCGCCGCGATCAACGATCTGCGCAATTGGGAATACTGGTCGCCCTGGGCGAAGCTCGATCCCAACGCTGAAACCCGCTACGAGGGACCTGCGGCCGGTCCCGGGGCCGCTTTCGAATGGTCCGGCGACAGGACGGTCGGCGCCGGACGCATGACCATATTGGACAGTCAGCCGGGCGAGCGGGTCCACCTCAAGCTCGATATGCGAAAACCCTTCGCCGCGACCAATGAGGCGACCTTTTTTCTCGCGCCCGACGGCGAAGTGACGCAGGGACGGTGGCTCGCGCGCACTTTCGGTTTCGGGGGCGACTCCGCCGCCCATAAGACTCATGTCGTCTGGAGCATGTCGGGCGACGCCGGCCTCATGAGCCGGGCGATGAATATTTTCGTCAGCCGCGACAGAATGATCGGCGATATGTTCGAGAAAGGCCTTCATAATCTCGAAGCGCATCTCGCCAAATAGCGCGAGCGAATCGCGTAAACGCGCTTGCGCTGAGTCGCGCGACGCGCCATCTGCATGGCGGATGCGACGCGCCTCTCGCGCCGCCAGGATCGACTCGCGGTGATCATCTCGCCATGACCGAAATGTTCGAAGCCGCCCTGGCGGCGCTGCGCCAGATCATGACGCCGCCGTTCCGCGCGGTCCTCGTCAAGAGTCTCGGCATGACCTTGCTGCTGCTTGCATTGGCTTGGGTCGGTCTCGACAGACTCGCCTTGTCCTTCGTGATGGTCGACCATCCCTGGCTGCGGACGGCGCTATCCTATGCGACCGGCGCCGGCCTGTTTTTTCTGATGGCCTTTCTCATCGCGCCGGTCTCGGTGCTCGTGTCGGGACTGTTTCTCGACGATCTCGCCGATCATGTCGAAGCGGACCTCTATCCGCTCGGACAGCGCGGGCGCACCATTCCCGCGACGCAGGCGATTTTCATGGGGCTGCGCTTTGCCGGCGTCTCGGCGATCGTCAATTTCTTCGCGCTGCTGCTGCTGTTCGTGCCGGGAATAAACGCCGCGGCCTTTCTGCTGGCCAACGCCTATCTGTTCGGTCGCGAATATTTTCTCTTCGCGGCGACGCGCTTTCGTTCTCTGCAGGAGTCGGAAGAATTGCGCCGTCGCCACGCCTTCTGGCTGTTCGTCGCAGGACTGTTCATCGCCGTCTTCGTCGCGACGCCGGGACTGAATGTGCTGACGCCGCTCTTCGCCGTCGCCTTCATGACTCGCGTCCATCGGATGCTCTCGCCAGGCCTGCACGCGTAAGCGGCGGCGCTCCTCAGGCGTCATGGCCGGGCTTGTCCCGGCCATCCACGTCGAGACGATTCGCAAAGGCTGCAAAGCTAGCGAGGCGGCGCCGCGTGGATGCCCGCGACAAGCGCGGGCATGACGCGGAGAGGCCGTGAACCGAGGCGACGAAACGCGTCCGCGCGACAGCCTATTCCGTAAGGAGACGGCAGATCGATTGAAGCTGATCGAGCGAGCGATATTTGATCCGCACTTCGCCCTTCTCGCCGTTCGGCCGCAGTTCGACGTTCAAGCCGAGCGCGTCGCTTAAACTCTTTTCGATCGCGCGCGTATCGGCGTCCTTGGCGACGCGCGCGGCATGTTTCGTCGGTCGAACCTTCTCGCTCTGCTCTTGAGCCAGTCGTTCGACGTCGCGAACCGTCAGTCCCTGTTCGACGATGCGCCGCGCCACCGCCGCCGGGTCGGCGACCGCGAGCAGCGCGCGCGCATGGCCGGCGGAGATCGCGCCTTCGCTCACGAGCTTTTTCGCCGCTTCCGGCAAATTCAGCAGACGTATCGTGTTGGCGATGTGAGAACGGCTCTTGCCGATGATTTTCGCGATCTCGCCATGCGCATAGCCGAACTCCGCGCCGAGCCGCTCATAGCCCTTCGCTTCCTCAATCGCATTGAGATCGGCGCGTTGAACATTTTCGATGATCGCGAGTTCGAGCGCTTCCTTGTCGTCGGCCTCATGAATGACGACCGGCACGTCGGAGAGTCCCGCCATCTGCGCCGCGCGCCAACGACGTTCTCCAGCGATGATTTCATAAGCGTCGGCGACGCCGGCGATGACGCGCACGATGATCGGCTGGATCACGCCCTTCTCGCGGATCGACGCGGTCAGTTCGGCGAGATCTTCCTCGCCAAAGGAAGTGCGCGGATTGCGCGGATTGGCGCGCAGGAATTCGATCGGCGCCTTACGCGGTCCCCGCGGTCGTTCGATCGGAGCTGTGTCCGCCGCGGCCTCGCCGAGAAGCGCCGCCAATCCGCGGCCGAGCCGGCGCCGGGAATCCTCCGCCATCTTCGAGACGCTCCTCTTTCCGTTAAGCCGCGCGCAGCCGCTTCTCGCGCTGGATCACTTCCGAGGCGAGCTTGAGATAGGCCTGACTGCCGGCGCATTTGAGGTCATAGAGCAGCACCGGCTTGCCGTGCGACGGCGCCTCGGAAACCCTGACGTTGCGCGGAATCATCGTGTCATAGACCTTCTCGCCCATGAAGCGGCGCACGTCGGCGGCGACCTGATTGGCGAGATTGTTGCGCGGGTCGTACATGGTCAGAACGACCCCGTGGATCGACAACTTCTGGTTGAGTGTCTGCTTGACCTGTTCGACGGTCGAGAGCAGTTGCGACAGGCCTTCGAGCGCAAAAAATTCGCACTGGAGCGGCACGACGACGGCGTCGCTGCTAGCTAATGCATTGATAGTTAATAGATTTAGCGACGGCGGGCAGTCGATGAGAATATAGCTGTAGCGCCGCTCTTCATCATGCTCGGCCGCCAGCTCGGCGAAGGCGCGCTTCAACCTGTAGGCGCGGTCCTTGTCATTGGCGATTTCGAGCTCGACGCCGAGGAGATCCAAAGTCGACGGCGCGATCGACAGGCGCGGCACCGCCGTGGCGATGATCGCGTCGGCGAGGCTCGATTCGCCGAGAAGCACGTCATAGGTCGAAATCGGCCGGTGCTGGCGATCGATGCCGAGCCCTGTCGACGCATTGCCTTGCGGGTCGAGGTCGATGACCAGCACGTCCTCGCCGACCGCCGCGAGCGCGGTGCCGAGATTGATGGCGGTGGTCGTCTTGCCCACGCCGCCCTTTTGATTGGCCAGCACAAGGATGCGCGGCGACGTCGAAGCGGTCACGATGGGGAAGCCTTGCGCTTGATCACGACGATGCGCGCGCCCGGGCGGGTGCGGCTTTCCGCCGACTCGCAAGTGAAACTACCGAGCGCTTCGACGGCGGTCAATTCATCTTGCCATTCTTCCCCCTTTAAAAACACGCCAATGGCGCCTGCCGTCAGCGGCTTTTCGGCAAGCTGCAGGAGGCGCGGCAGCGACGCGAGCGCGCGGGCGCTGACGCCGTCGATTTTTCCGGCCAATTTGGGTAGAGCAGCTTCGATCCGTTCGGCATGGATGATCGCCGACGCCGCTGTTTCACGTGAAACAGCCCGCAGGAAGCTCGCCTTGCGTTGATCGCTTTCGATCAAATGGACCACGGCGCCCGGCGTCGATTTCAGCAACAACGCCGTCACCATTCCCGGAAAGCCCGCGCCCGAGCCCAAGTCCGCCCAGCGCGAGATATGCGGCGCCGCCGCTAGGACCTGCGCCGAATCGGCGAAATGCCGCAGCCAGATGTCGTCGAGCGTCGCTGTGGACACGAGATTGATCTTCGCCTGCCAGCGCTTCAGCAGATCGGCGTAAGTCCCCAGCTCCGCCTCAATCGCCGCGAGCGCCGGAAAAAGTTTCAGCGCTTCGTCCCGGCCCGATTGGCCGGTCACGCGCGGCGCGCCCGCGCCGCCAACAAGGTGAGCGCCGACGGCGTCATGCCGTCGATGCGCTGCGCCTGGCCGATCGTGCGCGGGCGCAGAAAACTGAGCTTGCCGCGCAATTCCGCCGACAGGCCGGCGATCGCCGCATAGTCTAACCCCTCCGGCAAAGCGAGGCGTTCGTCGCGTCGATACGCGTCTATATCGGCCTGCTGGCGGTCGAGATAGACGGCGTAGCGCGCCTCCGTCTCAAGCCGTTCCGTTGTGTCCTGATCGATTCCGCCGAACTCCGGCCAGATCGATGCGAGGCGATCGAGCGTGATGTCGGGGAATGACAGCAGCGCATAGGCGCTGCGGCGTAGACCGTCCTGATTGACCGGCAGCCCGTGGCGCTTCGCCGCCGCCGACGTCAGTTCGCGCGACTGCAGCAGCGCGCGGCCGGCGGCGAGACGTTCGGCGCGGTCGCGAAAATGCCCGGCGCGCCGGGCGCCAACGCAGCCGATCTCGATCCCGCGCGACGTCAGCCGCTCGTCGGCGTTGTCGGCGCGCAGCGACAGGCGATATTCGGCGCGCGAGGTGAACATGCGATAGGGCTCGGCGACCCCGCGGGTGACGAGATCGTCGATCATCACGCCGAGATAGGCCTCGGCGCGATCGAAGACGATCGCGGCGCCGCCCGCGGCATGGCGCGCGGCATTGAGTCCGGCCAGCAATCCTTGCGCCGCTGCCTCCTCATAGCCGGTGGTGCCGTTGATCTGGCCGGCGAAGAAAAGCCCGCCGATCCGCTTGGTTTCGAGCGTCGCCGACAATTCGCGCGGATCGACATAATCATATTCGATCGCATAGCCCGGCCGCAGAATTCGCGCCTCCTCCAGGCCCGGTATCGCGTTTATGAACGCCTGCTGGGTCGCTTCCGGCAGCGAGGTCGAGACCCCGTTCGGATAGACGGTGTCGTCGTCGAGCCCCTCGGGTTCGAGGAAAATCTGATGCGCGTCGCGGTCGGCGAAACGCGTGACCTTATCCTCGATCGACGGGCAATAGCGCGGTCCTGGGCCGGAGATCGCCCCGGTGCGCATCGGCGAGCGATGCAGATCGTCGAGAATGATGCGATGCGCGGCAGGTGTCGTGCGGGTGACGCCGCAGGCGATCTGCCGATTGTCGATCTTCGTCGTCAGATAGGAAAAGGGCTCCGGCGTCGGATCGCCCCATTGTTCTTCGAGCGCCGCCCAGCGGATGGTGCGGCCGTCGAGCCGCGGCGGCGTGCCGGTCTTGAGCCGCGCCACCGCAAAGCCCGCCGCGCGCAACCGCCGGCTCAGCGCGTTCGAGGGCGCATCGCCCATCCGGCCGGCCGGCGTTCGTTCATCGCCAATATGGATCACGCCGCCGAGGAAGGTGCCGGTAGCGACGACCACGCTCGACGCCCGAATCTCGCCGTCCGGCGTGACGACCCCGCGAATGTCGCCGCGCTCGACCAGAAGATCTTCGACGGCGGCTTCGACGATCGTCAGATTTTCAGTTTCGGCCAGCGCCGCCTGCATCGCCGCGCGATAGAGCCTGCGGTCGGCCTGGGCGCGCGGACCGCGCACCGCAGGGCCCTTGGAGCGGTTGAGCACCCGGAACTGAATGCCGGCGGCGTCGGCGACACGGCCCATCAGCCCGTCAAGCGCGTCGATCTCGCGAACCAGCTGACCCTTCCCCAGCCCGCCGATCGCCGGGTTGCAGGACATTTCGCCGATCTTGTCGCGATTCTGGGTGACCACCGCGGTGCGCGCGCCGAGCCGCGCCGCCGCGGCAGCGGCCTCGCAGCCGGCGTGGCCGCCGCCGATCACGATCACGTCGAAATCTCTTCTCATGGGCAAGCCTGTTTCACGTGAAACATATCATTTGCCGATACAGAATCGCGAGAAAACCGCGTCAAGCACGTCCTCGACATCGACGGCGCCGACGATCCGCCCCAGCGCGCGCGCCGCGCGGCGCAATTCTTCGGCCTGAAGCTCCAGCGCCGCGTCCCGGCCGATCACAGCTTCGACGCCTTCTACCGCCTGTTCCAGCGCAAGGCGATGCCTTTCTCTCACGATCAGCGCCGACGCGCCGTCGCCCAGCCGCGCGCGGGCGCGGGCTTCGATCGCGGCGGCGAGCGTTTCGAGGCCATCGCCGGTCAACGCGCAGATTCCGATCGCGCCCTCGGACGCAGGTCGCAGATCGGTTTTGGTTGCGACTCGGATCGTCTCGACGTCTCCGCTCGGCGGCGCCTCGCCCGAATCCGACAGCCACAACGCCAGATCGGCGGACTCGATGCGCGCCAACGTCCGATCGACGCCGATCCGTTCGATCTCGTCCGACGCCTCCCGCAGCCCCGCCGTGTCGATGAGAGTGACCGGCAGACCGCCGATGTCGAGATGTGCCTCGATCATGTCCCGTGTCGTGCCGGGGATGGTCGACACGATGGCAAGGTCACGCTCGGTTAACGCATTGATTAATGTCGATTTTCCGACATTAGGCCGGCCGAGGATCATCACCGTGAAGCCCTCGCGCATGCGCTCGGACGCCGGAGCGAGACGCAGCGCCGCGCGCATATCCTCGGCGAGCGGCGCCAGCAGCGCGGCGACCCGCGCCGGCGCGAAAGCCCCGACATCGCCCTCGTCGCTGAAATCGAGCTCGGCTTCAAGCAGCGCCAACGCCTCGACGAGCACGCCCCGCCAGCCCTCGACTTTGCGCCGAAGCGCGCCGCCGGCGATCCGCAACGCCTGCCGGCGCTGCGTCTGCGTCTGCGCATCGATAAGATCGGCGAGCGCCTCCGCCTGGGAGAGATCGAGCTTGCCATTGGCGAAGCCCCGCCGGGCGAATTCGCCGGGCTCCGCCGGCCGCAGGCCGGGAAGCCGCTTCAGCGCGGCAAGCGCCCCCTCGACCACCGCGCGGCCGCCATGGAGCTGCAGCTCGGCGCAATCCTCGCCGGTCGAGGACGCGGGGCCGGGAAAGAACAACGCGACGCCGCGGTCGAGCGTCTCGCCGCTCGCGGGATCGCGCAGGATCGCGAATGCCGCCCGCCGCGGCTCCGGAAGCCTGCCGGCGAGCGCCTTGAGCGCCTCCCCCGCCCCCGGCCCCGAAATCCGGATGATGGCGATGGCGGCGCGTCCTGCGGCCGTGCCCAGCGCGAAAATCGTGTCGGGCGAACTCACGGCGCCGCGTCTTCCCGGCGGCGCCACGCAGACCTCGAGAACCCGAGACGATAGATGCTGCACCGCACAAAACGGTATTTGTCGATCCACCTCGCGACGTCGTGAATCGGGGACCGAAACTTGGCGAAATCCTTGAACATGCGCGCCGCTTATTCCTTTCGCCGCTGGAATTCGCAAGGCCTGTCCGGCACAAAGACATATGCGAATGCGGGCAATATGTCGCCGGCTCAATGCGCCGGACGCGCAGGACTTTCAGTCGCTGCGCTTCGAGAGCTTCACGCTTGAGCCCCGGGCGTTTCGCTATGCGCCGGAGGATGAAGCGCATGTCGCGCTGTCCGCCGTCGCCGCCCGCCTTACGCGCGACTTTGTCATCGGCGCCTTCAACGCCGAACGCTCTCAACTTATCGGCGTCGGCGGACTCGCATGGAGCGACGGCGTAAAGACACGCCACAAGGCGCTGCTCTACGGCATGTATGTGAAGGCGGCGCATCGTGGATCGGGCGCCGCTGATGAAATCATGAAAGGACTGATCGACGAAGCGCGCGCGAAGGTCGAAATCGTGACGCTCACCGTCGTCTCAACAAATCTCCGCGCGCTGCGCTTTTACGAGCGATGGGGATTTCGCGCCTATGGCGTCGAAGAACGCTCAGCGAAGAACGGCGACGGCGATTATCTCGATGAAACGCTCATGGCGCTTCGCATGAAAAGTTAGAACATCCGTCCCGCGATAGTTTCGCGCTACGTATTCATCGAATCGAAGAAGCCCTGATTGTTCTTGGTCTCGCGAAGCTTCCCAAGCAAAAATTCGATCGCGTCGACCGTGCCCATCGGATTGAGGATACGGCGCAGCACATACATCTTCTTGAGGATATCGCCGGCGACCAGCAGCTCTTCCTTGCGGGTGCCGGAACGGGTGATGTCCAGCGCCGGGAAAATGCGCTTGTCGGACACCTTGCGGTCGAGAATGATCTCGCTGTTGCCGGTGCCCTTGAACTCTTCGAAAATCACTTCGTCCATGCGCGAGCCGGTGTCGATCAGCGCCGTCGCGATGATGGTGAGCGAACCGCCCTCTTCGATATTGCGCGCCGCGCCGAAGAAGCGCTTCGGCCGTTGCAATGCGTTGGCGTCGACGCCGCCGGTGAGCACCTTGCCAGACGACGGCACCACGGTGTTGTAGGCGCGCCCGAGCCGCGTGATCGAATCAAGAAGGATCACCACGTCGCGGCCATGTTCGACGAGACGCTTCGCCTTTTCGATCACCATTTCGGCGACCTGCACATGGCGCACCGCCGGCTCGTCGAAGGTCGAGGAGACGACCTCGCCCTTCACCGAACGCTGCATGTCGGTCACTTCCTCGGGCCGCTCGTCGATGAGCAGCACGATCAGATAGCACTCGGGATGGTTGGTCGCGATCGACTGCGCGATATTCTGCAGCAGCACGGTCTTGCCGGTGCGCGGCGGCGCCACGACCAGCGCGCGCTGCCCCTTGCCGATCGGCGCGACGAGATCGATGACGCGGGAAGAATAATCCTTCTTGGTCGGGTCTTCGATTTCGAGCTTCAGCCGTTCGTCCGGATAGAGCGGGGTAAGATTGTCGAAGGGCACCTTGTGGCGCACCTTCTCGGGATCTTCGAAATTGATGCTGTTGACCTTGAGCAGCGCGAAATAGCGTTCGCCTTCCTTCGGGCTGCGGATCATGCCTTCGACCGTGTCGCCGGTGCGCAGGCCGAACTTTCGGATCTGCGAGGGCGAGACGTAAATGTCGTCGGGACCGGCGAGATAGTTCGCGTCGGGCGAGCGCAGGAAACCAAAGCCGTCCTGCAGCACTTCGACGACGCCGACGCCGACGATTTCGACGTCGCGGCTGGCGAATTGTTTCAAAATCGCGAATAGCAGCTCCTGCTTGCGCAGAAGAGAGGCGTTTTCGACTTCATGCTCTTCGGCGAAAGCGAGGAGTTCGGCGGCGGACTTGGCTTTCAAGTCCGAGAGTTTAATTTCCCGCATTCAGGGTGAACCTTGGGGTTTTGCGCGCAGGTGGAGAGGA
This sequence comes from Alphaproteobacteria bacterium, assembly GCA_016869555.1. Taxonomy (GTDB): domain Bacteria; phylum Pseudomonadota; class Alphaproteobacteria; order Rhizobiales; family Beijerinckiaceae; genus Methylocystis. The sequence goes on along the minus strand of VGDY01000001.1, from coordinate 29,447 downwards.
GCCGGGGGATAAGCGGTAGGGGCGGGGGGAGATGGCCTTCCCGAGCGCCGGGGGAAATTCCGGCGAGCCGCTATAAGCAGACACGGGCCTCAGAGGGATAAGCTCCCTTAGACAATTTCCAGACGCGAATCAAGAGCGGCGCGGGACCTTCGAAAAAAGCGCGCCCTGCGAGGGCGGCGCCTCTCCCGCCGTCTCCTCCATCGCTTGCCCGGCGGGTCCGCGAAAATCAGAACGGCTTGACGATGACCAGAATGACGACGCCGATCATCAGCAGGGTCGGCAGTTCATTGAGGACGCGATAGTAGCGCGGCGAATGAACATTGGCGTCTTGCGCGAAACGGCGCATCAGCGCGCCGTCGTGGAGATGCGCCGCGGTGAGCAGCACGACCAGCGTCGCTTTGGCGTGAAACCAGCCTCCCGTCAGCGCCCCGCCCTCAATTGCGAGATAGATGCCGGTGATCCAGGCGACGAGCATGCCCGGCGTCATGATGTAGCGATAGAGCCGCCGCTCCATGATTTTGAAGGTGTCGGAGAGCGCGCCCTTGCCGGCGCCTGCGTGATAGACGAAGAGCCGCGGCAGATAGAGAAGCCCCGCCATCCAGGAGATGATGGCGATGACATGCAGCGCCTTGATCCAGACGTACATGGTCAGCCCCCCGTCCCTCGCACGCGCGCGACGAGTCGCTCGACATTTTCGATCGGCGTTTGCTGCAAGATGCCATGGCCTAGATTGAAAATATGCGGACGGCCGTCGAAGGCCGCGAGAATAGAATCGACTTCGCGGTCGAGCGCTTCACCGCCGGCGACGAGCGCCAGCGGATCGAGATTGCCTTGCAGCACAACATCGGCCGCCGTCTGCGCCACGGCCCAGGCGGGATCGAGCGCCGTATCGATTCCGTAAGCGTCGGCCCCGATCGTGCGCGTCAGCATCGGCAGATGGGCGTCGGCGCCGCGCACGAAGGCGATCACTGGCGTTTGCGGATGGCGCGCCTTGACCCCCTCGACGATGCGGCGCACCGCCGCCGCCGACCAGCGCATAAATTCAGCCGCCGGCAAAACGCCGGCCCAGCTGTCGAAAATCTGCACGACCTCGACTCCCGCTTCGATCTGGCGCGCAAGATAGTCGATCGACGCCTCGACCACGCGGTCGATGAGCTGGGCGAAAGCGCGCGGAAAACGATAAGCGAAGAGACGCGCCGGCGCCTGATCGGGCGTGCCCTGCCCGGCGATCATATAGCTTGCGACGGTGAAGGGCGCGCCGCAAAAGCCGATGAAGGCGACATCGGGCGGCAGCGCGGTTTTGACGAGTTCGATCGCCTCGAACACCGGCGCCAGATGCTCGATTTTGAAGGCGCCGAGCCGCTCCGCCTGCTCCGGCGTTTCGATCGGCGCGAGACGAGGCCCTTCGCCGCTCTCGAAAGACACCCGCTGACCCATCGCGTCCGGCACGACGAGAATGTCGGAAAAGAGTATCGCCGCGTCGAAGTGAAAGCGCCGGATCGGCTGCAGCGTCGCTTCCGCCGCCTTTTTCGGCGAATAGCAGAAATCGAGAAAGCTTGTCGTCGTCGCCCGCAGGTCGCGATATTCGGGAAGATAGCGGCCGGCCTGGCGCATCAGCCACAGCGGCGGGATTTTTCGCGCCTCCCCATGCAGAACCGAAAGAAGCGTCTTCTCCTCCGCCATCGCCTTCGATCCATCCCTGACGTTCGTTGGAGTCGGCGTAGCGCGAAACGTCTTTAAAACAAAATTCATTTTATTAAGAATTGATTCTTCACTTATGACTTGGAAGACACGAAGGTTAATTTTCATTAACCAGTCGCCCACAGGCGAACGCCCACAGGCAGGGGCCAGCGGCGCTTGCGGGAGAACCCAAGACAGGGAATGGAATCATCGCTATATCGGATTTTCCTCGCGCTACGGCCTGTGGATGAGCTGTGAATCCCGCTTGTACCGGACTCTGTGAGAATCCGTTCGACAGGCTTTTGCCTGTTGAGCGTTCGGCCGGTCTATGCCCGCTGACAAAATCGCAGGGCGTTTTGACAGCGCTTTATCCCCGCTCTTCGGCTTTCATGCGAGGGCTGTGGACGTGACCATTGGTTCGACGTCGCCGTTCTGGCGCGAATCGGCGCCGCTGATTCTCGCCTCGAAAAGCGCCGGCCGACGGCAGGCGTTGTTGCATTCGGGCGTCCCGTTCGAATCCATGGCGGCGGATGTCGATGAGCGGGCGATCGAATCGCGGCTCGCAACGGTTGACGCCGACGCGATCGCCTCGACGCTTGCGCGGGCGAAAGCGCTGGCGGTATCCGCGAAGGGCCGGCTTGTGCTCGGCGCGGATCAGATGGCGAGTTGCGAAGGCCGGATTTTCGGCAAGCCAGCGGATCGGCGCGAAGCCGAGGCGCTGTTGCGGTTCCTTTCTGGAAGGCGGCACCGTCTGCATTCTGCGATCGCGCTGGTACGGGATGGCGCCGTGATTTTTGAGACGGTCGGCGTCGCCTATCTGACGATGCGCGAGTTAAGCGACGCTTTCATCGCCGCCTATCTGACGGCGGTCGGCGACAACGCTTTGACGTCGGCCGGCGCCTATCAGATCGAAGGCTTGGGCGCGCAGCTCTTCTCGACAGTCGAAGGCGATCACTGGACGATCATGGGCCTTCCGCTGCTTGCGTTGCTCGAAGCGCTCCGCCGCGAGGGAGCGCTGCTTTCGTGAGCGAAGCGAAAATGCTGCGCATCGGGCTCACCGGTTCGATCGGCATGGGCAAGTCGACCACCGCCGAAATGTTTCGGGCTGAAGGCGTCGCCGTGCTTGATTCGGATCGACTGGTGCATGAGCTTTACCAGGGTCCGGCGACGGCGGAAATCGAACGCGCCTTTCCGGGCGTCGTCATCGATGGCGTCGTCGACCGTCAACGTCTCGCCGCGTGCGTGCTCAATGACCCTGCGGCGCTCAAACGTCTCGAAGACATCGTGCATCCGATGGTCTGGGCGGCGCGTGACGCGCTGGTTGAAGAGCGCGGGAATAAAGGCGATCGTATCGTCGTCTTCGATATTCCGCTGCTGTTCGAAACCGGCGCCGAAAAGGATTTCGACGCCATCGTCGTCGTCACCGCGCCCGAAGATGTGCAAAAGACCCGCGTGCTGGCGCGCGAGGGCATGACGGCGGAGAAATTTGCGTCCATTCTATCGAAGCAGACGCCTGATTCAGTAAAGCGCGCCCGCGCCGATTTCGTGGTCCACACCGACAAAGGTCTGGACGCGGCTCGGGAAGAGGTGCGTGATATATTGAAAACGCTCAAGGCGCGCCTGGAGATATGATGCGGCGATTGCCGAATAGCAGGAATGTCATTCCCGACGCGCGCAGCGCGATCGGGAATCCAGAGCAAAACCAGCGCTCCTTGATTGGCTCTGGATTGTCCGGTCGGCCTTCGGCCTGCCGGGCATGACACCGCCCGAGCGAACCGATCGGCCGGAATTCGTATGACACGGCTCAAGCCAATGCATCAGGCGGGGTTCGCTTAATATGCGCGAGATCGTTCTCGATACGGAAACCACCGGACTCGATCCGTCGAGCGGCCACCGCGTCGTCGAAATCGGCGCGGTCGAAATCTCCAATCTCATCCCGACCGGCCGCTCCTTCCATCGCTACCTCAATCCAGAGCGCGACATGCCGGAAGAGGCGTTCCGCGTGCATGGACTCTCTTACGAATTTCTGGCGCAGCACAAGGTCTTCAAGGAGATCGCCGCCGAATTCCTCGACTTCATCGAGGATGTTCCGCTGGTCATTCACAACGCCGAATTCGATACGCGCTTTCTCAACGCTGAATTGGCGCTGATGAATTTGCCGCCGCTGGGCGGCGCGCGAATCGTCGACACGCTGGCGATGGCCCGGCGGCGCCATCCCGGCGGCCCCAATTCTCTCGACGCTCTGTGCCAGCGCTACGCGATCGATCTCTCGCGGCGCGACAAGCATGGCGCGCTGCTCGACGCCAATCTTCTCGCGGAAGTCTATGCCGAGCTTTGCGGCGGGCGGCAGGCGGCGCTGTCGCTTCAGACCGTCCACGCCGTGCGCGTCGCCGCCGCAAGCGGCCTGCTGCGCCGCCGGCCGGAGCCTCTCGCGCCGCGATTGAGCGGCGAAGAAGAAGAGGCCCATTTCGCCTTTGTCGCGACGATCAAGTCGCCGATCTGGGATCGCTATCTCGCGGGCGGCGATTAATTCGCCGAGGCCGAGGCCTGACCCGAGGCTTCGGCGGCCTTTTGCTGATAGAGCGCGACGAAGTCGATCGGGTCGATATAGAGCGGCGGATAGCCGCCCTTGCTGGTGGCGTCGGCCACGATCTGGCGCACGAAGGGGAACAGCATGCGCGGGCATTCGATCATCACGATCGGATGCACCTGGTCTTCAGGAATGTTCAGCAGGCGGAACACGCCGCCATATTCGAGGTCGAGCTTGAAGAGCAGCGCCTCTCCCTCGCCGGCCTTGCAGTCGAGCGTCAGGCTCACTTCAAAGTCGGTGGGCGCCAGCTGCTTGGCGTTGACATTGACCTGGATCGCGATGTTCGGCGCATTTTCCTGCGGACCGAGCGAGCGCGGCGCATTGGGATTTTCGAAGGAGAAATCCTTCATATATTGCGCGAGCGAATTGAGGGCCGGAGCGCCGCCCGGCGCTCCTTGCGCGCCGTTGCCATTCGTATCGGTCATGTAAGGGCCTCCAGCCAAGCCGTTGCGACGAGAATTCGCGCCCGCCTAACACGTCTGCCAGATGCGAACAAGGCGCGTCCTGCTCAGACATCCTTCGCCGCGCTGCGCCTCGGGCGGCGCGCTTCCCGCCGCCATTCGCGAGGGTCGAGGTCGATGAGCCGCGGATCGGCCGCATGGGCGCGAGATCGCCAGCGCCGCGCCAGACTTTCACGGACCGAAGGAGATTTGAGCGCCAGTCCGACAAAATCGGAGGCGAAACCCGGCAGAATGAGAAGAATCGAGGCGAGCGCCTGCATGGCGCCGTCAAGCATGGCGCCGTCGGCGGCTGCGGCGGTTTCGCCGCGCGCCCTGGCCGCGACTGCCTTACGAAAGAATTCGAGGACGCGCTTGACGTCGGCAAGGCCCAGCAGCGACGCGCCGAGGGCGAGCAGAATCGCCGCGAGAAGCCCGACGGCCCGCACGATGAGCGCGAAAGCGAGTATTTCCAGCACGATCCAGGCGGCAAGGCCTGCGCCGACAAGCTTTGAATTCACCGATTCATCCGCATTTTGCTTTCTTCGCGTCCCCGGTCCGCGGCAACGCGCCCCTTGATTCGTGACATATACGGAGCGACATGATAGCCGAGCACGGAATTCTTCGGGAGTTGCTAATGCCGGCGACCGGCGACCTCTTCGATCCGACCCTCATCGTCTTCGCGGCGCTCGCGGTTTTCGTTATCTGGAAGCTGCGCTCAGTGCTGGGGATGCGGGTGGATCGCGACACGCCGCCGGCCCGTTTCGCGCCGCGTCCTGCGGCGCCCGCCGCAGTCGCGCCTGTGCAGAGCGCTGCGCCCGTCGCGGCGGCGGCGCGCCCCAGCGGCGCTGAGCGCTGGGAGGGCGTCGCCGAGAAGGGCGTCGCTTCCGCCTGGAGCGGGCTCGACGCCATCGCCGCCTCAGATCCGAGCTTCGACGGCAAGGCCTTCCTCAGCGGGGCGCGGCGGGCATATGAATTGATCGTCACCGCCTTCGCCAAGGGCGACCGCGAGACGCTGAAACCGCTCCTGTCGCAGGACGTCTTCGACGGCTTCTCGGCGGAGATCGCGCGGCGCGAGCAGCAGGGCGAGACCATGGAGACCGCCGTGGTGGCGATCGATTCTTCGACGGTCGACGCCGCCCGCGCCATCGCCGGCCGTAACGAAGTGACAGTGCGTTTCGTCGCCCGGCTGATGAGCGAGCGCCGAGACCGCGCCGGCGAGACCATCGATGGCGGCCAGACCCGCAGGGTCATCGAGCGCTGGACCTTCGCGCGCGATCCGAAGGCAGGCGATCCCAACTGGAAACTCGTCGCGACCCAAGCCGAAGACTGAACATGTCGCGGGAAAACGCGCCGCAGTTTTCCGCGTCCGATCTGCTGCAACAAATTGGCTATGAAGAGATCGACGGCTTTCCCGCCGACGATCTTCCAGCAGCCTTCGCCGCCTTCGGCCGTTCAGCAAAACTCATCGCCGCGAAAGCGCAGGAGCAGCGCGGCGCGGTTCCGCCCTCGCAATCGCTTGTCGCGGCCGCGCGCGCCGCGCTCGACGGCGTCGACGATCCCGCACATTTCTTTCGGCGCTGGTTCCGCCCGCATCTCATCAAAGCCCAAGGCTTCGTCACCGCCTATTATGAGGTCGAGGTCGAGGCCAGACTGTCGCCAGAGCCCGGTTTCGTTACGCCGGTCCTGTCGCGACCGCTCGATCTCGTCACGCTGAACGAGGCGCCGCTCCAGCTTCCTTCCGGAGAAAAGCTGACAAGCGCGCGCCGCCAGGCCGATGGCGCGCTGGCGCCCTATCCCGACCGGCGCGCGATCGAAGAGGAAGGCGCGGCCCCGAGCGCCCATCCGCTCGCCTATGTCCGAGATCCGGTCGAATTGTTCCTCATTCAGGTGCAGGGCTCCGCGCGGCTGCGGCTGCCCGGCGGCGGCGCGCTGGCGCTGACCTATGCCGGGCGCAACGGCTGGCCTTATACGTCCATCGGCCGGCTGATGATCGAGCGGGGTCTGGTCAAGCCGGCGGACATGTCGCTCGATCTGATGAAGGCGACGCTGCGGCGGCTCGGGGCGGGGTCCGGCGAAGCAGGTCGCCGGATCATGCAGGAAAATCGCTCCTACGTGTTCTTCGAGATCGACGCGTCGGAAGAGCGCAGAATCGGCCCGATCGGCGGGCAGGGCGCGCCGCTGACGCCGTTTCGGTCGATCGCCGTCGATCGCTCGATCTGGTGCTACGGCCTGCCGTTCTGGATCGAGGCGCGCATTCCCTGGCAAAGCGAGGCCGAAACGCAATTTCGTCGGCTGATGATCGCGCAGGACACCGGCTCCGCCATAATAGGACCTGCGCGCGCCGATCTTTTTTTCGGCGCGGGCGAAGCGGCGGGCCGGCGGGCCGGCGACATTCGGCACGCCGCCGAAATGATCGTGCTGCTGCCGAAGGAGATTGGAGACGATCGGTGAGCGAGGAGAATTCTCGCCGATACGCCCGACGGCTGTCGCAGGCCGAAGCGGAGCTCTGGACGACGGTGACCGCCGACGTCCGGCCGACCCGCGCGCGGCCGAAAAAGCCTGCGCCGTCGGCGCCTTTCGTCGACGTTGACGCGCCGCCGCCGGCCGCCGCCGTCGCGCATGACCGACCGCCGCCGCCCAAGCCTGCGCCGCCGCCGATCGACATCGATCCGCGCACCTTCACTAAGATCAAGCGCGGTCGGCTCGAAGTCGACGCCAAGCTCGATCTTCACGGCATGCGGCAGGCCGAGGCGCAGCGCTCCCTGACGGCGTTCCTGCGCAGATGTCAGGCGAATGGCGCGCGCATCGCGATTGTGGTGACCGGCAAGGGCATGACTCGCGACGAGGGCGGCGTGCTGCGCCGCGTCGTGCCGATGTGGCTCGAAGCGCCGAATCTGCGCGACGTGGTGGTGGGCTTTGGCGAAGCCGCGCGCCATCACGGCGGCGAAGGCGCGCTCTATGTGCGCATCCGGCGGGCCGACCGCGTGCGGTAGGCGGCGGCGCCTGCGGCCGCACGCCTTTCGGCGCTATTGTTCGGCGGATGTTTGCTGCGAGACCTCGCCCGAAGGCAGCGCGACGGGTTCGGGGGGAGCCGTCAAAAAGGCGGCCGGAATATTGGGTTTGCCCTCTTCGGTCAGATGTTGCGCCGAGTCCGGCGGCGGCTTCCATTCGAAGGCGTCGAGCCTGCCGGTGACCGGCGACATCGGCAGCCAGGTCTTCGAGACGACGCCGTCGGCGATCCACACCGGATCGCGTGGCGCCCGTGAGCCGCGCGCCAGCCATTCGCGCACCGGCCCCGAGGGCCCCTGCGTCCCATCCTCGATTTCCGCCATCAGCAGGCAGGTGTGGGCGGTCGGATGCCGGCCGCTGGCGACGAGCGGCGCAAGCGCGTCGCGGGCCTTGGCGAAATTGCGGTTCGACAGCGCCACCTCGGCGACAAGATGCCGGCTCTCCGGCGCATGGGGCGCGGCCCGCGCCAGCTTTTCGACCCGCGCGAGCTTCGCGGCGTTCGACTCGCCCGTGAGCGCTTCGAGATAGGCGGCGCCAAGATCGGGATGGGGCTTCGTCGCCCACACCGTCTCGATGAGCTTCAGCGCCTGCTTGCGGTCGCCATGGCGCGCGAGCACGCGGACGGCGGCGACGGCGGCGGGGGCGAAGCCCGGTCGGCGCTTCAGCGCCTGGCGCGCGAGATGCAGCGCGTCATGGGGATGATCGCGCTCCTTCTCCATCGCCATCGCGGTCTCGACGACGGCGCGCAGGTTCTGGGCGGTCTGCGGGTCGAGCGCCTTGGCGGCGAGACTCGCTTCGATCGCCTCGCGCGCCTTCTCCCAGTCGCCCTGCGCGGCGAGATGTTCGAGCATGGCGGACCCCGCCCAGGGGACCGGCGCGATGGCGTGCGCCTCCTTGGCGAAATGATGCGCGGCGTCGGCGTCGTCGCGTCGTCGCGCCTCGATGTGCAGGCCGCGCAGGCCGAGAAGCTTGGTTTCCGGCTTCAGCGTCATCTTATGGAAGGTTTCTTCGGCGAGCCGCCGGTCGCCGGCGAGCTGCGCCGCCTGGGCCTTCAGAAATTGAGTCAGCGGCTCGTTCGGCAGGAGCCGTTCGGCGACATGCGCCGCCTTCTTGGCGCGGGCGGCGTCGCCGGTCCCGACCGCAATCAGCCCCTGCGACAGCGCGTCGAACCCCTTGTCGCGGCGCTTCAGCCGCGAGCCGCCGGTCCAGCGGCCGGGCATGCGCAGCAGCGCCATGACGATCGCCCAGAGCACGATCGTCGCGGCGACGATCAGCAGCAGTCCCCCGACAGCCACCGGTATCGACGCCTCGAACTGATAGCCGGCGAAATCGAGCGTCAGCGAACCGGGCTGTTCGATCAGCAATTCGAGGCCGTAAGCGACCGCCGCGAGCGCAATGATGAAAAAGAGGAGAAACAGCATGGCGATTGATCCCGCTCATTCCTTCGTTGCGACGAGCGCGGCGATCGCGCCATGCAAGAGATTTTCAGCCGCCCGCGCCGCGTCGATGCGCGCCCGCAGCGCGGCGCCGAACTCCTTGGCCTCGTTCTGCGCCGCTTCAGGAAGCGCCGCGAACAGCGCGCTCGCCTGAGCAAAGTCGCCATGCGCCAGAGCGGCGTCGATATGGACGACTTTCTCCTCGACCGACTGAGCCTCGCCGGTCGGCGCGCCGGACGGACGAACCCGCACGAGCTTGCTCGCGCCTTTCATCAAATGCTGCGCGATATCCCCGGAGTCTCCAGCCTCGAGCGCGTGAATGCGCTTTGCGGCGGGCGCGAAGTCGGCTTTCAGCTGCGCCGCGGTCGGCGCGCCCTTTTCGGCGAAGGGCGAAAGCGCCGCCAGAGCGGCGGAATCGGCGCCGAGCCGCGCCAGCGCCTTAGCCTCCACGGCATAGGGCCGGCCCGCCTCGAGCTCGCGCTGTAGCGCATAGGCGATGACGACAAGGGCGGCGGGGCCTTCTGGCGTCTTCGCCGCGGAAGCTTCCGGCGCCGCGCGCGTTTCATGCTTGGGCGACTCGAGCCGCCCGCGCAGCGCTTTCATTTCATCGCCGAGTTCGTCGATGCGGCCTTCCAGCGCGGTCAATTGATCATTGGCGGTGAGCGTTGCGCCCTCGCCGCTCGCGGCGGGCTCGGTCGCCGGACGCGCTTTTGCCGCCGCTTCCGCGGCCGCCTGAGCGGCGTTGGCGGCCGCCCCGGCCGCTTCAGCGGCGCGCAAGGCTCGCTGCGCCAATTCCTCGGCGACATCGACGCGGCTCTGCAAGGCCGCGACAGCCGCCTTCTGCGTTTCGATGGCGGCGTTCGCCCCGGGATCTAGGCCCCGCTCGCTTGACGCGGCTTCGGCAGGCTTCGCCGGCGCGATTTGGACGGGCTCGGTCGGCGGGGCTGGCGGAGCCTCGGGCGGGATCGCGGACGTTTGCGCCGATTTTTCCTCGCCAAGCAGCGCGGCGAGCCGGTTCTTCGCCTCGTCGAAGGCGCCGCTCGCTTGACCGACGTAAGGCTCCGCATAATCGGCGACGACCTTCAAACGCTCGTCCTGGTCCTTGAAAGCGATCGCCGCAAAAAGAGCGGCGCCTGCGAGGACGGCGACAAGCAGCAGCGTCGACAGCAGCGAGCCGAAAAAGGAGCGGCGCTTGCGTTGGACGGGCGGCGGCGGTTCAGGCGAGGACTCCGCAGCCTCGGGCGGCGGTTCGGACAGGTCGATGCGGTTCGGTTCTTCGTCGTCCGGCGAGACCATTGGCTAATCCTTGACTTCCCGGCCTCTTATAGTTGATGCGTTCGGCGCCCGCAAAACAGGCGGCCGCGTCAGCCCGCCGCTTCGACAAGCTGCAATGTGCGCCGGGCGATGTCGAGATGCAGACGCTCGATCATTTTCCCGTCGATCTGCACGACGCCCTTATCGGCGTTGTCCGGCTCGTCGAATATCGCGATGATCCTTCGGGCGAAATCAACCTCCTCGGCGCTCGGCGCGAAAATCTCGTTCACCGGCGCGATCTGGCTTGGATGAATGAGCATTTTCCCGTCAAAGCCGAAGTCGCGGCCCTGCTCCGCCTCGCGCCGAAGACCATCAAGGTCGTTGAAGTCGTTGTAGATGCCGTCGATGATCTCGATGTTGTGGACCCGCGCCGCGAGCACGCCCGCGGAAAGCCAGGAGAGCAGCGCCTGCCGACCCGGCGTCAGGCGCGCCCGCGTCGATTTGGCGATGTCGTTGGGGCCGAGAATCAGAACTTCGAGGCGCGAGGCCGCATCGTCGGCGGCGCTCGCGATCTTTTCAATGTCGAGGACCGCGCGCGGGGTCTCGATCATCGCCCATAGACGCGTCTTGCGCGGCGCGCCGGCGGCGACGATATCAGCCGCCGCCTTCAGAATCTCGTCGCGCGAATTGACCTTGGGAATGACGATCGCGTCCGGCCCCAGCGACGCGATCGCGGAAAGGTCGGGCTTATACCACTCCGAGCCGCGCGCATTGACCCGCACCGCCAGCTGGCGGGCGCCATAGCCGCCTTGCGACACCGCCGCCGCGACCTGATCGCGGGCCGTCGCCTTGGCGGATTCCGCCACCCCGTCTTCGAGTTCGAACATCAGGACGTCGGCGGAAAGCGTCTTGCCTTTTTCCAACGCTCGGACGTTCGAGCCCGGCATGGCCAGCACGCTGCGCTTCAGTCGCGAAATCATTCAAAACTCCAGTATCGGAACGGTCTGGCCTTCTCTTGACCCCGCCGCGTGATCTACACAATAACCCCAGTGTCCGCCATCCGCCCGGGCGATGCGCAGGAGGGAAGGTTATTAAATGGCCGATCAGGAGCTGTCGCCCGGCGCGCCCACATTGCCGGCAGCGCTCATCGAGGGCTATGAATCCTTCGTCAGCGGCCGGTTTCTCGCCGACCACGGCCGATTCGAGGAATTGTCGGTCAAGGGGCAGACGCCCAAAACCATGGTCATCAGCTGCTGCGATTCCCGCGTCGCGCCGGAGGCGATTTTCAGCGCCGGGCCCGGCGAGCTTTTCGTCCTGCGGAACGTCGCGGCGCTGGTGCCGCCCTATGAGCCGGACGATCACTATCACGGGGCGTCGGCGGCGCTCGAATACGCCGTCATGGCGCTGAAAGTCTCCGATATCGTCGTTCTGGGGCATGGCCAGTGCGGCGGCGTCCAAGCGTACGCCCAAATCGCGGCCGATCCCGATACGCCTCGGCTGAGCCACAGCGACTTCATCGGCGACTGGATCAAGATGCTTGGTCCGGCGGTCGATCGCCTGGGCGTCCCCCCCAATCCCAGGGACCGGCATTATGTGGAGCGGCTCGAATTCGAGGCGGTGAAACTGACGTTGCGCAATCTACGCTCATTCCCAATGATCCAGGTGCTCGAGCATCACCGCCATCTGCAGCTGCACGGCGCATTGTTCCGAATCATGGACGGGCGTCTGTTTCTGCTCGACGAATCGACCGGGGCCTTCAATCCCGTGTGCGAACAGGCCCATGCCGCCGCTTTCGCCGAGGCGCGCTTTTGACGTCGGGCGCCTCTGAGAGGAGCCGCGTTCCCTTCGTCGCCGGACTTCATGAACTCGCCGCCGGCTATGACGCGATCCTTTGCGACGGCTGGGGGGTGCTGATCGATGGAAGGCGTCACTTTCCGGAAGCGGCAGAGGCGCTGAAGCGCTTTCGCGCCAGGGGCGGGTCCGTGGTGCTGATCACCAACGCCTCGCGGCCTGACGACGAGATCCGCCGCCAGCTTCTAGGCCTCGGCGTTCCGCAGGACTGTTTCGACGATCTCGTATCGGCCGGGGAGCTTGCGCTGCGCGAAATCGTCGCCCGCGTCGGCCAGGCGGTCTATCACCTTGGACCTTCGCGCGACGACGGTCTGTTCCGCGAAGCGGCGCGTCGTCTTGGCGCGCCCGTGATGCGCGTCGGACCGGAAGCCGCCGATTACGTCGTCTGCACCGGCCTCCTCAACGAGCGCAATGAAGCCCCCGCGGATTACGACGAACAGCTCGCGATTCTGAAGGCGCGCGACCTGACGATGCTCTGCGCCAATCCCGACATCGTCGTCGCGGTCGGCAATGATCTCGTCTACTGCGCCGGCGCCCTGGCGGAGCGCTATGCGGCGATCGGCGGCCGTGTCCTGACCTTCGGCAAGCCCCATGCGCCGATCTACGCCGCGGCCAGGGAACGGCTGCAGAAATTGCGTGGCGATGTCGACCCTTCGCGGATTTTGGCGATCGGCGACGGCGCCTTCACCGATCTCGCCGGCGCCGGCCGCGCCGGGTTCGACTGCCTGTTCGTCCTCCATGGGGTGCATCGCGACGAACTGCACCCCGAAGGCGGCGCGTTGGACGAGGCGGCGCTCGAATCGCTTTTCGCCCGCGCCGGCGCGCGTCCCAAGGCTTTGGCTCGCGAGCTTTTCTGGTAAAAGGGGCTGCGCGGGCCTCGTTCCTGCGGTTACGATCAGCCACGCAACCTTCCGGTGCCTTCATGTCGACGCCGTTCAAAATCTATTATTTCGAAGATCTGAGCGTCGGCATGCGCGAGACGCTGATGAAGGCGGTGATGGACGACGACGTGATCGCCTTCGCCGATCTTTCCGGCGACCGCAATCCGATTCATCTCTCCGATCACTTCGCGTCGAAGACGCGCTTCGGCGAGCGCATCGTCCACGGACTCTATACGGCGTCGCTGATTTCGACGGTCATCGGCATGTATCTGCCCGGCCCCGGCGCCGTCTATCTGTCGCAGACCCTGAATTTCCGCGCCCCGGTCAAGATCGGCGACGTCATCACCGTCATCGTCGAGGTCGTCGAGCTGATCGAAAAGGGCCGGCGCGCCAAGCTCAAATGCGAATGTCTGGTCGACGGCAAGGTCGTGCTCGACGGCGAAGCCTTCGTCATGGTGCCGAGCCGCGAACAAGTCGTCCGCGCCGCGGCGCCGGCGCCCTTGGAGGAAAAACCGGCCTCGGCTTGAATTTCCGGCCCGCGCCTTGTCCTCGTCCTTCATCGTCGCGCGCGACCCGCAAGCGCCGCCGCCTGGCCTCGAAGGCGCCGTCGCGGCGATCGGCAATTTCGACGGGCTGCACAGGGGCCACCGCGGCGTCATCGCTCGCGCCCAGGCGCTCGCCGCAAAACTCTCGCGCCCCTGCATTCTCCTGACCTTCGAGCCGCATCCGGCGGATGTCTTCGCTGGCGAGACCGTGATTTTTCGCCTAACGCCGCCCGACGCCAAAGCGGCGCAGGCGGCGCGCCTCGGTCTCGACGGCATGATCGTGCTCACCTTCGACAAAGACTTCGCGCAAAGTCCGGCGCGAATCTTCACCGAGAAAATCCTGCACGAGCGCCTGCGGCTTTCGGCCGTCGTCGCCGGCTATGACTTCCGCTTCGGCGCCGGCCGCGAGGGCGGACCGGAGTTCCTGCGCGCGGAAGGCGAGCGGCTGGGGATGATCGTCGAAATCGTCGACCGCATCACCCAGGACGAGGAGGGCAGCTTAGAGGCCGTTTCCTCGACGGCGACGCGGGAAGCGCTCGAACGGGGCGACGCGGCATTGGCGCGCCGCCTTCTCGGCCATCCCTATTTCATTCGTGGCGTGGTGCGTCACGGCGACAAGCGCGGGCGCGAACTGGGCTTTCCCACCGCGAACATCGCCCTCGATCCCGCCAATCGGCTCAAGCACGGGATTTACGCCGTGACGATCGAGATCGAGGGGATGATTCATCAGGGCGTCGCGAGCTTCGGCCGGCGGCCGACCTTTGACAATGGCGCGCCGCTGCTCGAAGTCTTCGTCTTCGATTTCGACGGCGATCTTTACGGCAAGGAGGTGGAAGTCGCTTTCTACGGCTTTATACGGGCCGAAGCGAAATTCGACAGCGTCGAGGCGCTCGTCGAAAGAATGCGCGTCGACGTCGAAGAGGCGCGCAAAATACTGGCCGAAAGCGGCGCGGCCGGGTCGAGACCATGATCTGTTGCCATGATCGGCGGCCGATCTAGCTTGGAGACATCATCCTCGACGGGAGGGAAAGCGCCATGACCGAAGAGCCCAAGGGACGGGTCGAAATCATTCTACCGGGGGAGGAGACCGACGCCTCCCGCATCTGGGTCGCGACCGGGCGCGCCGACCGGGTCAAGGTCGTCAAGCTGTCGCCATGGCAGAGCCTGATGGTCACCGCGGCGCTGCTGCTGTTTCTGTTCATCGGCTTTACGCTGCTGTCCGGGGCGTTTCTGGTGTTGCTCGTCATCGCCGTCGTGGCGGGCGGCCTCGCTTTTCTGGCCGGCCTGCTGGGACTTAGACGCCCCCGTTGATTGGCCTCTTTTCCGGTCAGGTTTGCGCTGCTAATGAGGAGCGGATGCGTTTCCTGACCGCCCGTCGAATTACCGGCCCGGCTCGCGCTTGGAGCTAAAGGCTCGCGCGAGGACCGGGCGCGGCGCGATTGGCGCTCTTCCTAGAAATCTTCTAATGAGCGCGGCGGCGGCTGAGGTTATGGCGCGCGGCGTCGCTTGAGGCGGTTTTCACGACAATGAACGACGACAGCCCCAAGGGGCCGGATTATTCCAAGAGCCTCTATCTGCCGGTCACGGATTTTCCCATGCGCGCCGGCCTGCCGCAGCGCGAGCCGGAATTCCTCAAGCGCTGGGAGGCGATCGGCTTAGAGCAGAAAATGCGCGAGGCCGCCGCCGGCCGGCCGAAATTCACGCTGCATGACGGGCCGCCCTACGCCAACGGCAATATTCATATCGGCCATGCGCTGAATAAAATCCTCAAGGATCTGGTGACGCGCAGCCAGCGCATGACCGGCAAGGATTGCGTCTATGTGCCGGGCTGGGACTGCCACGGCCTGCCGATCGAATGGAAGATCGAGGAGGAGAATTATCGCGCCTTGGGAAAGCAGAAGCCCGATTTTTCCCATCCCGAGGCGATGATCGCTTTCCGGCGCGAATGCCGCGCCTATGCCGAACATTGGCTTTCCGTGCAGCGCGAGGAGTTCAAGCGTCTGGGCGTCGCCGGCGCATGGGACCATCCCTATTCGACGATGGCTTTTCCGGCGGAAGCGACGATCGCGCGCGAGATCATGAAATTCGCCGCGAACGGCCTGCTCTATCGCGGCTCGAAGCCGGTGATGTGGAGCGTCGTCGAAAAGACTGCGCTCGCCGAAGCCGAAGTCGAATATGAGGATTATACGAGCGACCAGGTATGGGTGGCGTTTCCGATCCCGCGGGGCGCCGAGGGCGAACTGAGCGACGCGCGCATCGTCATCTGGACGACGACGCCCTGGACGCTTCCCGGCAATCGCGCGATCTCCTTCTCCTCGAAGATCGACTACGGCCTCTATCACGTCACCCATGCGCCCGCAGGCAACTGGGCGCTTCCGGGCGCAACCTTCGTCATCGCCGACAAGCTTGCGAGCGAGGCGTTCAAGGCGGCGAAGGTCGATGGCTATGAGCGTTTGCACGACGTGCCCGCCGCGATGCTCGACGAATTGATCTGCGCGCATCCGCTTGCGCATCTTGGCTACGATTTCGACGTGCCGCTCTTCGACGGCGAGCATGTCACCGACGATACCGGCACGGGCTTTGTGCATACGGCACCCGGCCATGGCCGCGAGGACTTCGACATTTGGATGTCGAACGCGCGCGAGTTGCAGGCGCGCGGGATCGATACGCGCATTCCTTACACAGTCGACGAGGACGGCTTCTACACGAAGGACGCGCCGGGCTTTGAAGGCAAGCGCGTCATCACCGACAAGGGCGACAAGGGCGACGCCAATGAAGCGGTGATCGCCGCGCTGGTTCAGGCCGGCAATCTGATCGCGCGCGGAAAATTGAAGCATCAATATCCGCATTCATGGCGCTCGAAGAAGCCGGTGATTTTCCGCAATACGCCGCAATGGTTCATCGCGATGGATAAACCCATCGCGTCCGGGTTCATCGCGATGGATAAACCGCTCTCCCACCCTCCCCTTGAGGGGGAGGGTCGCGCCGAAGGCGCGGGGTGGGGTGAACACAGCGCGGGATCGGAATCGTCACCCCCTCCCGCGTCGCTGCGCGACGCGACCTCCCCCCTCAAGGGGGAGGTGGGCAATGCGCCGACCCTGCGCGAGATCGCGCTCGAGGAAATCGCGCGCACGCAATGGACGCCGGCGGCGGGAGAGAACCGCATTCGCGGCATGATCGCCAATCGTCCCGACTGGGTTGTGTCGCGCCAGCGCGCCTGGGGCGTGCCGATCGCGGTCTTCGTCAGGAAGGGGACGCATGAGCCGCTGGTCGACGCGCGCGTCAACGCCCGCATCATCGACGCCTTCGAGAAGGAAGGCGCCGACGCCTGGTATGAGGCGAACGCCGCCGAGCGCTTTCTGTCGCCCGATTACGACGCGGCGGATTACGAGAAAATCGCCGACGTTCTCGACGTATGGTTCGATTCAGGCTCAACCCACGCCTTCACGCTCGAAGACCCCGTTCATTTCCCGATGCTCGCCGGCATCCGCCGCAAGCGCGACGGCGGCGAAGACGAGATCATGTATCTCGAAGGCTCCGACCAGCATCGCGGCTGGTTTCATTCCTCGCTGCTCGAAAGCTGCGGCACGCGCGGCCGCGCGCCCTACGATTCCGTGCTGACGCATGGCTTCGTGCTCGATGAGCGCGGGCGCAAAATGTCGAAGTCGCTCGGCAATGTCGTGGCGCCGCAAAAAATCATCGCCGATTCCGGCGCCGACATCATGCGGCTCTGGGTCGCGGCGTCGGATTACGCCGACGATCTGCGCGTCGGGCCGGAAATCCTGAAAACCTTCGTCGAGCTTTATCGCAAGCTGCGTAACACGCTGCGCTGGATGATCGGCGCTCTGGAGCATTATCAGCCAAACGACGATTCGGCGATGCGCGAGGCGGGAGAGCTCGAACGCCTCATGCTGCAACGTCTGCATCAGCTCGACGAGTCGATCCGAGCATCCTATGCGGCCTATGACTATAAGCGCGTCGTCGCGTTGCTCACGCATTTCATGACGAGCGAGCTTTCGGCCTTCTATTTCGACGTGCGCAAGGACGCGCTCTATTGCGATCCGCCGTCGAGCGTCAAACGCAAGGCGGCGCTCGCGACCATCGACCGGATTTTCCGCAGCGTCACGGCATGGCTCGCGCCGATTCTCGTCTTCACCGCGGAGGAGGCGTGGCTCGCGCGCTATCCGAATGCGCTCTCCGTGCATCTGGAGCATTTTCCCGCCATTCCCGACGCATGGCGCGACGACGCGCTTGCCGCGAAATGGGAGAAGATTCGTAAAATCCGCTCGGTCGTCACCGGCGCGCTCGAAATCGAGCGCGCGCAAAAGCGCATCGGCTCTTCGCTGGAGGCGGCGCCGATCGTTTACGTCGCCGATGAGTCATTGCGCGCGGCGTTGGCAGGCGTCGATTTCGCGGAAATCTGCATCGCATCCGACATTCGTATTGTGGCCGGAGACGGCCCGGCGGAGGCGTTCCGCCTGCCGGAAGCGCCGGGCGTCGCGGTGGTTACGCAACGCGCGCCGGGAGTCAAATGCGCCCGCTCTTGGAAATATTTCGATCCGGCGACGGCGGATCCGGATTATCCCGACGTGACGCCGCGCGACGCGCTGGCGTTACGCGAACTTGTCGCGCTGGGGCGCTGGAGCGGGGCAGGCTCTTAAGTGAACGTTCTTCTCGCCTTTCTCGCCAATACGATCGTCAATTTCGTTATCGGGCTGACGGTCGCGAAATTTCTCGGCCCCGAAGAATTCGGCCGTTTCGCGCTCGCCTTCTCCATCGCGGTCGTCGTGCAGACCGCGCTCTATGACTGGCTGCGCCTGTCGGCGACGCGCTTTTATTCGAAGCGCACGCGCGACAAGGAGCCGGTCGTGCGCTCGACTCTCGATGCGTCCTTCATCGCCGTCACGCTGTTCCTTGGAACGGCGACAGGGATTTACGCGCTCGTCGGCCCGCCGCTCGATTTCGAAACCAACCTTATTCTGCTCGCCTTGCTGACCGCGGTCGCCAACGGATTGTTCGACTATTGCACGGCGCTGGTGCGCGCGCGCTTTCACGACCGCGCCTATGTGCGGCTGATGCTCGCAAAAAATGCGCTGGCGCTGGTTTTTATCGGCGGCGGCGCCTTCATTTTTCAGTCCGCCGCCATCGCCCTTGCCGGCGGCGTCGCAAGCCTGTTCGGCACGGTCGTTCTCGGGCGTGGCGCGCTGCTCGATCCGGGCGCCGACATCCGCGCCGCCTCGAGTCAGAATGCGCGCGCGCTCGCCGCCTATAGCGCGCCGATCGTCGCCGCGCATCTTCTCTATCAGGCGATGCCGCTCGCCGCGCGCTCCATCGTCGCCAGCGTGTTCGGTTTCGCCGAGACCGGCCAGTTCGCGCTCGCCTATGATCTCGGCGTGCGCGCGGTGCAGGCGCTCGGCTCCGCGCTCGACGTGCTGTTGTTTCAGATCGCCGTCGCCGCGCATGAGCGACATGGCGCCGATCGCGCGAAAGAGCAGGTCGCGCGCAATCTCGGGATCGTCGTCGCCTTTCTGCTGCCGGCCTGCGCCGGACTCTGGTTCGTCATGCCCTCGATCGAAACGCTGATCGTGCCCGCCCAATATCGCGGTCCGTTCGGTCATTATCTCGGCCTGCTGCTGACGGGACTGTTCGCGATGGGCGTCATCCTATTTGGCGTCAATCCGGTGTTTCAGATCGAAAAGAAGACGACGCCGCTCATCGTCGCGGCGCTTGCCGCTGTCGCCTTTGGCCTCGCGCTGCTCTTCATCCTGCCGTGGGGCGAGGACGCCTCCAATCTCGCTATCGCGCAGGCCGGCGCCTATGTCGCGGCGCTTGTCGCGACGGTCTATTTCGCGCTGCGCACGCAGCCGGTCTGGCCGTCGTTCTGGGACATGTTCGCGGCGCTCGTGGCGACGGGCGCGATGTCGCTGGCGCTGACGCCTCTGCGCGAAATGACGCCCGGCGCTCTCACGCTGATCGCGCAAATCCTGGTCGGCGCTTCCGTCTACGGGCTGTTGACCGTGGCCTTCGACATCGCCGGGCTGGGCGATCTCGTCGCGACTTGGTTCGGGCGCCGGTTCGTCCGCCCGTGACGCCGCGTCTGGGCGTCGCCATATGTTAGGCTTGCGATCGACAAGGAGCTTAGCCGATGGTGATGCCGATCTATGACGACGCGCCGTTGCGTTATTTGCGCCGGCCGATCGTGAATTGGACGCTGATCGCGCTCAACGTCATCGTCTTCCTTGTCGTGCAGAGCGAACTGTTCGGCGATCCGCTGACCGTCGTCCGCGGCTTCGCGATCATCCCGCGCGTGCTCTTTGGCGAAGCCGAGCTCGCCGACTGGATCGTCGGACCGCCGGCGGCGGCCACGCTCGTCACCGCGCTGTTCTTTCACTCGTCTCTGGTGCACCTCGGCTCGAACATGCTGTTCCTCTATGTCTTCGGCGACAATGTCGAAGACGCGATGGGTTCGCTCCACTATCTGCTGTTCTACCTTTCCTGCGGCGTCGCCTCCGGCGTGTTCTATATTTACGCCACGCCGCATTCGATCACGCCGCTGATCGGCGCGTCCGGCGCGATCTCGGGCGTCTGCGCCGCCTTTCTGCTGCTTCATCCGCGCGCGACGGTCGCGGGAATCTTTCCGCCGCTCTCCCTGGCGCTCGCGCCGATCTGGCTCGGCGCCTGGCTCTCGGGGACGCGCCTGAAGTCGATCCTGGGGCTGCGGGCGCCGCTGTTCTCCTTCGTCGCCTCCGGCTGGCTGTTCGTCGGCGCCTGGATTGTGATGCAGCTCATCAACGCCTCGATGGGCGAGGGCGGCGCGGTCGCCTGGATGGCCCATGTCGGCGGGATTGCGGCCGGTCTCGTGCTGACGCCGCTGTTCAAACGCCGCCGGCACAGGCTCTTCGACCGCGGTGGACCGCTCACCCCGGCGCCGGGACCGCGGGATGCGGGCGAGGATGCGCCGTGAGCGCTTGCGTCCCCCTGACGGCCTGGTTTGACTCGCGCGCGCGCCCCCGCTACCAGACCGCGCAACGGCTTTAGCCGAAGCGGAGCGCGCGAAGCCGGCGCTCCTAAACCGTCTCGCCAAAGGGTCTAAAGAGACCTAAGGGGTCGCGCGATGAAGATTCTCGTGCCCGTCAAACGGGTCGTCGATTACAACGTCAAGATCAGGGTCAAGGCGGACGGGTCCGGCGTCGATCTCGCCAATGTCAAAATGTCGATGAACCCCTTCGACGAAATCGCCGTCGAAGAGGCGCTGCGCCTGAAAGAAGCCGGCAAGGCGACGGAAGTGGTCGTGGTCACGATCGGCCCGGCCAAGGCGGACGAAACCTTGCGCACCGGCCTCGCCATGGGCGCGGACCGCGGCATTCTGGTCAAGACCGACGAGACCGTCGAGCCGCTCGCGGTCGCCAAGATTCTCGCCAAAATCGTCGCCGAGGAACAGCCGCAGCTCGTCATCATGGGCAAGCAGGCGATCGACGACGACTGCAACCAGACCGGCCAGATGCTCGCGGCGCTGCTCGGCTGGGGTCAGGGCACTTTCGCGTCGAAGGTCGAGATGGCGGACGGCGCCGTCGACGTGACGCGCGAAATCGACGGCGGGTTGCAGACCGTCAGCCTGAAACTGCCGGCGGTCGTCACCACGGACTTGCGTTTGAACGAGCCGCGCTACGCCTCGCTGCCCAATATCATCAAGGCGAAGAAGAAAGAGGTCGCGGTGAAGTCGCCCGCCGATTATGGCGTCGACATTGCGCCGCGCCTCGAAGTCCTAAAGACCGCCGAGCCGGCGAAGCGCAAGGCCGGCGTCAAGGTCGGCTCGGTGGTCGAACTCGTCGGCAAGCTCAAGGAAGCGGGAGTGATTTGACGATGACGATTCTGCTTCTCGCCGAAACCGCCAATGGCGCGCTTGCGCCGGCCACCGCCAAGGCGCTGACCGCCGCCAAGGAGATCGGCGGACCGATTCACATTCTCGTCGCCGGGCCTGGGTTGAAGAGCGCCGCCGAGCAGGCGGCCAAGCTCGGCGGCGTCGAGAAGGTTCTCTACGCCGAAGACGCCTCGCTCGATCATGTTCTCGCCGAGACCGTCGCGGCGCTGATCGTTTCGCTCGCCGGCGCCTATGACGTGATTCTCGCGCCGTCGACCTCGGCGACGAAAAACGTGCTGCCGCGGGTCGCGGCGCTGCTCGACGTGATGCAGGTCTCGGACATTATCAAAGTCGTTTCCGCCGACACTTTCGAGCGGCCGATCTATGCCGGCAACGCGATCCAGACCGTGCGCGCGAAGGACGCAAAGAAAGTTATCACGGTGCGCACCACGGCCTTCGCGGCGGCGCCCGAAGGCGGGTCGGCGCCGGTCGAGGCGATCGCCGCGTCGGCCGACCCCGGCGTTTCCGCCTTCAAGAGCGAAGAGCTGGCGAAATCCGAGCGGCCCGAGCTCACCTCGGCGCGGATCATTCTCTCCGGGGGCCGCGCGCTCGGCTCGGCGGAGAATTTTCAAAAAGTGCTCGATCCCGTCGCGACGCGGCTCAACGCCGCGATCGGCGCCTCCCGCGCCGCCGTCGACGCCGGCTATGCGCCCAATGATCTGCAGGTCGGCCAGACCGGAAAAGCGGTCGCGCCCGATCTCTATATCGCCGCGGGGATTTCCGGCGCGATCCAGCATCTTGCGGGCATGAAGGATTCGAAAGTCATCGTCGCGATCAACAAGGACGAGGAGGCGCCGATCTTCCAGGTCGCCGACTATGGCCTTGTCGCCGACCTCTTCACCGCTCTGCCCGAGCTCGAGGCGGAGCTGGCGAAAATCGGCCGCTGATAGGAAAACGGCGCCCACCGCGCCGGCTCCGATGGCCGGCGTGGCGGCTGCGAAATTGGCGAAAGGCTCGGTCGCAGGGGCGCCGCAGTTGCTTTTTCTTTGTTTTCCTTGCAGAGGAACGCAAGTTATATTGCACTGCGGCACGCCCCAGCGCGGCGCGTCGCTTGCTGTCCGGCGCTGGCTTGGCTGACGGTGGTCACAACATGGGCTTCGAGATTCGCAAGATCGGCGTCATCGGCGCAGGCCAGATGGGCAAGGGCATCGCGCATGTCTGCGCCCTCGCCGGCTTCGACGTGGCGCTCAATGACGTGTCGCAAGAGCGGATCGACGCTGGCATTGCCGATGTCGGCGCGCAAATGCGCCGCAGCGTCGAGCGCGGCCTGGTCGCCAGCGAGGCGGTGGAACCCGCTCTGGCGCGCATTTCCGCCGCGCCGACAATGGGCGATTTCGCCGACGCCGACATCGTCATCGAAGCGGCGACTGAGGTCGAGGACGTCAAGCGCAAAATTCTGACCGACCTCGCGCAAGTGACGAAGCCCGGGACGATCATCAGCTCCAACACCTCGTCGATTTCGATCACGCGCCTGGCGTCGGTCACCGGCCGACCCGAACGCTTCATCGGCATTCATTTCATGAATCCGGTGCCGCGCATGCAACTTGTCGAACTCATTCGCGGCATCGCCACCGACGACGCCACTTTCGAGGAGACGAAGGCGTTCATCGCCAAGCTCGGCAAGACGATCAGCGTTTCGGAGGACTTTCCCGCCTTCATCGTCAACCGCATTCTGCTGCCGATGATCAATGAGGCGATCTATACGCTTTACGAAGGCGTGGGCTCGGTCGAGGCGATAGACACGGCGATGAAGCTCGGCGCCAACCATCCGATGGGACCGCTGCAGCTCGCCGATTTCATCGGTCTCGACACCTGTCTGTCGGTCATGCAGGTGCTGCATGAGGGCCTGGCGGATTCGAAATACCGCCCCTGCCCGCTGCTGGTGAAATATGTCGAAGCCGGCTGGCTCGGCAAAAAGACCCAGCGCGGCTTCTATGATTATCGCAGCGGCGCGCCGGTGCCGACGCGTTAACGCCTCAATGGCCGCCGGGGCCGGCGCCGCGCGCCGCCTCGAACAGGAACCAGGTCCGCTTTTCGGTTTCGTCGAGAAAGTTTTCGAGCAGGCTCGCGGTCGCGATGTCTTCATTGTCGTCGCAGACCTTATGCGCGTCGCGTAGAGCCTCGGCCATCGACTTATTGTCTTCCAGCAATTCGCTCAGCATGTCGTAGGGCGAAACGAATTCCTCGTTGTTGTCCTTGATGCGGGAGAGCTTGGCGATGTGGCCGATCGAACGCAGGGTCGGCTGGCCGAGTTTGCGCACCCGTTCCGCCAACGGGTCGACGGCGGCGTAGATCTGGCTCGCCTGTTCGTCGAGCAGCAGATGATAGTCGCGGAAATGCGGGCCGCTCATATGCCAATGGAAATTTTTCGTTTTGACATAAAGCGCCAGGGCGTCGGCGACGAGCCTGTTGATTTCCTCGGCGATCTTCATCGTCGACTGCTTCTCGAGGTCGGTCGGCGTATCGAGCGCCGCACGGTCGGTGTCCGGCTTCATCGGCGTCTTTGCTTTTTGCTGCATGTGCGGGGCCTCCTTGCGCCCTGGCTCCAGGCTGAAGCTCGGGGGAACTGCTCATTAGCTAGATCGCGCGCGTTGGCGGACCAGATGAAAAATAGGGCAGGGCGGAGGGAATCAGCGACGGCGGGGCGCTTCGCCGGGCGGGGGCGCAAGCAGGTCCGAGCGACGCGCGCGGGTAAGCGCCAAGGCCTGCTCACGGCGCCAATAGGCGATTTTCGCGTGATCGCCGGAGAGCAGCACGTCCGGAATGTCGCGTCCCTCGAAGTCGCGCGGACGCGTATAATGCGGATATTCGAGCAATCCGGATTCGAAACTTTCCTCGACGCCTGACGCTTCTTCGCCCATCACGCCGGGAATCAGCCGCACACAGGCGTCGATGAGCGCCAGCGCCGCGATCTCGCCGCCCGAAAGAACGAAATCGCCGATCGAGATTTCCTCGAGCGCGCGGGCGTCGATAATGCGCTCGTCGACGCCTTCGAACCGTGCGCAGAGGATAAGCGCGCCGGGGCCTTGGGCGAGTTCGCGGGCGCGCGCTTGAGTCAGAGGCTTGCCGCGCGGACTCATCAGCAGGCGCGGCCGCGGATCGCCCGCGGGCGCCGCCGCGTCGATCGCCGCCGCCAGCACGTCGGCGCGCATCACCATGCCGGGACCGCCGCCGGCGGGCGTATCGTCGACGGCGCGATGACGCCCGAGCCCATGGTCGCGAATCTGCTTCGTCTCCAGCGCCCAGACGCCGCGCGAAAGCGCGTCGCCGGCCAGCGACAGGCCCAGAGGACCGGGAAACATCTCGGGAAAGAGGGTGAGGACCGTGGCGCGGAACATGGCGTGTGGTTATGGCATGGGGCGTCTATAATCGAAAAGCGTGCGCCCTGCGGCGGCGACAGGCTCGGGAGCGTGAAATGGACGAAGAGCGCCAGCTCGAAGACGACATTCTCGCATCATTCGAACGTGGTGAATGGCGCCGGATTCCGGATGTGGCGTTAGAGATTGCTCGTCACGCGGCCTATGCGAAGGAAGCGCTCAAGAATTTTCCTCGACGTCGGCAGGCGGCTCCAGGACGACGCGCCCGGTGGAAAGGTCCACGGTCGGAACGACCGCTTTCGTAAAAGGAAACATCAGCGTCTCGCCGCCCGCCGCCGGCGCGACTTCGAGAATGTCGCCGGCGCCGAAATTCCTCACCGCGACGATCACGCCGATTTCCACGCCGTCCGGCGTTTTGGCGCGAAGGCCTATGAGATCGGCGATATAGAATTCGTCCTCATCCGGCGCGGGCAGTTTTTCGCGCGGCAGATAAAGTTCGACGCCGTTCAGCGCCTCCGCGCCCTTGCGATCGTCGACGCCATCGACCCTGGCGACGAGCATGTCCTTGCCCTGCGGACGCACGGACAGCAGCTTGAATTTTCGCGCGCCGCCTTTGTCGGTGATTCCGTCATAGGCGGCGATCGCCAGCGGATCGCTCGTAAAGCTCTGCAGCCGGATTTCGCCGCGCACCCCATGCGGCGCGCCGAAACGGCCGAGGAGGACGAGCGCCTTTGCGGGCTCTTTCATTCGATTTCCTCAGAATGAGGGCGAATGAAACATCGCGCACAGAAGATTTACGCCGCCGGCGCTTCCGCGGCCTTGCCAGCGGCTTCGGCCGCGGCGGCGGCGCGCTCCTGCGCCTTCTTCTTGGGTTGCGCCTTCTGCGGATTGTTGCGCGCCTCGCGCTTCAACAGGCCGAGGCCGTCGAGCAGCCGGGCGACGCGATCGGTCGGCTGGGCGCCTTTTTCCATCCAGGCTTTCGCCTTTTCGGCATCGAGCACCAGACGGTCGGCCGAATCCTTCTCCTTCAACGGATCAAAATGGCCGATCTTCTCGATGTAGCGGCCGTCGCGCGGCGAGCGCGAATCGGCGACGACGACGCGATAGAAGGGGCGCTTCTTGGCGCCGCCGCGGGCGAGACGAATTTTCAGCGACATGGTTTCTTTCCTGTTTCGTTGGGATGGGGCTGTCGGTCTTCGGCAGTCGGCAGGAGTCCTACTGCCGATTGCCGATTGCCGACTGCCGTCACTTCTTCTTTCCGAACGGGTTGAGCCCGCTCAGCAGTCCGCCGCCGAGCCCCGGCAGGCTCGGCTTGTTGAAAAGATCGGGCGGCGGCGCCGCCGGAATGCCGCCGGGGGCGCCCTTCGGCTGTTGGACGCCAAGTTTCGCCTGCAACTGCTGCAGCTCTTCCTGGGACGGCATCTGCATGCCGGGGCCAAGCCCCATCATTTGCGCGGCCTTGCCCATCATCCCGCCGCGTTTTCCCGCGCCGAAGGATTTCATCAGATCGGCCATCTGCCGGTGCTGCTTCAGGAGCTTGTTGATCTCCTCGACCTTGACGCCCGAGCCCGCCGCGATCCGCTTCTTGCGGGAGGCTTTGAGCAGATCGGGATTGCGCCGTTCCTTGGGCGTCATCGACAGAATGATGGCGCGCTGGCGCCTCACCATTTTATCGTCGAAGCCGGAAGCGGCGATCTGGTCCTTCATCTTGGCGACGCCGGGCAGGAGGCCCATGATGCCGCCGAGCCCGCCGATTTTTTCGACCTGGGCGAGTTGATCGCAAAGGTCCTGCAGATCGAACTTGCCCTTGGCCATCCGCTCGGCGGCCTTGCGGGCCTGTTCGGCGTCGATCGCCTGGGCGGCTTTTTCGACCAGCGCGACGATGTCGCCCATGCCGAGAATGCGGTTGGCGATGCGCGTCGGCGAGAACTCGTCGAGCGCGTCCATCTTCTCGCCGACGCCAATCAGCTTGATCGGCTTGCCGGTGACATAGCGCATGGAGAGCGCCGCGCCGCCGCGGCCGTCGCCGTCCATACGCGTCAATACAATGCCGGTCAGCCCGACGCGTTCATCGAAATTCTGGGCGAGATTGACCGCGTCCTGGCCGGTCAGGGCGTCGGCGACCAGCAGGATTTCGTGCGGCTTGGCGGAGGTCTTGATCTCCGCCATCTCGGCCATCAGCGGCTCGTCGATGTGGGTGCGGCCGGCGGTGTCGAGCAGAACGACATCGAAGCCCTGCAGCCGGGCGGCCTCCATCGCGCGCTTGGCGATCTGCACCGGGGTCTGGCCGGCCACGATCGGCAGCGTGTCGACCTCGACCTGCCGGCCGAGCACGGCGAGCTGTTCCTGCGCGGCGGGCCGCTTAACGTCCAGCGAGGCCATCAGCACGCGCTTGCCGTAGCGCTCTTTCAAGCGCTTGGCGACTTTGGCCGCGGTCGTGGTTTTGCCGGCGCCCTGCAGGCCCACCATCATGATCGCGACCGGCGGCGTGGCGGCGAGATCGATCGGCGCCGCGTCCTGGCCGAGCGTCTCGATCAGCACGTCATTGACGATTTTCACGACCATCTGGCCGGGCGTCACCGATTTGATGACGCCGGCGCCCACCGCCCGGTCGCGGACCTTGTCGGCGAAGGAGCGCACGACGTCGAGCGCGACGTCGGCGTCGAGCAGGGCGCGGCGGATTTCGCGCAGCGCCTCGTTGACGTCGGCTTCGGAAAGCGCGCCGCGCCGCGTCAGCTTGTCGAAAATGCCGGAGAGCTTGTCGGAAAGGCTCTCGAACATGACTTGGCGTCTCCTGGTGGAGAGTGAGTAGTGAGGAGAGTGAGTGGCGAGGTAGTGAATAGTGAGTGGCGGGCGCCCCGTCCACTCACTACCTCACGATCTCACGACGCATTTCAAAGCATATCGCGCCCGGGGGCGCATCGCGCTGCCGGGCGTTGGCCTGCCGCCTCTCGGACGGCTCGGCTGGGATCGGTTTCTCCGTAGAGATGTGGCTGGGCTTTTAAATTCCCAGCCGGCGCAAGTCAACCGAATCTCCCGGCTGCGGATTCGCGCGCCCGCCGCATTGAAAGGCAAAGGCCGAACGGATCTTCGCGCGGCTGGGTAGCCGCCGTGCCTCCAAAGGAGTTCGAAGCGACAATTTTCAGCGCAGTCGCATGGCTCCTCGTCGCGCGCCGCCGCACCCTTACGCGATGCATCGCAAGACCTTGACACAAAATAGGTTTATTTCGAGTCAGACCTTTAATCCAAAAGTTATGCGGTGGGTGTGCGGCGTGTTTCAAAGAAAAACGAAAGTCGCCGTATGATTGCGAAGAATTCCGCCTTCGGCGGGACTATGATGAAATTACGCGGACTTACGGAGCATCCATTCAAGCGTTCCGGCTTGTTGCCATTCTATTCACGCAGTTCATTCCAACGAGCTAGACGGTCTTTCGCTTGAGGCTCAGGCGAGGTATTATACTATGAGAGGCGAGCGAATGGAGACTCGACCTTGGGGAGCGATAGATGGATCGATGGTGCGCGCACGCGCGCTGGAATGGCCGATCGCGAATGTTCGCATCGAAAATGCTTTAAATTATTGAAATCTAATATCTTATTCGCCTTCTGCGGCATTCCGCCCCTAGGCGGTGTGATCTTAGGGGGACGGCAGCCGAGCCGCGAAAAGACCGGCGTACGAGCGATCGTTAAGTTGAAGTTTTCCAAATACTTGGAAGCGGTGTAAGGAGCGATGCGCGCAACTGAGCACGCAAGGGCGGGATACGCGCGAACGTTTGCCGCGGCAGCCGTCGGGTTGGGGCTTAACGTTCTTTTGGCCGCCTGCACGGGAGTGCAGAGCGAGAGAGGAGTCGCGCCAGGACCGATCGGCGACCGGGCGGAAATCGAGCGGGCGGCGAGCGAATATATCGGGGTCTCGACGCCGGGCGCCAAAGGCTATCTGATTGGCCCACAGGATGTTTTGGACGTTACCGTCTTCAAGGCGCCGGACCTGTCCAAAAGCTTGCAGGTCGCAGAGGACGGAACCATCAATTTTCCGTTGACCGGGCAGATGACGGCCGCCGGAAAGAGCCCGTCCCAGCTGGAGCGCGAAATCGCGTCGCGGCTCGACGCGCGCTACATAAAATCGCCGCAGGTCTCCGTCTTCGTCAAGGAATATAACAGCCAGCGGGTCACTGTCTCAGGCGCGGTGAGATCCCCTGGCGTTTTTCCCCTGCGCGGGAGCGAATCGCTCATGCAGGTGATCGCGAAAGGCGGAGGACTCGATCGAGACGTGTCATCGAGCGACGTGGTGATCTTTCGTACGGTCGACGGCGCACGCGCCGTCGCGCGCTACGATTTTGATGCTATTCGCAGCGGCGCGGCGGCGGACCCGCGGGTGCTTCCGGGAGACATCGTCGTCGTCGCGGATTCCGCGACGAAGCAAGGATTGTCATATGTGGACGGCCCCGCTTGGCAAGCGGTTTTTTCTCGGCGCGGAGAACCTGGGTGGCGGGTTTCGGTCATATGTCCGGCCTTTTGGCGCGGCG